>CAKQXI010000027.1 GCA_934281565.1 uncultured Prevotella sp.
TAATGTTAATATTCAATAAGTTATAATAATACAACACATATGTTAATAAGTGAAATATTTAATGCGTCTGCCCTGGTGGCATAGGTGGCTTGGCACAGAAACCAAATACTACTTTGCGGACATTGGCATTCGTGCTGCCATCCTCAACTATCGCCAGCAAGAGGAAGAACATCATCTATAACGAGCTTCGCAGTCGTGGATATAGCGTGGATGTTGGCTTGGTTGAAATCGGAGGAAAAAATGAGGACGGCAAGTTTGTAAGAAGACAACTTGAAGTGGACTTTGTCGTAAACCGTCCCCATATCGGGTATATATCCAATCTGCTTTCCATAAATCAGGAACGTCGCCCATTATTGTCTATCAACGACCATTTCCGAAAGATTGTAATTGTTGGTGATGATATTCATCGCAAAGAAGATGAACTTGGAATGCTTACTGTAAGACTTTTGGATTTTCTGACGGACAAGAGCTTATTGGAACAAGGTTAAAGACAACCCGAAATATAGCGTGCCAATTCAATTCAAATGTGAATATTTCCGTTTAAATGCCCGATTATTCCGCTTTACCAAGACAAGTGCGGCATATTGGGCTTTTATTCTTACTTTTACATAAAAACTCTATGGCAAAGTACAATAATTTTCTTTTTGCGCTTGGCAACATGTATCAGTTTAATTCGCACCACATCAAAGTGGGTCGAAGAAGAAAGAAATCAACTGCTTTTATGGAGTGGCTATCATTTACATTGATTTTTCGGGTCTTATTTCGATGTTCCATGATGCTTTTTGATGTAAGTGGAAGGAGCACCCCCTTCCACATACATCAAGGAGCATCATGGAACAACTTCCGCTTGACAATATGCCATACAATGGAAAATCCAACAAATGTACAATCATATCACTCCATCCCATATATCTTCTTGAGGGTTGGACGAAACCATTTTCCCCAATCCTCAATTTGCTTAATGATAGGAAGCAAGGTTTTTCCTCTTTCTGTCAACGAATATTCAGAATGAGGAGGTTGCTCATCAAAGGATTTTTTCTCTATAATCCCATGCATCTCCAGCTCTTTCAGTTGTTGATTGAGCACCCTTGCATTAGCAGTAGGAAATTTCTTATGGAGTTCACTCGGACGTTTCGCTCCATCCTTCAGTTCGTCAATAATGCAACATTTCCATTTACCACCGATAACTTCCATCGTCACCTTGATACAACAATCTATATCAAATGGCATTTTCTTTTCATACATATCTTATATTTAATGTGTTCGTAATGCAAAGTTACCACTTTTCTGAGAAAATCCATATAACATACAGAAGAAAAACGCCATAGGGAGAAAATTATCACTATTTAGACATTTGCTCAATCAGAATTCTTATCATAATTTTGCAAGCAAAAACAAAAGCAATTGATGAGAAAAGTAATTATACTGTGCTTAGGCTTATCTATCTTGATGAGCTCATTTGCACAAAAAACAAAACAAGTTATGGAAAAGCAGATCAAGACCATCAGACTCGTTTATCCTCAATGGCAAGGTGGAAACATCGCCCAATGGATAACAGAAGTGAAAGACGCAGAACAGGCTTCAAGAGGTTACTACCTGGGGGCACAACTATTGAATTTTCTTGCTCCTTCCAATGGGCAAGCTACATTCACCGTGCCCATTGCTACAGATATCGTCAAGAGAGAAGTTACAGATGGAGTATTGGACAAGGAAGCCCTTATCCAGCAAACGAAAGCGGCATTAGACATCTTGAAAGTACAAAATCCCCAGAAGATTGTTACGCTTGGAGGTGAATGTTCCGCAAGTGTTGTTCCATTCACATATCTTTCCGACAAATACGATGGCGATGTGGCGATGATTTGGATTGATGCTCATCCCGATATCACATTGCCTGGCGATGTATATCCTGCCTATCATGCGATGGCAGTAACAGCCTGCATGGGATTGGGTGACAAACAGATTGTTTCCGAATTGCCAGCCAAGATTGCCCCATCCAAGATTCTCTTTGTGGGACTACGTGACTGGGAGCAAGACGAAATCAAGATTAGACAGAAACAATATGGCATCAAGCATTTGACCCCAGAGGATGTCAGAGAGAATAGCGAAAAGATAAAGGCATGGTTGAAATCATGTGGTGCGTCAAAAGTGCTTATCCATTTTGATATGGACGTTCTTGACCCAGCGGAAATCATCGCTGCCGTAGGAGAGGTTCCTAACGGAATGAAAATAGCAGAAGTGGTGCGTGTCATTAACGACATTGCCAAAGAAAAGGAAGTTGTTGGCTTAACCATTGCCGAGCCTATGCCAAGAACTGCCATCCGCATCAAAGAAATGTTGAACCAACTGCCGTTATTAAAATGAAAGTACTGTTAGTAAATGGAAGTCCTCACAGAAAAGGGGAGACATACATGGCGTTGAGCCTTGTAGAACAAGCCTTGAAAGAAAAAGGCATAGAGACAGAATGGTTTTGGATAGGAAACAAGCCTATTCGTGGTTGCATTGATTGCTGTAAATGCGACAAAAGCCATCGTTGTTCCTTTACAGATGACGTTTGCAATGATTTAATAGAAGCCATGCTGAAAGCAGATGGTGTCATCATTGGAAGCCCAGTTTATTTTGCAGGCCCCAACGGAGCCTTATGTGCCCTGCTCGACAGGGTGTTTTATGCAGCAAGCACACATGGCGGTTTGTTCAAGGGGAAACCTGCAGCCGCTGTAGCAAGCCTCATGCGTTCTGGTGCCAACAATACAATTGATCGCATCAACAAGTATTTTGCATTTAGCGAAATGCCAATAGTCAACAGCAGTTATTGGAACTTGCTTTTCAGCTCTCAATCTCAAATGGACAAAGATGAAAAAGGTCGCCAAACAATGCTGACGCTCGGTTACAACATGGCTGACCTCATAACACAAACATGCAATTCTTTGCCTATTTGAACAAGCTATACGACACCCCGACATTAAAGAATGGCACGGCGGAGCGGTCTAACTTGAAGAAAGAGGGCATCTCGCCTTCGGAATATCAGAATGGAATCAAATAAAAGACTTACTTCTTTCGCTTTGCAATATGCGACTACTCCTTGCTCTCTTTCCTTACATTCGTATCCACTTACCCGAATGGCACATTTAACGCTTTTGTGCTTTTCTTTTTTCCGATGCTCCCAAGCCTATTTCAGCGTTCCGTCCCAGTTCGTAAGTTGGTCGGCACATCCGTTTGATCCGCCAAGCGAAACGTATGTATCGGAACTGCAAGACATGTGGTCGACAAATACAAGGAATTTGTTAAAAAGGGGTTCGGTATAAACGATATCCTTTGTTGCGAAGAGTTTTGTCCATGAAGTTACACATTCTCTGCGGAAGTCGCTGCAACCATCCCATGCCATACCTTCAAGGAATTTGTTGGTAGCAAATTCTATATTCTTTGCAGCATCAAGTGGCAAACAATGCTTTGATACAGTTGCCATGATGCCGTAAAAGATAGCATTAGCCTCTTTCTCATTGAAGTCTATCCGTTTTGTTTTTGAGAAACTTCCGAGAGCGTCATGACCTTCGTTGATAAAACGGTCAATTACACCTTGGTATCTGGATTGCCTTGCTTGTTCCTCACGTTTTGCAAATGCTTCTTCCGTCTTGCGCTTCTCAACATACGCCATTGCTTCAACAATCTCTGGTTGTTGTATCAGGTCATTCCACTGAAGAACAAGATATTTGTACTTTGACATGAGAGTACGATAGCCTTTACCTATGTTGGCGAGTTCTTCATTTGCTACACTCAACTTTCTATTGAGATTTTCTATCACTTCGTCTTTTTCAGCAGCCACACGTTTGACCGCATTCTCGTCAAGTTGAGATATACGCTCTTTGACTATTGCATTCTCTTCTTTCAAGACATCGTTCTCAGCTTCAAGTAATTTATTCTCTTTGATAAGACAGCTGAGGTTCTGCATATAGTAGGCGTATGTTTTGTTCACCGAAGTTCGCACGCCCTCGTTCTGCTTGTCACGAGTCGCATTGATGGCTTCAACCAATGACTTGATTGCTGCGTTAATGTTGGCACTACGTTTTTCTCGCTGGCTCCCACCCACATGCTCTTGATGTCAGAAACGTTAATCTGTATCAAGTCTCTTCCTGTACGGCGAGCAATCTGTAAGACGGTTTCTGTCTTACCTGTTCCTGGTGTACCATAGAACAAGCAAGCAAATCCGCAACGAAAGTTGGTTTTCTTCAATCTTGCCTGAATCTTCTTGAAATTCTCTTCCTTTAAGAGAGATTCTAACTCTGCCACTTGCTGCATCTCCTTTGAGTTGTAGAAAAGAGTCTTTGGCAAGATGTCCTTACATGAAATCACACCATCCTTGAAACTCTTGTTTTTAAGGGAAGGAAGATTCATGCTGCCAAAAAGTTTCTTCTTGGCTGCATCTGTGATTTTGAAATGCTCACAATCCACGAGTCCCCCATTACAGACATTCTCAATAAACTTCATGGAAAAGAACTCATGGTAACCTCCCAACAAAGCGAATTTGTTTCTTCTCCAAATAAAATCATCCTCCTCAAATATATAATTCAAGTCATAAAGCGTGATGGAGTCATTACTGTTTTCCACAAAGAGCGTACAAATATGGATGAAAAGAGGAAATATAAACTCTGTATATTCCATGCCATACGAACGCATCGCTTTGACAAAATTCAAGTTTTCATTCTTACGAATAAGATCTGTGACTTTATTTCGCATGACTTTACGATCCATTTTATTATCACTACATTTACGAAATATATCATCAAACTCAGCAAAGAGTTCATATTCTGTAAGACCAGAGATGTCTCTTGGCACAAGATCATGATTGTGACGAAAAGCCTCCATTGCATCCATAGAGAAGGAATAGAAAAGCTCATCAGACTTAAAATGAAATATATATTCCTTTTTTATCAACTCTTGAATTTCATTGGAATATCGCAAAAGTGTCAAGATACGACAATTCAACTCTTCTACAAAGTCAGAGAGTTGAATATGTCTATCCTCGCAATTGTTCGCAAAGAGTGCCAGTATAACACTGGCTCTCTTGGATATGCCAAGTTTGTCAGACACGTATCTAAGATAGGAATCTGCTTTTTGATAAAAGTCATTGTCAAGCGAAGAACCATTGGCAAAATCCACAATCTTCTCAAAAGCCAAGAGCAAATCCATCTGCTCTTCTTTTTTTATATCTTCCATTTTATTCGTCATCATATTTCCTTTTTATTTAAAGAATTGTTGTTAATTTCTGGTGCAAAGATAGGGATAAACTGTGCAATATTATTTCACATATAAGATATTTTTTAGTTGTGCAAAGAATTTTCCCATGCTTAGCATAATGTTGCATAAAAAATTGAACAATTCAGAAAAATTATAGTGGATAGCTACTATTCTCTCATCAAACCAGAGCTTGAATATTATTCCTATTGAAATATGCAAGTGCATTCCACACGCTTACAGCCGAGCGTTATCCCGAAATGCAGATACAGGTACAGGTGAACAAGAACCTGATAGACTTCTACAACATCTATCTTACATCAGATATCAACGATAACTTCATGACCCGTTGGGCGATCGTGTACGAATACGATGACAAGGTGTGGGGACATGACCGCGCGTTTTTTGCTGAGGAATCGATGATAAAGTGGATTTGATGATAGTATTATTGCCATAATGGTTCCATCTCCCATCCTTGTGGAAAACCGAGAGCCTTTAAGTCGATTTCTGGAAACCGAATGAATAACCATGTTAGTTTAGATTGCATATCATTGTTAGGAGATATGACATTAAGAAAGTACTTGATGATGCAGAGGTCAAAGTAAGTACGCATGGAATCTGTTGACAACGTTATCCATGCTCCTACTGGACTATTAGGAATTGCTGGCTGAATAGCATTCTGCTTGTTCCATACTCTTGAATGATGACCACAGGCATTTCGAGTAACAGCAATAACCGTAAGCCATGATTCAAACACATTTATAGGCAACCCAAACCGCTTTGCTATGCGTTTGCGTATGCGATTTTGTTTAATGTTGTGATAAATGGCATTGACATTCCCAATCGTGAGCAATTCTCCTAAAATCCATGATGGTGGGTAAAGCTCAGAGTAAGTCCGCTTGTAATGAAGAACAAACTCCTCTTTGGATTTGCCGTATTCCTTGGATATAGCTCGCATTGTTTCATTAAACTTAGAAACATCTAAGAAATTTGCAGAATCAGTAAGCCAGAAAGGGTTTCCTGTCATATCTGCAGGAATTTGCATCACTGCACGTCTGATGGCAATTTCTATCTTTTCTATCTCATTGAACATGAGCAGTCGCAGTTTCTTGTCAAAGCGGTAAAGCATCATTACCTGTTTGAAGGTAGCACCATCTTTGTACAGATGTGCAATCTTGGGCATCTTCAACAATGGGTACATATAAGCGGACAATCTGTAATAACCGATATTGTCTATGTATTGTATGGCTTTGTTTCTGTCGCAGATTTGTAGACCCCGTGATTCAAGCAAATCAACGAGATTTTCTGAAGATTCAAATCGTTTTGAAAAAGGAATAAGATTCGCCATGTTCAAATGTGTATAAACAAAAAACGCCTCGCACGATTTGAGCATTGTTAAGAGGCTTGGCGAGGACTGACGTTGCAAAGATACGAATAATCATTGGTAATACAAACTTTTCGGCAGGAAAAATCACGCAAAAGTGGATTCTTTTTATATATTTAGGTTTAATTGTGTTAAATCTTGGGTTAAAACTACGTTTTACCTATCAAAGTAAATGACATTTTGAGATAAAAGAACGCCTCATGGGATATCAACATAAAGCGCAATGGAGTCATCACTGTCTTCCACAAAGAGCGTACAAATATAGAGGAAAAGGGGGAATATAAACTCTGTATATTCCATGCCATACGAACGCATCGCTTTGACAAAATTCAAGTTTTCATGAATCATAGATAACACCTCTCTGTAGCCTGCTATTTCTTCCTCAGAACGACTGCGAGGCTCGGCCTTCTCCATTACAAGTGCCTGTAGTCGGTCATCTGAAGTAAAGATACCCTCAATGCCGTTGGAAGCTTTTGTGCTTTGTATCTTAGCTATGTCAAGCAGCGCAGAGAGTGCATCAGGCTTTGCAGAAATATATAAATCTTACTTACCCCGAAATTCATGAAGCATGGAAAGTTGATTGACAATGGTTGGTGTCAACAACTTTTCGGGCAACTTTTTATAGTCAAATGTATGCATATACACACTGTTTTTATGTTCTCAATATTCAGATGCAAAAGTACAAAGATTTTTCAAATTATCTGCATCAAAAACAAATTATCTGCATCATCTATAATAAAAATGATGCAGATAAGCCTATTCTGATGCAGAGGCTTGCGCTTGGATAGCAAGGGAGCTATTATAAGAATTTGGAAGTGCAAACGTGCATTTTAGCGAATTTTAAATACCATAATTGCTTTAATATCAGCCATTTTTAGTATTTTCGCATCGACTAACGAAATTACGAGCAAAAATTGCCCCCGACGAGGTATAATATGTTAAATAATTACATATATTATACCACTTCGGGGGTAATTCCATGATTTCTTTGTATATTTGCAACCGAAAGGGTATAAAATTAATATATCTCATCACTTTAAAGAAGAAGGATATGAGTAATAATCTATCTGCATACATCAAGGAAATGCGCCGCCTATTTGGACTCACTCAAGTGGATTTGGCAGCAAAATCTGGTGTGGGGCTTAGGTTTCTGCGTGAGTTGGAACAAGGAAAAGAAACGCTTCGACTCGACAAGGTGAACCAAGTTCTCTTGCTATTTGGACAAGAGATTGGTCCTGTGCCTATCAAACGAAAGGAGGAATGATATGAAACAAGGCAAGATTTATCTATACAATCAGTTTGTAGGGCTGTTGACAGAGGACGTATGTTTACCCCATTTAAACAACTTTGTTTAAAACAACTTTGTTTAAAATGGATTTTTTCATTATCTTTGCAACCATAACGATTAAAACAACAAAGAATATGGCAAAGAACATGGAAGCTCCTTTTGTTTTTGGTGTTCGTGTAGAGGGTGATACCTTTACTGACCGACGTGAAGAGACAGAACGGTTGAAAGCTAACTTTACATATGGGGTCAATACAATATTGATCTCCCCTCGTCGTATGGGAAAAACTTCATTGGTGGATAAGGTATGCTCTCTAATTGAGGACGAGAACATCAAAATCGCACATATTGATGCCTTTGGCTGTCGTTCGGAGAGTGATTTCATCAATGCTTTTGCCACGGCCGTCGTTAGGGCTACTTCCAATCGTTGGGAGGAATGGATGGAGAACGCAAAGGTGTTTCTGAGCCGATTCGTACCAAAGATTAGTTTCGGTCAAGACCCTCTTAATGACTTTTCTTTGTCCTTGGAATATAATGCAAGTAATCAAACCACAGAAGAAGTTTTGAGACTTCCAGAAGCGATAGCCCAGTCGAAAGGCTATCGCATCGTAGTATGTATAGATGAATTCCAGCAGATAGGCGATTTCCCAGATTCCTTAACTTTCCAAAAGAAACTTCGTGGGGCGTGGCAATTGCAGAGTCATGTGTCTTATTGTCTATATGGAAGCAAGAAGCACATGATGGAGCAAATGTTCCAGAACCCAAGCTATCCATTCTATCGTTTTGGCGATTTCTTTTATCTCAACAAAATCAGTGAGAATGATTGGGTGGAGTATATCTGTCAGCGATTTGAGACTACTGGTAAGCATATCTCTGAGAACTTGGCTCGTGAGATATGCTTGGTTACAGATAGGTACTCCTCATACGTTCAGCAATTGGCTTGGTTTGTATGGTTACGTACAACAGACTCTGCAGCGGCTACATTACAAGATGTGCAATATGGCATCGACCGATTGCTCGATGCTTGTGAACCATTGTTTATCCAACAAACGGAAGACCTCTCTGCCTATCAGATGAATTTCCTCCATGCTTTGGTCAATGGTGTGCATACTGGTTTTACGCAGAGTGCAATACTCAGTAGCTATCATTTAGGTACGGCTGCCAATATCACAAGATTAAAGAAAGCTTTGATGGAAAAAGACTTGATAACAGTATCCGCTCCCAAGCATCTGGAGATGAGTGATCCTATACTGGCTTTGTGGTTGAAAAGGAGAGTTTGGAGAGAATAATTCCTTAAAACAAGCATGAAAATGACGGAATTTTTCCTATTTATTTTGCGTATTTGCTTGATATTTAGTATATATGAACAAACTACCACAGCACAAAGCTTCGCAGTATTCTGAATTCGGAGTGGTTTTGCATCCATTTAATTCCCATGGCATCAACCATACTCCTGTCAGCTATGCCCATCAAGACGACTATTATGTCTTCGGACTCTTGACTCAAGGTACGGCTTGTGGTGTCATCGACTTTAAGGAAATGCGGTTGACAGCAGGTGATGTGTTCTTGATACAACCAGGACAAGTGCATCGTTTTATAGGCTCTGCGCAAGCGGAGGGATGGTTGCTAATGGCAGATAGTAAGTTTGTGGGAAGTGAAGAGAAATGCGTCTTTGACAATTTCTCATTGGCGGCATCTTCATTCAAGATTGATGAGAATCGAAAGGAAGAGTTGAGACAGATAGCCATATTGTTGGAGCATCATTTGAATGATGGAAAAGAACAGAAAGCTGATGCCGTCGTACCTCGTTTGGCAGAGGTGTTCATAGCCATGATTGCTGATGCTGTGCAAGATGCAAACTTACAGCAGACGGATTTAAGTCCAAGACATAAGGAAATAGTTTTGTCGTTCCGGAAGATGCTATCGGAGCATCTTTACACCCAACGGCAACCCTCCTATTACGCTTCGCTCTTGAACATCTCTACGGTGTATCTCAATGAGGTGGTCAAGAAAGTAACGGGCATGAGTACTGCTTTATATATCAAGAGTGAAGTGATATTGCAAGCCAAACGCATGCTTGTTTATACAAACCTTTCTGTCAAACAAATTGCAGACAAACTTGGTTTTGACGATTATGCTTACTTCTCTCGGCTCTTTTCACAGGCTACAGGCATCAGTCCTACAGAGTTTCGGCAGAAAAACCTTGATTAGTCCAAGTCTTACCTTGTTCTGTCTATTTTAGTTTTCAGCTAAAATGCGTAACTTTGCATTCAAAAACAAGAGATAGATATGAAGAAGTTTTTGACTAATTATGTAGCAATGAATCCAAGCCATTGTGTGGCTTGCTGGAAGTGTGTGGAAACGTGTCCAACGAATGCCATAGGCAAGATAGAAGTACTGTGGCACAAGCACGTGAAGTTCAGAGATGCCGATGCTTGCATCGGTTGCAAGAAATGTATCAAGACTTGTCCACAAGGTGTATTTTTTATTCCTAATTCCGACTTCAAGGTTCCTTCCCTTTGGGAGCGACTGAAGAGTAAGTTTGTTTGACACAACATCTGCGAATAGAGCCTGAGATACTGCCCCAATGCCAATACATTGGGGCTAAAAGTGAGAGTTCGGAGAGAATCATTAAAATGTTAGTTGGCATCCACGGATTTTTTACTACACCTTTTCAAGATTAATATTTGCACGATATTACACCTTTTCAAGATTAATATCGCTACAAAGATATACTTTTTATCTGATTTTACCAAATATTATGGTGATAAAAAATACTATCTTCTTTTGCTCAGACATATCGCTCTATTTTGTTTGCTATTTCCTCATATTTCCGAATATAATGCTTGCGCATCGTTGATGCTTGTTTCTTTAAGTCACCCATCGCTTGCATATCCGCTTGGCTCAAAGGCTTGTCTACCTCTATGTAGCAGATACCTTTGTTCAGATGATAAGTTTTCTTGGGCAGTACCTTGCCTGCACCATATAGATACATGGGCAATATCTCCAAACCTAACACTTGTGCCAAATAAAAGGCGCCTTGATGGAAACGTCCTATCTTGCAATCCATGGAACGAGTGCCTTCGGGATATACCGCCACACTATAACCTCTTGCTACTAATGACTTGAGCTGTGGCACGATGGCATCCAAACCTTCTGTCACTGGCAAATATTCGGCATTGCGAATCATCAAACCATAAAAAGGGCAGTCCCATACCCATTGCTTGGTAAGGAACACTACCTTTGGCGTAAAGACCAACTGGCACATGAGGTCAAGATGTGACTGATGGTTGCAAATGATGATGCGAGGTTTGTCGAAGTCTATCTTACCTCTTATCTTACTACGAAACTTTGTACCCGGTATGCCATGCCGTATCATCACGAAACGAGCTGCATGGTAAATCAACTGATGCAAACGATAACGCTTTTTCTCCGTCATCTTTCCTATCTTGACATAAAGCCAAGTGCAAGGTGTCATGACCACCAAGGACATGAACATGAAGAAAAACAACGAGTAGGCTGTCCTGAAGAACACCATCGAGTTTCTCCATAACCGCAAGGGTAATCCATAAACCACTGCCAAGAAGCAAAGGATTGTATTCAGCACACTAATCCTCGCGAAGTCCATCTTTGGTCGAAAATGGCTTACTCTCTCCTCACGGGGCGGATAATAAACCTTGATGGGTATAGAAACCAACTTGATGCCATGCCAAGAGCTAAACACCAGCAACTCCAATTCTGCCTCGTATCGAGAAGTGAGGCATGAAAGTCCTCTCATCTTATACAATGGATAAAGGCGATACCCCGTCTGCGTGTCGTCCAGAGCCTTGCCAGTCTGCACATAGAACCAGAAATTGGAGAACTTGTTGGCGAAGCGACTTCCCTTGGAACGGTCTGCCCCTTGCATCTGTCTGCTACCTATAATCAATGCCCCTGGATGCTCTTGGTTTGCCTTCAGAAACAAAGCGATGTCCTCAGGATAATGCTGTCCATCCGCATCCAAGGTGATAGCGTAGGAAAAGCCCATGCCTTGGGCTTTCATAAAGCCAACTTTCAAGGCATACCCCTTTCCCTTGTTCCTTGGGTAAGAGACAACGGTGATGCCCTCTATATTCTGAAGAATGTCCGCCGTACAGTCCGTACTGCCATCATTCACGACTATGACATCGTCACACTGGCAAAGGGTATCGGCTACGACCTGTCCAATGGTTTTCTCATTGTTATAAGTAGGTATGACCACACAGATGCCCCTTGCTTTCAAAAGCCTTTTTTGTTGCTCCATATCAATCTTCATGCTGCCTACATACTAAAGAAATCTTAGCCTTCACCTCTTTCTCCGTTGCCACTACGATTTGTGCCTTCACTTTCTTTCCGTCCTCCACTGTCGTCACCTTATGGATCTGATAGACAACGGAAGTGGTTTCCCTTGGCGATATGACAGACAAGAACTTCACATTCTTGACCGTGGCTATATCCAATGACCGATGCAAGAGTTCCTCCAGAAGTTCCTTGCCTATCTGGACGATACACACGCCCGGCGTAATCGGCTCATCGGGGAAATGAGCCTGATAAATGAGACAAGAAGGGTTGAAGTCTACGACAAAACGCCCAGTTTCTCCATCCCTGTCTACACTGGAGACCGTATATAGATTATTCCTCAGTTGCATCTTTCAATATCTTAAATTTATAGTCTATCTTATATTTCTCATTGCGGTAAGTGGATATGCCACTCAGGAGATTCTCCACGACATGAGCCATGTCTCTCCCCAGCACTCGCTTGATATACCACTTGTCGAGCATCTTGATGACATTGACGAACTCCACCTTTTTCTCTCCATGCCGATAAACGAAGTCCATGGAAGAAATGCCAAACTCATTGAACATACTTCCTTTGATGACTCCGTCTTCCGTCACCAACACACAGATGCCACTGACATAGCCCTTTGGCATCTCTATCGTAGCAGCATATTTCATCTTGCTTCCGACACTGTCCACATAGGCTTCCTGGTCGGGATTTCCCCGTTGTGCCATCAAGGGCAAGGAGCAGAAGCCCAATACCAAGAAACTAATTAATATTAAATACCTTTGCATTGACAGGAGCGTTTACTCTTACATTCTTTAACTCGATGATGGTCTTGTCGCCTTTCTTCTCTACGAGTTCCACCATCGAAACCATAGACTTCTGCTTGCTAAAATGCAGCACTATCTTCTGGAACATCTGTCGCATCTGTTTCTGTTGGGGATAGAGCGTGGCGACATACTCCGTTGGATACCCAAGGATGCTCACCTTGAAGTCCTTGGTGTCCATCAGGCACTTGCCAACCACACTGTTCATCATGATACGAGCTATCTCCTTGAAGAACTTGCTTTGATTGACATTGATGACATCATTGCGATTGCCCCTGCCCAACAACACTTTCGAGCCATTGAGCACAAAGGTATAGGTATAAGGAGAAACATATTCCCAGCGCAGCTTGTTGCTCTGCTGGTAATACATCTTGCCCTTGGACACCATCTTGTCATTGAGCATCTTGAGATACTTCGTCTGTACGAAATCACACTGCATGGTCCTCATGCTGGAAGCCACGGCATCAATTTGCTGTCTTACCCTAACCTCGTCCACTTTCTGCTGGGCGGAAAGCGTAGAAAAGCCTAAACATAAAGCTACAAGAACAACTATTAACTTTTTCATCCTTATCATTTAGCTATTAAACAACATCCTATTATGATCAAGAACACACCCATCCACTTCACTGCCGATACCGACTCATGGAAGAACAACATGGCTGCAAAGAGTCCGAAGACATAGCTCAAACTTATCATTGGATAAGCCACACTAAGCGGATAGTGCTTTACGATATACATCCAAAGAACTGAACTGGAGACGAAAAACAATCCACAACAAGCAAATTGCCAGTTGAGCAACAGACTTAGCCAGAATTCCTTGGTCCATCCAAAAGGACGCATCTTCATCAAGGCAAACTTCAAGAACACCTGCCCACCTGCCAAGAGCGCACTTTGCACTATCGCCAATATGATTACTCGCCACATGACAACACCATCGCTATGGAATGGACAGGCAACATACCTTTCATTCCGTTTCTTTCCATCAGTGAGTTGAACAAGGGAGTACTCTCGTCATGACAGCCCACCAATACATTCTTATACTTGCCACTTCTCAACAACAACTTGGCATCACGTATCGCCCATTCCAACGACTTGCTCTCTTGGGTATAAGTTACATTGTAACCATGACAATGGGTCTTGATGGCAATGTTGCTACCAATGGTATTATGAGTGCTCTGCATGAAGTAAGTGGGTTTCAGTGTCCCTTCCCCCTCGGCAATCATCTGCTCCAACAATCGCTCGCTGTTTTCTATACAGCCATAGGCAGTGGCGGTGATGATGGCATCTGGCACCTCTATGCCTGCCTTTTCCAATGCTCGCAAGGAAGACAGGAGCGAGCTTTTCATGAGCTTGCCCATTCTTCGAGCTTCCAATGGCTTCACATATTGTCGTATCTCTCCGAGTTCTTCCTCAGAAGTAATCTCTACCTTGGCTACCACTCGGATAGCCTCATCGGGAACTGGAGTGGCTTCATCCGCCGTTCCATCTGCCATCGGGTGAGAAGAAATCACGAGCGAAGTATCATTTCCACCAAAGCCAAAGGAATTGCAAAGGATATTCTCCAAGGTAACATCCTCTATGCCCAACGTGGGCGTGATACCATCTGGCATCTGGTTCTCCCATCCTAAGTTGGATGGAACGAAATGGTGTTGCATCGCCAATAGGCAGATAACCGCCTCTATGCTCCCCGAAGCACTGGTCGTATGACCAGTAAACGACTTGGTGCTTGATACCCAAGGCATCTTGTCTTGGAAGATGCGCCTCAAGGCTGCGCTCTCACTCTGGTCATTGTTGGGCGTTCCCGTACCGTGGGCATTCACATACTGAATGTCATGGGCAGAAAGATGTGCCATTTCCATGGCAGCCCTCATCGCCTTGTAAGCCCCCTCTCCGTTCTCGGAAGAAGCTGTTTGGTGGAAAGCATCACAAGCATTGCCATACCCCGTAAGGTAAGCATGGGGAACACGACCACGTTCTCTTGCCATCTGCTCTGGTTCAAGCACCACAAAGGCTGCTCCCTCGCCAAGGTTCAGACCTGCACGAGTAGCATCGAAAGGACGGCATGGCTGGTGGTCGAGTATCATCAATGAGTTGAACCCATTCAGATGGAAGCATGACAAGGCTTCCGTACCACCTGCTATAACGATGTCTGCCTCACCTGCCTTGATAAGTCTGGCACCTAACATGATGGCGTTGGCTGCCGAGGAACACGCCGTAGACAAGGTTGTCACATCATCGAAGATACCGAAATAGTCAGACATCAGCTTGGTGTTGTTGCCACAGTCATGGGTTTTCAAGAACTCTATGTTCTTTTGTTCCTCTATACGGTCAAAGTATTGTTCCGTAATATCCATTCCTCCTACCGTGGTTCCAGACACCAACACGATGCGCAAAGGCTTTTCCGCATCCCTACGGACGGAAGCATCCTCAAGGGCTTGCTTGATAGCCAGCATACCCATCAAGGCGGTACGGCTCGTCAACTGGGACGAAGGAATGTCAAGCATCTCCTTCATCTCATTGTTCGACAAGCCTACCTCACCCACAGGTAGCTCATGGTGTACAGACTGGAGGTATCTCATTTCTCCGATACCCGTCCGCTTGGCAAGCAAGGACTGCAAAACCTCTTGCTTGTTCACACCTATTGCCGAGACGATACCTTCGCCTGTTATCGCTATGTTCATTTCTTTCTGTTCTTGCTTACGTAGTTGGCTATGGTCGCTACGCTCTTGAAGATTTCCTTGCCAGCGGCTGGATTAGCCAACTTGATGCCATATTTCTTTTCCAACAAGACTATCAATTCCAAGGCATCGATGGAATCCAAGCCTAAGCCTTCACCAAAGAGGGCATCGTTCTCATCAATGTCCTCCGGAGTCATTTCCTCGAGATTCAATGCCTTGATTATTTCTTCTTTCAGTTCTTTTATCAATTCTTCCATTGTCTTTTATATCTTATTATATATCATTAGTTCAGCCTCATAATGTCGCTCATCCTCGTAGTCTATCCAACCGCCTAACACGCTTGTCGTCTTACCGTCCATGAACGCCGTCTCCAAGATGCTTGTCATCTGTGCCTCGTTTCGTTCTGGCAAGATATAGAACGATGTTTCGCCATGATAGGCATTGCGGATAGCGATTTCTCCTGTTACGATATTGGGCAATGTATAGACAAACACCGATGGACTGGGGAAATAATTCGCCGCATCTTCTATTGACTTCAAATACTTCTCGTCTGAATGGATGGACGAAGAATGGTTGAACAAGATTACTGCCCTGTCACTGCATTCCGCAAACCGTTCCTTTCCCTCTGATTGCAACAATAGTTCCGATGCCACAAAGCCTAACCGGCTAAGGGCATCCATCTTGTAGTACTTAGGATAACCTCCTATGTGTTGTTTGTACAGATTGGTCAATAGATCTGGGACATCCATATCAACATGAAGTTGCTTGCCGTCTACCAAGACTTCCCTTGGCGATACTTTCACACGATGCGTCTGCACGATATTACGAGCCTTGTCCACGGACGGTTGATGGTCGCCCTTGTCCTTTGTCGCCAACAGAGTAGCATTGCAACCACCAAAGCCCGACAGCATCTTGATGAAACAGGACTTGGTTGTGGAACGGTTGAGTGACGAGATATTTACCTTGCCAGAGACACCCAGTTCCTCAAAACCTTTGGTTCCAATGACCGTATGGTCATCGGCAGCTTTCATGCTGACTATCGTCTCCAAGATACCTGCCGCTCCCAAGGTATGACCGAAATATCCCTTCAAGGCATCGGTAGGCACATCAGACAAACCTGCTCTCTCAATGGCGACAGACTCCATCTGGTCATTGAACAATGTGGCTGTTCCATGGGCATTGACGAATGCCACTTGTGTCTTGTCTGCTCCCTGCAATGTCATTTCCAAGGCTTGGTACAATCCCTCGCCTGTCTTTGATGGAGCACTGATATGAAAGGCATCATTCCTTACATAACCATTGCCTATCCACCAACTTCCTGTCTTTGACTGTTTTCCACCCAGTACAAGGGTAGCGGCAGCTTCGCCTAAGTTCAACCCGAAACGCTCCATGTCGAATGGTCGGCAAGGTTCAGTTGACAAGGCTTTCAATGACTGGAAACCTGAGATAATGAAACGGCCTGGGCTATCCGCCCCACAAACTACGGCATACTCATACTTGCCTTGCTCTAATAAGCGAGAAGCCAATATCAATGCTGATAATCCAGAGATACACGCATTGCATACCACGATAGGCTCAGTCGTGAAACCAAGCCTTGTGGCTATCTTCTTGGCGGTAGTCCCTAAATATGGTTTGCTTTCCGCCGTATGGGACAGTTGCTCTATCGAGCCTTTGGTGGAACTAAGTATAAAGACCACATTGCCTTGGCTGACATCTATGTTTGCAGACACTATGGCTTTTCTTGCCGAAGCCATTGCCAACCTTTCAAACCGTGCAAGGCTTTCATCTTGTGTCAATGCAGCGACTTGCTCGTCTGAAAGCAAGGAAGCCATAAAGGCATCTGGTATGCCCCGATTGCCGGGAGCATATCTGCAAAGCCCCGACCTACCCGACTTCACCGCCAAGTAGTTTGCCTCTGATGTATCACCCAACGGTGAGATAATGTTGTCCGCTATAACGTATGCCATTATATCACTCCTTATCCAAGCTCTTTACTTCCCAATCCTCACTAATCTGTCCCCAACGTTTCTTCCATTCTAAATAAAACTCTGGGTTGGTCCAAACCAACTGATAGTCCTTGTCCATGAACACCTGCACAGAATGTCCAGTAGCTATCAGGCTCTCGTCCTCCGTATCATGGATTTCATAGTCAAAGACTATCTTGGCTGCTACCGTAGGGCGATAGATGATGTCGATACGAGGTCGCATACCATATCTGATTGGTTTCTTGTAATGAAAGGTAAGCTCCACCAATGGTGCGAAATAACCATGCTTGAAGAACCCCATATAGTCAAGTCCATACTTCTCGCCGAATGACTCGCGTGCATCCTCGAAATAGAGAGGATAAGACCCATGCCATACCACGTTCATGGAATCAACCTCGCTAAAGCGTACCGTAAATATCTTAGAATCTCTCAATTCTTTCATTTGTCTTCTTCTCTTTCTTTTACCGCTATTTTCATTTCTGTTGTCACCAACGTCTCTCCCCCACACTCTATGGTAGCAGAAGCCAGGCTCATGCCAAAGACTTCTTCTTTTACCTCGACACGAGTCGTGACAATATCGCCTACCGTTGGGAGTGAGGACACCTCGAAATTACGCACCGCACCGATAAAGCCCAACTGTATTCCTTTCTTCAAGACATACTTGTTGACATACCCAATGCGAGCAGCACAGGTCTGGGCTATGTTCTCCATCAATCCCGAAGCACTAAGATGCCCATCCTCTACAAAAATGTTCTCCCCGTCAATCCTTGTCTCCGTGACGGTCAAGGAATTGTCTATATGAACGAGCTTGCCTATCATGACAAATGGCTCTTGCTGGGGAAGAAGTTCATGTATATCTATCTGTCGAAGACTTTCTTCGGTAAGGAATTCTGCATCTAAATTCATCATGACCAAAAATCATAAAAATTATACCACTGTTCGGGATATTGGCGTATCCGTCGCTCCAGTTCTGAAGCATAACTCTCCGCCAGTTGCCGTATCTGTACTTTCCGAGGGGCACTATGGTCATACTCCAGTGGAGTTACATAGACTGTATATCCTTTGGTTGAGGTCTTCATCACATTGACCGCCAAGACCTCCAAGCTGCGCATCGTCGCTACGGCAAACGGTCCCATTGGCAACTTTGCCTTTTCTCCCAAGAACAAGACTTCCACATATTTTGCGGAACCCATGATACGGTCGGCTGGCATACTGACTATCTCTTTGTTGGCAAGGGCTTCGTTCACCATGAACAGGTGGCTCATATCGGGCATCACGGGTATCATGCGGATATTATGGTGACTGAATATCTCCTTGCGACCATCCATCACCGTAGCTTTCTCTCCGCCAAACACCAAGGCATTGAAACGCTTCTTGGGGGCTACCAACGTATATCCCGCCATCTCATAGCAACCGATATGCGAGCTAAGCAACATAAAGCCATCTTGCCCATCGGTCAGTCGGTAGAATTCCTCCTGCCCCTCTACCGATACTTGGAAACTATTTCCTGCAAAGATGGCGAAGCGATCTATCACTGCTTGGCTAAACAGACAATGGTTCAGATAGGTGCTCCATGCGGCACGCAGCCTACCATACCCGAGCCGATTGCGGAAATAATGGTAAATGATATTTCTACTGTCATTCAGAAGCAGGCATACTGGAACTACAAAAATGGCTGAGAACACATATAGCAATCGGACATCCATATAGCGCAAGGCACCTACAAGCTGACGGTGCATCCATGCGTTGCCAAAGGTTGTTCCTGCCCACTTCTTCTCCTGCTCCATTTATTTTACTTTGCTTTCTATGTAGTCACAGAACTGTGAAAGGGTTACCACACCCTGCATCTCCTCTGGCTTAATCTTAAAGCCAAAGTTCTTCTCTACGATTACCACTATATCCACGAAGTCAAGGCTGTCGATGCCAAGGTCTTCTTTCAACTTTGCCTCTGGCGCAATCTTCTCTTCTTCAATCTCAAGATCTTCAATGAGGAAATTCCTTACTTTCTCTTCAATTTCTTTTCTTTCCATATTTTTTATCTATAATTTATCATTTGATTTTCACTTCCAAGATGGTGTGTCCTTGTCCTATGCCATCATGTATGGCAACGACTCTCAAACCTGCTCGCTCTATCTGCCTTGTCATATCGTCGGAATGATACATCTTGCTGTTGCCGTTTGCCATGACGGTGAAATAGACACTGGTCATCGTCAAGCATAATGAAGCCGTCTCGTATTTCTGCCTATCCCAGAATGTCTCCATGATATACAAGACGGTATTTTCATCCATCACCTTGGCTGCACGGGATAGTATGCTATAAATTTCTTCCTCCGAGAAGCAATCCAAGAACTGGCTCATCCAAATGACATCCCATTTTCCTGCTGGCAACTGGTTATTTTCATCAAGGATGTTAGTAGGATAGCTACCTATCCGTTCTGCCCCCTTTTCTCCCTTGATGTTCTTTTGCATCATTTCTATCTGCCCCGGCAAATCCACAATGGTCACATTCACATCCTCGTCATGCCCAACACAACGCAAGGCAAAACGACCAGTGTTGCCACCAACATCCATCAGATGCTTAGGCTTCTTGGCAAAGACAATCCTCAAAGCCTCATCAAAAGAACGGTCGCTGTAAAAATGATCGAACCCGAACCAACTTTCCTGCACTTGTGGGGCTAACTTTGACAGTCCCTCATAGATAGTGGACCAATCGCCAAGGGTCTTCAATCCCGCAGGCTTTCCCTCTTTCAGAGCCTCATCAAGATAGAACATTCCACGATAGTTGACATCATGGTTGAAGTCGATATTGGCTTTTGTCGCAGCATCGGTCAAGAGAAACCATCCTGTCTTGGAAATTGTATATCGTTCCGTCTCCGTATCAATCAAGACCGTACCAGCACTCAGCGAAGCCTCCAACAATATCTTCAAGGCATATTCCGATAGCTTTGTTTTCTGCTTCAACTCAGCAACGGTCAAACCCTCCGCACTATCACGCAATTCTTCCAAGATGCCCCATTTCACCATGAGTCGGGAGACTTGGAAGATGACAGGGCCCCAAGCAATATACTCGGCAAGGCGCTGAGCCTCTTTCGCCGAAAGTTGCTCTTGGCTATATCTATCGCTTTCTGATTTAAATAAATTCATTTCTCAAATTAGTCTTTGAATTTTCTGATGACCAAAGCGGAGTTGGTTCCTCCGAAGCCAAAGCTGTTGCTCAGCACGGTGTTGATTTCCGTATCAACGGTCTTGGCTGCGATGTTCAATTTTTCGGAATATTCGTCTGGGTTCTCGAAATTAATGTTTGGAGCCACAAAGTTGTTCTGCATCATCAAGGTACTATAAACTATCTCCGAGGCACCTGCCATCCAACACTCATGCCCAGTCATTCCCTTGGTGGAAGAAATCAAAGCATGCTTTCCCTCGAACATACGGTCAAGGGCGATTGCCTCATACATATCTCCCTGAAGGGTACTTGTGGCATGGGCGTTGATGTAGTCTACATCGTCTGTCCTCATCCCTGCCATATCCAAAGCACGAGTCATGGCTATTACACTGCCATCGTCTGATGGTTGGCTGATGCCACCGCCGTTGCTGGAAAAGCCATAGCCCACCACTTCTGCCAAGATATTGGCACCACGAGCCTTGGCATGCTCATAATCCTCTAACACCAAGGCTGCAGAACCTCCACTGGGGATTAAACCGTCACGGTCTTTGTCGAATGGTCGGCTTGCCTTTGTCGGCTCGTCCATACGGATAGAGAACGCTCCCAAGGCATCAAAGGAAGCCATCGAATAATAGTTGGTTTCTTGTGCTCCACCACAAAGTACCATGTCTTGCAAGCCCTGCTTGATCATCATGAAGCCCAAGCCTATGGAATGGCTTCCGCTGGCACAAGCGGAACTGACTGTAAAGTTGATACCACGGAGATGGAAGATGGTGCTGAGGTTCATGTTCACCGTTGAGTTCATCGACTGGAAGACGATGCCATATCCTAACATCGCAGAGTCATGCTTCTCGTCCATAATCTTTGAAGCCTCTATGACAGGCTTTGCAGAAGAATCGTTTCCGAAGATACATCCTACTTCATTGTTCAGCAGATATTCGTCAGAGATACCAGCTTGGTCAAACGCCTGCACACTTGCCATGTAAGCATACCTTGCCTCCTCCGACATACCAGCTCTCGTATGGCGGTCTAACATCTTCTTGGTGATTACAGGTTCTTCCACAATACCAGTCAGCGCAGAACGATAACCATATTCCAATCGCTCTGGCTGGATGCCGATGCCAGACTTGCCCTCGTATAATGCTTCTTTTACCGTACCCAAATCAGTACCAAGGCAAGACCAGATGCCCATGCCTGTGATAACAACTCTTTTCTCCATGCCGTTAATATCTTGTATTTTTTAACTCACATCATGAATGATGTACCATAGCCTTTGGGATGCAAAAGTAAGAAAAAAAAAGTAGAAAGCATTATCTTTTAAAGAAAAACTTTCCTTTTCATGTTGTTTTCGAGTTGGAAATAGAAACATAGGCAAATCGTTTTGTTTGATGCTGTTATTTTTGTTTGACGCTGCAAAAATAACACATTTGGCAAATAGCGTGACCGTATTGAGTCGTTATGGTCGTAAACGTGGCTTATAATTAACACTAATTAGCTGTCATAAGTATAATACTTTGCACCCATAAGTAAGTCACTTAGCATCGTAAGTATAATAGTTAGACACCCTAAGTATAATAGTTAGCATCTCCAAGCATGATACTTACGAGAGTAAAAAAGGCTTTGCAAAAAAATATACAAGCAAATGAACCCTAATGAAAAAAGATGAACCCTACCCCCCATTTTCAAACTTTTTATTGTAATACAATAGTTAAAAATACTATCTAACTATTTGATATTCTTTTCTTTACCCGTTGGCGGAATTAACTAAGTGCGTACTTAATTCTGCCGATGGGCTTCCCATTGATAAAATTCATATACTGCA
>CAKQXI010000028.1 GCA_934281565.1 uncultured Prevotella sp.
CTTTAATCCAGAGGAAAGTATCGATTTCAATGGCAACACAGGTCCTTTCATCCAGTATACCTACGCTCGTATCCGCAGCATCATGCGCAAGGCAGCAGCCGATGGCATCAAGATTCCAGCACAGTTGGGCAATGATGCTCCATTGAATGAGAAAGAGATTGACCTTATCCAGAAGATGAACGACTTCGCTGCAGCCGTAGCCGATGCAGGCAATAACTACAACCCTGCCGGTATCGCCAACTACTGCTACGAGTTGACCAAGGAGTTCAACCAGTTCTATCATGATTACAGCATCCTGAATGCTGAGAGCGAGGCGGAGAAGACCACTCGCTTGGTTCTTGCTGCCAACATCGCCAAGATCTTGAAGAACGGTATGGCTTTGCTCGGTATCGAGGTTCCAGAGAGAATGTAAAGATATAATAACCTACAATTGAATATAACATTATTGACTATTGACAAATAATGAGCATAGTCCCAAGGATAACACTATGGGATATGCTCATTTGCTTTTTTATCATATTAAATAAAGATGAATAATAAAATGCCGGTAAATCCTCCATCTTGGAGAAATGACACTGTTTTACCTTTGCCAAATGAGGTAAGGGCAAATGCTTGGGCTGTGGATGCCGCTTGCTCGGGCAATCCTGGTCCAATGGAATATCAATGTATCGACCTCCAGACAGGAGCGAGGGTTTTCCATTACGGTCCGCTTCATGGTACGAACAATATTGGTGAGTTCCTTGCCATCGTCCATGCCTTGGCATTGATGGAACAAAAAGGCATTAAGGACAAGGTTATTTATAGTGACAGTGTGAATGCCCAGCTATGGATAAGCAAGAAACAGTGCAAGACCAAGTTGGAACGTAACGCCAAGACCGAGCCTCTCTATCAGATTATCGTTCGTGCCGAGAATTGGCTTCGCACTCATAACATCACTATTCCTATCTTGAAATGGGAAACAAAGAAATGGGGCGAGATACCTGCTGACTTCGGGAGAAAAGGATGATTCTTTTTAAGAGACATTATGATAACAATCATAGTGCCTCTTTTATGGGATAAAATATTCTATAAGAACCTTACTTTTTTACCCAGTTCTCAATTGATAATCCGGGAATATGGCTTACGTGTTTTATGTTTTCAGTAACCATTACAAGATTATTTGCTAAAGCTGTAACGCCAATGAGTAGGTCAAAGTTTTCAATCATCATCCCAACTTGTCGAAGTTCTTTTTTAATACGTCCATATTCACATAAAATCGGACGAATTGGGAGAACTTGTATGATAGTGAGTAAATCTTCTATCTCTTTGGTATGCTTGGCTACATTTTTGCTACATTGTGCACCATAAATTAATTCCGCCAATGTAATTTCAGAAATGTAGCAATGAGATGTACCTATTTCTCTTAATTTCTCACGAATGTTATATTTTCCTTTGAATAGGTAAATACAAATGTTTGTGTCTAGTAGGTAACCTTGTTCCATAATAAAAACTATTTAGTCGTCAAAGGAAGCAATTTCACGAGCATAATCAGTGTTACGCCCCTCAAGAATTGCTTTTTCGATCAAATCTCCATCGTGATTATCCCATGCACCAAAAAGTTTATCTAGGGTTGCAGCTTCATGTTTCTTTTCTGCAATTTGTTTGTTTATGGCTGATTCATGCAGCTTGTTTGCAAGCCATTGTTCATTGCTGGCATTCAGCGACATGGACTGAATGAAATTCCAAAGACCATTTAATGTTATAGATGCCATAAGCGATAATATTTATGTTTGTTTTTCTGCAAAGCTACGATTTTAATTTGAAACGACAAAGGAAAAGGGGGAAATATTTTACTTTGTTTTATTCATTTTTTGTAATTCCCTCAATATACTCCCACAGTTTTTTATAGAACGGATGCTGAGTCATCGTATCCTTGTTGCCAAGGATGATGAGCTTCATCCTTGCCCTCGTCATCGCTACGTTCATACGGCGGAGGTCTTTGAGGAAACCTATCTGGCCATTGTCGTTGGAACGAACTAATGAGATAAGGATGATATCACGCTCTTGCCCTTGGAAACCATCGACCGTGTTCACACTGATGAGACGGCGATAAGGCTTGAAGAACTCATACTTCTTGATGAGGCGTTTCAAGTATTGTACTTGCGCACGATAAGGGGAGATGATGCCTACGTCAATGCTCTCGTTGAGCACTCGTTGCTTACCAATCTTGGTGAAATATTCAGCAAGTGTAAGGAGAGTAAGCTCTCCCTCCGCCTTGTTAATTCTTCCGAAACTCTCGCCTACGAATTGTTCCTTGAAATTGTTGTCCGTAGTTTCCTCAATGGTGTCCATAGGTTCCTTGTCAGAAGTATCAATCCATGTGATAGGGTGGTCGTAGTCGAGGATGCCACGATGTCTTATCTGTGGCGCACTCTCCACTTGACCCTTGTAGAACCAGTTGCTGGAGAAGCGCATGATCTCATCATTCATGCGATATTGTATCTTCAGAAGTGTCACGACCTCAGGTTTGTTCTCAGCGATACGTTCCATAAGAGTTTTGCCTAATCCTGCTCGTAAGGCTGCAATGCTTTTTACTGTTGGTGGCAACTGGCAATGGTCGCCTGCCAATATCACTCTGGATGCACGGCGTATAGGTATCCAACAAGCAGCTTCCAATGCTTGTGCTGCCTCGTCGATGAAAAGGGTACCAAACTTCATTCCCTCCAATAAGCGATGTGCCGAACCAACAAGTGTGCAAGCGATGACACGAGCCTCGCCAAAGAGTTCGGCATTGATGCGGATTTCTATCTCTGCGGCACGACTTTTCAGTCGTTCCATTTTCTGATGATAGTTCTCACTGCCTTTCTTGCGATTTTTTCGCAATTCCCTGATGGCTTTTCGGATAGCCCACAGTTGTGGATAGTCGGCATGACTCTCGAAACGGCGTTCGTATGTAAAACCGAGCATCTTGTCGTTCACACGAGTAGGGTTACCGATACGTAATACATTGATACCTCTATCTACTAATTTTTCAGAAATCCAGTCCACAGCCATGTTACTTTGGGCGCAAACCAATACCTGACTTTCACGCATCAGCGTCTCATTGATGGCTTCCACAAGTGTAGTGGTCTTTCCTGTTCCAGGAGGACCGTGAACGATGGCGACATCTTTTGCCCAAAGCACCTCGTTTACGGCCCTTTCTTGAGTAGGGTTAAGCCAAGGAAACTTCATTGGCTCAAAAGAGAACTTTCCTACCTTTTGATGGGAATAGAACAAGTCTCGAAGACAAGCCAGACGGTTGTTCTTGGCTTTCATGGTGCGGTCCAAAGCCTCGAACATCAGCTTATAGCTGGTTTCGTCAAAAGAAAGCAGTACGCCGATAGGGTCGGTTGATTGTTGAATATCCAGCAATGGGGCGGAGTCTGGCACGGTAATCACCATTCTGTCACCATCCACATAGCTTACGGTTCCTGTAAAAGAGAAGTATTTAAGTGAAGAATTCCCTACTCTAAAAAACATGACAGGTCGCCCGAACTCGAAGTTATGTTCTATATCTTGGTCGGAAGTACGAAAAACTTCGATGGCTGTTTGGTTCAATGAGTTATAAAAGCTCTTGCCTACACGCAGTGGATACCAAGCATCGCCACGTTTCACCTTTCGTTGCATACCTATTTGTTCGGTGAGTTTGCGAAAGGCTTCTTTTTCCGTATAATACTCCAGTTGGAGCAATGTACGTTGCTGCATTAATGCCTGGATGGGTGATATTTGTTCAAACATGTTTATATGCTATGTCATATTTGTTGCTGCAAAGTTACACTTTTATATCTGAAATGCCAAAGAAAAACAAGAAAACTTGTATGATGCCTTGCCAGACCTAAAAGAAAGTGCCCAATACCATAAAATCATACAATTCTTTTGCTGAATTCAAATATTTTCATTACTTTTGCACAGTCATCCCATGGATTGCCAACAATGAGTTGCTGGCGTTAATCTATGGTTTGGCTCTATTTATAAGAAATGGTGTTTACTACGTTAACTTCTGACAGACTGAAACTTAGGAACTTTCAAATGTGCTCAGAGGAAGATGATAGTGGATGCCTACAAATCGTGTATATATACACAGCACAGGTATGCCCTTTCGTAAGGAGGGGTATGCTTTGTGCTACATACATATATACAATGTTGGCGTAGGTGTGTCCTGTTACTTCTGTCCTTGGCATAGCGGTTTCCTAAGACCTCAGTCTGCAAGGACACAATAGAGGTAAGGACTCCTACGCCAATATCTTTTGAATAGATGAAGCCTAATTTTAATAATCATCTGCTTTGGGAGTTCAGCGGAACATAATAGCTTAAAGCAATGATATACGTTAAAAGGAAAAGTACAAGTTTATTGTTGGCATTGGCATCTTTATCAGTAGTATCATCATCCTTAGTGTCATGTTCAGAAAGTGTAGGAATGTCTGGTGTCACTCTTTCCGACAAGAAGATTTCTTTTACTGCAACAGAAGTGAATGGCTGGACTCCAAACTCTGGCAGCAGTAGTAATGACGAAACCACTCGTACAATGAGCACCGTTGATTCTTATCATCCATTAATCGTAAAGAGTGACTTAGGAAAGCCATTGTATCTTCATCCAGTGGAACAAGTGGGTACTTATTTTTATAATGACAAGGACGAGTTGGTTACTCGCTCTGGTGTTCCTTTGTCTGAGATTAATAATCAGAATAGTATATCTACCAGAGGAACAAAGGTAACGGAGATTGGTGATGAAATCTTTGTTAGCGCAGTATCTAAGAAAGATAATGTAGAAGCAGGGTACTTCTCTTTTGAAAAGGCAACAAAGAGTGGCAATATTTGGCATATTTCCAATGACGAGTATTGGACTACCAATGCTTCCTTATCATTCTATGCCTATGCCCCAACTAATGCCAGTATGCTGTCCACAAGCGACAGTGGACTGTCGGGATACAGGACAGTACACTATGTCGCAGGAACAGGAGATGATATTAAGTCACAACCAGACTTCATAGTGGCAAAGAGCGAGGACAATGAACACAAAGCAACAGATACACCAAATGCTGTAAACCTACATTTCTCCCATGCCTTAACAGCCATTACCTTTGCCGTTGGAAAGGACATGGTGCCTGGCACTATCAGTAAGATAACTGTCCGTGGTGTAAAAGGTGAGGGCGATTATAATATTGCCACTAATACTTGGAATACTGATAATGTTACTGCTGATGCAGAATACACCATAGATAAACTCGGTTCCAATGGTGATGGTACAATAACAGGTGAGAAAGATGTAGCCCTTACCAATAATGACCAAACGCTTTTAATGATACCACAAACGTTAGGTTCAGATGCCGAAGTGGAAATAGTCTTTGACAATGACAATGGTGCAAAGACCCTTACCGCCAGTTTAAGCGGTACAAGTTGGGAAGCAGGGCATAGTATTATTTATAAGCTATCCGCTTCTGAAGTCACAACTCTTAACTTGGGTAATATTGAGTTTCCTATTAATTGGAGCAGTCAATATACAACCACGGTAAACAAGTTGAAGTCAGCTTATGCGAATGGTAATCAAGTAGGCTTGTTCATCGTAGATGATAACAATAAGTTGAGGAATGCCAATGTTGCCGTAACATATAATAGCACTTCAAAGACTTGGAGCATTCCAGCGGACAAGACTTGTTTGTTCTCTCCGAGGTTCCAGTACTTCGCTTATTATCCTTACCAAGAAAACCTAATAGGAATGCCCACAGAGGGTAGCACAATAACCATCAGTGGCAATACAAAGGAAGAAATGGCTACCAATTTCTTTAGCACTGCCATAGAGAATTGGCAACCAGCTTCTGACCAAAGTGACTTGGATAAGCTGGACAAGTGCGATTTGCAAATCGGTATGGCTAATATTAGTAATACGGCAAGTAGCATCGATTTTAATACGATGTCCCATGCCATGTCCCTTGCGGAAGTCACTCTAACAACAAGAAATGATTGTAACTGTGAACTTTATAATGATGCAAGTTATACATGGGTAGGTCCAGTTCCTGCAAGTGAGAACTTTGATACTAATAAAATGTTCAAGGTTACCAATTATGAATATACCAACAATAAGTTTGTCGCTATTGTCAAGCCAAATACTGAAACTGAATTTAGTGGAGGAGAGAAAGAATATGGTGTATGGTCTACAACGGTTCCTGCCATAGAAGCCAATGCCATAGGCTACGGTTCCAGTATTTTAAATCTGAAGCAAAGATTTACATTAAAGCCTGGCGACATATATTATTCTAAAGGTGAGCTTACTCATCAGAATGAAGCATTGGTTTCAGATAAGACACCAATAGGTGTTGTTGGATATATAGGCAGTAACTATTGGACAGAGAAAGATACCAAGGCAAAAGGCATTGGAGGTCACGCCTTGGTTATTGGTTTGAAAGCTATAGGTTCTACAGGAACAACAAATCAAGGAACAAACTTTTATTGGTATCCTTCAAACGCAAACGCAAGTCGTACTAAGGTTAATGGAGCATTGATTAGAGGTTCTTCCACACAAACCTATGGATCTGGTTATACAGAGACTAACGCCTTGGTATCCATGAGCCCTGCATATGCTGCAGCCTACCAAGCCAAGAATTATTCTACACTTCCTGCCAACTCAGATAAGTGTACTGGGTGGTTTTTACCAACAGCTGGTCAATATTATGCTATAACGTCTCAATTAGGTGGGGGTATCAATCCTGACACTTGGGACATAAATACTTTTTTTAAAAATGCGAAAACAGTTTCAACTAACATAAATACTGCTTTAAGCAAAGTTGGTGCTAACAACTATACAGAATTTTTCCAAGGAACTGTTGCGTGGGTATGGACATCTTCGGAGGGTTCATCTACAGATGCTATAATTGTAGATTCTGGCGTAGATGATAATCAAGGCTTAGGATCCTTTCGTTTTTATTTTTTCCCTAAGAGTGCAAACTCCGCAACTGTCCGTCCTTTCCTTGCTTTTTAATTCATATAAATATTAAGTACTTTTTTACCAATCAAATGTGAAAGCCAAAGCATAGAAGTATATCCCAGTCATGGTTAATGACTGGGATTTTTTCTTGGGAAAAAGGAAAAAAGAGATAGAAAAGGCTTAGGAAAGCATATAATGTTTGTTATTTTTTGTATTTTTGCAGTCATTATATAATTCTTTAAGGATAAAATGGTGAAAGAAACAATCATATTGGAAGATTTAAGCATAGGCTATCGTACAAAGAAACAGAGTAGGGTGGTAGCTGAGGGTATCAATGCCTCGCTCTATGATAGTGAGTTGACTTGCCTGTTAGGAGCAAATGGCGTGGGTAAGTCAACGTTGCTTCGTACACTCTCTGCCTTTCAGCAACCTTTGTCTGGGAAAATAACCCTGCAAGGTAAGCCGTTGTATGATTATTCTTCTCATGAATTAGCTCGAAAGATAGGTGTAGTTCTCACCGTAAAGCCAGATGTGGACAATCTCACCATCCAAGAAATGGTAGGCTTAGGGCGTTCTCCTTATACAGGTTTCTGGGGAAAACTCTCTGCCGATGATAAGCTGATAGTAGATGAGGCTATCCATCAAGCCAATATCGACCATCTGAGAGACCGAATGGTACAGACACTGAGTGATGGAGAACGACAAAAGGTGATGATAGCCAAGGCTTTGGCTCAACAGACACCAGTCATTTTCTTAGATGAGCCTACTGCTTTCCTTGACTTTCCCAGCAAGGTGGATACTTTGCAGATGCTTCGGCGATTGGCGCATGAGCTTCATAAGACTATTTTCCTTTCTACACATGATGTAGAACTTGCTTTTCAACTGGCAGATAAGTTGTGGGTTATGGAAAGCAAAAGCAATGGGCAGCGGCAAATATCCATTGGCACACCTCGTGAACTTGCTGATAATGGAACGCTAACTCGATTTGTGGAACGCAAGGGTATAGCCTTTGACAAGAATTCGCTGACCATCAATGTCATAGCCCAATAAAATGTTGCTGTTGCTATTCCTTATTATATTATAAAGAAAGTTATAGGAAGGGGGCATTATAAGCAAACTTGTTTATATTTGCATCGTTTTAACTTAAAGAATAAAGATGATGAAAAGAATATTCTTATGTATATTGTTGGGCTTTTGCCTCGTAGGTGTAGGTCATGCCGCAATAGGTGATACGCTAACCTATGCCCAGCGTCTTACGGCTTTCGTTGATAGCGTTGCCCTTTGTGACACGCTTTCCGCAGAGCAAAAGGCAAAGGTGGATTCCACCTATAAGGCTTATCTTGCTGAATACAAGGTAACACAGAAAAAACTGACCGATGAGGATGTAAGGAAGTGCAGCAAGGCTAAGGTGAAGTACCAAAAGGCAATGGCACGTATCTTCGTCAATAATACATCGGACGATGTTTCTGATGTAGCCCAAGACATAGGCAAGAAAGTATCAAAGGCATTTAAAAAGACAGCCAAGAAAATTCAAGGTGCATTCGATGCCTTGAAAGGTGACTGATATGTTCAAGGGGCGTAAATGTCTTACGCCCCTTGGATTATTTGATAATCTCCATGATTTCCTTGACAGTTCGGTTGAAAGGACCGTGATGCTCAAGTTTGATGGTACACATGGCAGCGGCAAACTTGCCAGCCTCGGTAGGAGTGGCACCTTGTAGTCGCTTGTAGAGATAGCCAGCGGAATAAGTATCACCACATCCTGTGGCATCCACTACTTCATGCGGAGCGTATGCAGGAATTTCATAGAACTGATTGTCTACATAGATGAGCGAACCTTCGTCGCCAAGCGTGATAATTACCTCCGTGACACCCCATGAATGGAGCAGTCTTGCAGCCTCGTGCGCATCTTTCAATCCAGTGATGGTTTCCATTTCCGTCTCATTGACCTTGAGGTAATAAGTGTTCTTGAGCACTTTCAGCTTATCTTGCCAGTCAATGGGATATACTTTCTCGTCTCTTACCTCACGCAGATAACCTTGTACATCAATGGAAACCCTGCCTTTTGAGGATAGGTATTCCACGACTTCCGTGGAAAAGTCATCGCTCAACAGACTTCCTAAATGGAAAACTTTAGCCTCGATATGCTCCAGTTGCTTGATGGTGAAAGGGTCTGCCTTTGCCAAAACTCGTTGTCTACGCTCGTTCTGGTTCTCACCGTAATAGGTGTTCTCAAAGAAAACCGTATTGCGAGAGGCATTCAGCGTAACATCAATGCCAGCCTGGAGCATTTTCTCCACGGGTTCTTTCTCTGTTGGGTCCATAGCCGTTACCAAGAAGAACGATACATCTTTGGGCAACTGGTTAATGGCGTATGCAAAATAAAAGGAAGTGCCACCTGCCATATAGACGATACGGTTGGGCGTGACTATCTTGTCTTTTGTAATGTGTCCTATGCAACAAATATCTTTCATTTCATGTTTATTAAAAACGAGTGCAAAGGTACTAAAAAACTTTGGATAAATATTGGTTATTCTTTTATTTTTTGTACCTTTGCAGCCGAATTTTAAATACAGATATAAAAAATCATGTGGTTTGATGGATTAATCAACATACATTCGGCGGTGCAAGCCATCGTCATTCTTTCCGTGATTTGTTCGCTGGGTCTTGCCCTTGGTAAGATTCATGTGCGAGGTATCTCCTTGGGTATCGCTTTCGTGTTCTTTGTTGGTATCGTGGCTGGCCATCTTGGCTTGACGATAGACCATGATATGCTTGAGTTCGCAGAGAGCTTTGGCTTGACTATGTTTGTCTATGTCCTTGGACTTTATGTAGGACCAAACTTCTTTGGCTCGATGCGGCATGAGGGTATATCGCTCAATCTGTGGAGCATGGCGGTCATTCTTGTAGGTACGTTGTTCTCTTTGGTATTGTGCTGTGTCTTGCCTGTCAGTTTGCCTGATATGATTGGCATCCTTTGTGGTGCCACGACCAATACACCTGCCCTTGGTGCTGCCCAACAAGCCTTGCAGCAGTTGGGATTGCCAAGTGGGGGAGCGGCGTTGGGATGTGCCGTGACCTATCCTTTGGGAGTCGTTGGTGTTATCTTGGCGATGATGTTTCTGAGAAAGCTCTTTGTAAAGCCTGCCGACTTGGAAATCCGTAAGAGTGATGAGGATGACCATACTTCCATCGGGCAATATATCATTGTGAACCCTGCTCTCAATGGCAATACGATAGCTGAGATCTCCATGATGACGCATCGTAAGTTTATTATCTCTCGTGTGTGGAGAGACGGACAGGTAATTGTCCCCCAAGCGGACACAGTGTTGCATACCAATGACAGTGTCTTGGTGGTTACCAATAAGGACGAGGTATCGGCGATGTCTATTCTTTTTGGTAAGAAAGTGGACAAGGAATGGAACAATGATACTGTGGATTGGAATGCCATTGATGCCAAGGTGGAGAGCCGTGTCATCGTACTTACCCGTACAGGATTGAATGGTAAGATACTGGGACATTTGCAGCTTCGCAATACATACGGTATCAATGTGAGCCGTGTGGTTCGTGGTGATATTCGTTTGCTTGCCACCGATGATCTTCGTTTGCAATATGGCGATAGATTGACGGTTGTGGGCGACCCTAATTCCATAGACCATGTGGAGCAGTTCCTTGGCAATGCCGTAAAGACATTGAACGAACCAAACCTTGGTGCAATCTTCCTGGGTATCATCCTGGGTCTTGCCATTGGAACCATTCCTCTTGACTTACCCGGTATGACAGCCCCAGTGCGCTTGGGTATTGCAGGTGGCCCTATCGTGATGGGTATTCTCATCGGTGCCTTAGGTCCTCGTGTACATTTCATTTCTTATATGACTCGAAGTGCAGGCTTGATGTTGCGTGAACTGGGTCTTGCCCTTTACCTTGGTTGTTTGGGATTGGATGCTGGTGGACAGTTCTTTGAGACTGTGGTTCGTCCTGAGGGTATCATGTGGGTAGGCATCGGTTTTGCCATCACGGTGATACCAGTGGTCATTGTAGGTTTGATTATATTGAAAACAAAGAAGTATGACTTCGGAAGTATCTGTGGCATCCTTTGCGGAAGTATGGCTAATCCTATGGCATTGACCTACGCCAACGAGACGATTGATGGTGATACGCCAAGTATCAGTTATGCCACGGTTTATCCACTCGGAATGTTCGTCCGTGTGGTTGTCGCCCAGATTTTGGTTATGTTCTTTGTATAAGTTAGAAACCAGCTTTTCTTTCAATATTGATTTCTTTCCCAGTCAAAGGATGAAAGAATTTAATCGCCTCTGCATGTAAGTAGAGGCGATTTGCTTTTTCATTGCCATAGAGAGGGTCGCCAAGAATGGGTGCATTCAAACCCTCTCGATGGGCGCAGTGTACTCTAAGCTGATGGGTTCGTCCTGTCTTTGGATAAAGGGCAAGGCGACGATGGTTGTCTTTTTCTTCCAATACTTCATATTCTGTAATGGCTTCTTTTCCCATTTCATGGCTGACGATTTGGCGAGGACGGTCAAGGTAGTCTGGCATCAATGGGAGGTTGATGATACCCTGTTGAGGGAAGTCTTTCCCACAAACAATGGCGATATATCGCTTCCTCACTTGGTGGTTGGCAAATTGTTCTTGTAGGCGATGATAGGCAAACTCTGTCTTGGCGATAACCATCAGCCCACTTGTTGCCATGTCTAAGCGATGCACTATCAATGGACCTGTTGCTTCGGGGTTTCTCTTTCGCATGATGGAATATACCGATGTGGTATCATTCTTTCCGGGAACAGACAGCATGCCAGCAGACTTGCAGATAACTACAATTTCCTTGTCCTCGAAAAGGATTTCAATGTCATTTGCTTCATATTCTATCTTGCTTTCTGCATTATAAGGCAGCATCCATTGGAGTATTGGCTTGCACTTGCCATTGCAAGCAGGATAGTAGTTGAGGTGATGGCGTATTTCTTCTTTAGGACTTTCGCCCCACCAGAACATTGCCATTTGGAGTGGGCGATAACCGTGCTTGTAGGCATATTGTAATAGCTTGGGCTCGCAGCATTCTCCACTTCCTGCAGGTGGAGTCTTGGCAGCCGTGTCCTTGAATATTTCCAATAGGTCTTTGCTCTTTCCTGTTGGGCTTAACATACGGAATTGTGAGAAAAGCCATTGTTGTAGGTTGTCTGATAACTGCTTGCGTTGTTGTTTCAGTCGGGCAAGTTCCATTAGTTTTTCCTCATATTCTATTTCGAGTGATGTCTTCTCGGCAAAAGACTTTTTCATCCTCCTTAGTTCTGCTTTCATGAACTGGCTTTCTTTGATCATTGTCTGTTCTTCTTCAGCAGATAGATTGCCTTTGCTTCTTCTGGCATCACGCTTTGCTTTCGCCTCTTTCATCTTTGTCTGGAAATCGGCAATGGTTTGTTGGCGAGTTTGTTGTAAAGAAACTATCTGTTCCTTTGCGGTATTCATCCAGTTATCTTTCTCAATATGGGCAATGGAGTGGTTGATATGGGTAATCTCTGCCTCATGGACCTTGAAGTAACCATCAGGTTGCAAGTAGTCAAAGACTGCAGGTACAAAGTCGTCCCAGTCACTCCTTCCTCCTATTTGTCCACTATAAGCAGCCAAATATCCTATTTCACCTGACTTTTCAACAATCAGTACGCCGAACATCTTTCCTTTGTTGATTTCCTCTTGCCAGTCCTCACGTTTGGCAAGATATTCTTGCAGTTCCTTGCAAGCAAGGATACAAAGGGGATGAGGCTCATAGTCGAAAGGATTGTTCATCTTTTCGGGAATGGGGTAATCGGAAAGAATATGTTTGAAAGAATGTAATATCATGGTGCAAAGGTAATAAAAAAGCTGCAATAAGTTTGCATACCTCGTCGAAAAGTCTTACTTTTGCATTCCAAAATATATCTTAGAGAATAATAGGAGCATCATAATATGGCAAGTAATGGCAATTTCTTTTATCATCTGGTCGCTTTCCTCACAGTGGCGGTATGGGGTACGACATTCGTTTCTACCAAGGTATTGATGTTGAATGGACTTTCGCCAGCCCAGATTTTTACGTTGCGTTTTTCCATAGCCTATGTCTTGATGGTGTGTTTCAATCATAGGCGTTTCCTTTCCAACTCATGGAGAGATGAAGCAAAGATGGCTTTGCTCGGTATTACTGGTGGCTCACTCTATTTCTTGAGTGAGAACGAGGCAATGAATTTCACCACTACTACCAACACTTCACTTATTGTATGCTCTTGTCCACTCTTTGCAACTTTGCTGGTAAGGTTGGTGTATCGGTCTTCTCGTATTAACAGTATTCAACTGTTAGGCTCCTTGTTGGCATTTATAGGAATGATCATCGTGGTATTGAATGGTCGTTTTGTTCTCCATCTCTCGCCCGTAGGCGATGCCTTGGCTTTTACTGCGTGTATATGTTGGGCAGTATATTCCTTGTTAATGAAGTCAGTAACTAACAATTATGGTGCTGCTTTCATTACAAGAAAGGTGTTCTTTTATGGGGTACTCACCATATTACCTTATTATATATTGAAACCGGGTTTCCCACCAATGGATGTCTTTATGAAGCCACAGGTCATAGGCAACTTGTTGTTCTTAGGTTGCTTAGCCTCAATGGTTTGTTTCCTAACTTGGAACTGGTGTATCTCCAAGTTAGGAGCCGTGAAAGCGACCAATTGGGTTTACTTCAATCCCATCACCACCATGATTTTTGCATCATGGGTGTTGGGCGAGAAGATAACAGTCTATTTCCTAATGGGTGCAATCTGCATCTTGACAGGTATGTATGTCGCCGACAAGAAGACAAAGACGGAGAATGTCAACTAAAAAGGTCGTCCATGGTCAATTCCACTTGTGCAATTGCAGAATAGGCATTAGGTCGGATGCCGAATGTTGTAATCAGAGTTGGTAGGATACCATGGCGTATGCCTGTCTCTCCAACAAAATCGGCAATGCGATTACGAAGGCGCATATCTTCCTCTTTGGTAATGGAGTATGGCAGTTGGGAATATTTAATCTCACATAGGTTCACCAAGTTGTCGGCACGTTCAATCAAAAGGTCTATCTGTGCTGCTGGTACTGATTGCTTACTGCGCCAAGAATAATATTCCGTATGTATTCTGTCGATGCCAAGACAATGTTTTATCTGTGGGATATGAAGCATACATATACGTTCAAAAGCCAAGCCATACCACGTATTTTGGCGAGGTTTCCCCATGAGATGTGTCCAAAAGGCTGTGTCAGTGGTGCCTCGATGACAGAACGACATATAGAATAAAGTGTAGAGATCGGTGAGTTGGTATATTTGTTCTTTTTGCTTTATCTTTTTCTCTCGGGTGTTATAACCACGAACAAAATCACAGTTAATCAAATCTCGCAGCACTTTGGTTAATGTTCCGCCAGATGGTATTTTTAGGCGTTCTGCAATTTCTTTGCGTGTAAGTCCCTGTTTGCATGATGCCAAAGCCTCTATGACTTTCATGTAGATTTCGGAGTTGTGGAACAATGAGGAGTAGAGTCTCCCATACTCACGTTTCAACTCTCCATGCTCTGAAAAGAATAGGCGGTCTACATTGGCTTCCACACCTTGGCTCTTGTCCAGTAAGCCAAGATAATAAGGGATACCACCTAAGATGCTGTATATTTGTACAATAGAGAGCCTTGACCATACAAAGTTGTTGGCACGAAGCATTTCTTCTGTTTCTTTCAAAGTGAAAGGTGCGAGATATATCTCATGAGTAATGCGATTGTGGAGTCCTCCATGACTATCAATGAGATTACTGATCATCCATGAAGTTGCACTGCCACAGACGATGAGCATAAGCTCATTTTGGTCGGATGCCCAACTGTTCCAGAAATGCTCAAAGGCTTGTTGGAAGCCTGATTTGGGAGTGTCAAGGCAAGGTAATTCGTCAATGAATATCAATAACCTTTTACCTGCTAATTTAGTTCTTAACAGTTGTTTTAGAGCTTCGAAAGCTTCGGTCCAGTTTGTGGGCAATGGCAATTTGGTGTCACCATATTCACGCAAGGCATATCCGAAGTTTGAAAGCTGTGCTTCTGAGGGAGCATCTATGGAACCTGACATGGCGAAAGAAAAGTTATCACGAAAAAGATTGCGCACAAGATATGTCTTGCCTATGCGCCTCCTGCCATATACTGCTATAAATTCTGCTTTACCAGAATTATAGTATTCCGTGAGTCGCTTGATTTCTTCCTTGCGTCCTATGATATGATTCATAATCTTCTTTTGTGGTGAATATATGGTGCAAAGATAAGACTTTTTTCGTAATAGTATCCTATTCTTTAGCCAAATCAATAAAAATTAACGTGATTTGGCTAAAGAATGAACTATATAATAGCCAAATCGATGAAAAATAATTCGATTTGGCTAAAATTTGGTAAATAGTTACTTCATTTCTTTTACCTCCCAATCTTCAATACTCCTTTGGTCTTCCGAGAAGTTGATGCCAACCTTTATCACCTTTCGGGTATCGTTGGCAAATGCCTTGGCATAGTCTTTTTCTTCAATTTGACTTATTGCAGCATCCGCTGACTTGTTGTATTTCAATTCGAAGATATAGATGTTCTTGTCTGTTTTGAGCAAGAGGTCAATTCTTCCGTCAGTTGTGGGATATTCCACTTGAATATCAGCTCCAAGCATGGTAAAGATGGTGAACATCACAGCTTGATAATGACGCTCGTTGTTGTTGATGATAGTGTATGGAAACTTATCATAGAAAACTTTCAAGTGGGGTAAGAATGCCTTTATGTCTTCGTCTACCAAGATATGGTCGGCGTATGCAAGTACGATATTGTCGAAATCGCTTAAATTATGTGCGGTATAATACTTGACAAGACTTTCAGAGAACCCTTGCCTAACTTCCTCGTTAGGGAAACTGAGACGATAGAGCCGACGACGCTTGTCATACTCCTTGATGGTGAGGTAACCGCTCTGATATAAAACAGGTATCGGGTCGGTGATCCTCTCCGTAGGAGCATCAAATCTGCTGTCCTTTATCCACAGGTTATTGAGTCTTAGCATATCCAGCCCATCTTTCTGCAATAGTTCTATTAAGAACGTAGGAGTGCCTGATGAGAACCAATAGCTATTGAAGTCCTTGTCATCCAAGGCGTTGATGATGCTATAAGGATTGAAAATGTCCTCGCTGTTGGCACTGAAGTGATAACCGTCGTAATGTTTCTTTAACTCCTCCACGGTATCTTCATAAGACAAACCATTGTGTTCCGCCATTTCCTCAATACCCTTACGGAAATATTGGGTAAGTTCGTCCTTGGTGATACCACAAATGCTACAATACTCGTCTTTCATGCTGATAATCTTCAAGTTATTCAACTCGCTGAAAATACTGAGTTGACTGAACTTGGAGATACCTGTGATAAAGACAAAGCGGAGATTGCCTTCCTGTTGTTTCAGAGGACTAAAGAAGTCACGCATGATATTACGGATTTCATCTTGCAAGTTGTCTTTGCCCATCGAATCATGCATTGGAGCATCATACTCGTCAATGAGTACAACAACTTGTTTACCAGTCTGTTCTGTTGCCGTAGTTAGGATGTTCTTCAGTCGTGTTCCATACGCCTTTGAGTCTTCAGCTTTCAGTCCATATTTCTGTTCTTCGCGCAAAAGAATAGCATTGAGGATGGCATGCAAGTTCTCAACGCTATAATACTTACCACTGCTCAAATCCAAGTGAACTACAGGATATTCAGTCCACTCTTGCTCCAATTTTTCGATGGCAAGCCCTTTGAACATCTCTTTTTTCCCCTCGAAATAAGCTTGGAGGGTAGATACGAACAAGGACTTTCCAAATCGTCGTGGGCGACTCAGGAAATGAAACTTGGCATAATGAGCCAACTGATAGACCAAGGCGGTCTTGTCGGCGTAAAAATAGTTTCCTTTCACTATTTCAGAGAAAGTCTGTATTCCCAAAGGGTATCTTTTTGCTGTCATCATTTTCTTTGTTTATAGTACATCTGGTGGCAAAGATACAACTTTTTATCTAAATCTGTGGCAGTTATGAGTTAATATTTGTTGCATGTATTTATGAACCCAGAAAGGGTATAAATTGTTAAATTATTAAATGTATTATGCCAATTATTAAAGTTTCTTTGTATATTTGCCACTGAAAGGGTATGAAACAAGGTAAAATTTGTGTCAAATACAATAGCATTAGAATTATGAAAATATTACTTATCAATGGTAGCCCAAAGAGAGAGGGCAACACATACGTCGCACTGCATGAGGTACAGAAAACCTTGGAGGCAGAAGGTATTGAAGTAGAATTAATCCACGTTGGTCACAAGAACATACATGGTTGCATTGCTTGCAATCGTTGCAAAGAGCTGGGCAAGTGCGTGTTTGATGACATAGTGAATGAAGTGGCTCCTAAGTTTGAGCAAGCTGATGGCATCGTGGTTGGTTCACCAGTATATTATGCTTCTCCTAATGGAACCTTATTATCTTTCTTAGACCGTCTTTTCTACTCAACTTCTTTCGACAAGAGCATGAAAGTGGGAACAGCAGTGGCTGTAGCGCGTCGTGGTGGTACCACTGCCACATTTGATGTGCTCAACAAGTATTTCACTATATCCAATATGCCTGTCGCTCCATCACAATATTGGAACAATGTGCATGGCGGAACACCTGGAGAGGCGTTGCAAGATGGAGAGGGACTTCAGACCATGCGCCAACTGGCTCGTAACATGGCATTTTTGGTAAAGAGTATCCAACTTGGAAAGGAAAAGTTCGGATTGCCAGAGCATGAAGAAAGGATTGCCACAAATTTTATCAGATAATAAAAAGCATGGAAGAAACAAGAATAGACTTGAGAGACCCTTTGCAGAATGAACCAGAAGAGGGAGTACGCTGTGCGCAACTTTGTTTTAAGCTCAATCACACCATGCCTTATACTGATGAATATAATGCTTTGGTGAATGAACTCTTTTGTGGAAATATCGGCGAAGGTAGTCGTGTTATGCCAGGCTTATCGGTTGTAAGGGGCAATCGTGTGAAAATCGGCAAGAATGTAGTGGTAATGTACAATTGCTTGATGATGGCAGCAGGAAGCATTACCATTGAGGACGATGTAAGGGTTGCCGCCAATGTGCAACTTATCTCCAACAACCACGATTTCCATGACCGCGAAATCCTCATCTGCAAGCCTGTGGTCCTGAAAAGGAACAGTTGGATAGGAGCTGGTTCCAGCATTCTTCCTGGTGTAACCATTGGTGAGAATGCCATTGTGGGTGCTGGTTCCATCGTTACCAAAGATGTGGAACCCAATACCATTGTGGCAGGAAATCCTGCCAAGTTCATCAAGCGGATTGATTAGCAACTTGCTTGATTGCGATATGTCTAAAACTAAAAGTACAAATGGTTACTGGAATACATTTACTATTCCAGTAACCATTTATATTTTACAGAAGAATTATTTATATAGATTTGCAGCCAAGGCAGCTAAACCATCCTCACCGGGCAAACTGGGATATGCTTGCTTGAGTGCTTCGACAAAACTTGTGGCATCTTGGTTCTCGGTGAGCAATTGTTCTATCTTCGACAGATAGGCGATGTGGAAACCCAAGTCGTCTGGGGTAGCAACGCCACCGTGAGAGCCGAGATAATATTTGGCGTTATATGACTTGGCGATCTTCAATCCCTCAAGAGCCTGTGCTACTGCATCACGATTGGCAAGTTGCAAACTGTTCATGTGAGCCTTGGCAGGTGCCCAGTGTGACAGATAGAAAGTCTTGCCAATAAGGATGCCTGCTGCAGGGAAATCGTTTTTCGGACCATTGATAAACAGATAACTTACGCCATTGATTTTCTGGGTGTCACCAAACTTCACTTCCTTGGCTTTTCCTGTTGGTCGATCCACCATCTTGTCGCCGAAGTTCTTTTGGAAGCCTTTCATCATCGCATCGTATACACCCTCATGCATGAACTTTGGCATTCCCTCTGGCTGGATAATGGAGTTCGCTCCTGTGCCACCCTCATGATAGTCGGTGATGCGAGCAGTGACAGGTTTGCCAAGTTTATCAACGTAAGCATCAAATTCCTTTATGCCACTCTTGAAAAGAGGTTCCTCTATCGTCACCAATCCATCCTTGGTCTCGACGATGTAACTTGCGTCAGCCATCACGTCGTTGGAATAATATACATGCATGGTGAAACCATTGCCTTCATAAGTCTTGAACTCACCCTGTTGGGCGGAAACTGTCATCGCTGTCATTGCAGCCACTGCTAATGTAACAATCTTTTTCATAATTTCGTTAATATGTTCTTTATTTTATATACTCTTTATTGAGCCATGATAAATCATGGTGCCCAGTTCTAACTTTTCGTTTGCAAAGGTATATAGAAAAAACATATTGTGCAAGAAGGCACATGAGCGTTAGATACTTACACGGAAGTAACTATTGTTGATTTTCAGCGAGTTGAAAATACCAACTTTATAATTCTTTAGCATTGCGACTAATATCAGATGAGAACAGAACATAGGCTTGATGCCTCAATATGGTCTTAAGGGTCAGTTTTCAATAGAACTCATCACTTCTCCATTACTGCCAATACCGAGTATAAAGGATAATTGACAAGCCAATCTTGTTCTCGATAAGGAGACATGGAGAGACGAACACCACGCAAATTAGGATTGCGCTCCACAAACACTCTAAGACTCTTTGCCTGTAAATTTTCTTCTGCTTTTACTTCTATAGGAATGATTTGTTCATCCCTCTGTAACAAAAAATCTATTTCGCCTCTGGAGTTTTCTGCCGACCAATAATAAATAGACAACGATGAATGTACCTTCAATTGTTGCAAAACATATTGCTCGGTCAATGCCCCCTTGAAGTCAGAGAACAGCACATTGCCACTCAATAAACTCTGTACAGGGACATTACTCATCGCACACATCAAACCTATATCGGACATGAATATCTTGAAAGCAGAAAGATCCTCATAAGCAGCCAAAGGTAGTTGGGCTTTTTTACAACGATTCACCTTATATATCAACCCTGCATCTTGTAGCCATTCAATGGCAAGTTCAAAATCTTTAGCCCTAGCACCTTCCTTTACCGCTCCATAAATAAATTTCCTGTTTTCCTTGGCAAGTTGCGCAGGTATGGATCGCCAAACCATTCTAATCCTTGGCACCTCAATTGCTGGGGCGTGCTTTGAGAAATCTCTCTCGTATGCCTCAAGTATCGTTTTCTGGATGGTTCGTACCTTTGTTAAATCTCCATCGTTGGCAAAAGCTGCAACAACTGCTGGCATTCCACCCACAATGTAATACTGGCGTAATCGTTCCTCAAACTTAGCCCGAAACATTGTGATCATTGACCACTCTTTTGCTCGAAGCAACTCTACCATCTTATCTTCGCCTATTGCACTTAGAAACTCGAAAAAGGACAGGGGATACAAATGAATGAAGTCTACCTTTCCTACAGGAAAAGAATCTTTTTTATGCATGGCTATGCCCAATAAAGACCCTGCTGCAATCACATGGTACTGAGGTGCTTTCTCGTAGAAATATTTCAAGGCGGTAATCCCTCGTGGTACTTCTTGAATTTCGTCAAGAATGATAAGTGTATCTTCATCTATGGCAACACCCGTGCTCCATTGGATGCTGGCGATAATCCTAGGAATGTCGAAATCATGTACAAATAGGTCTTGCAACATATCATTGTCCTCAAAGTTGATGTAAGCACTCTTTTTATATGCTTTCTTGGCAAACTCTTGCATTAGCCAAGTCTTACCAACTTGGCGTGCTCCAAGCATAATCAACGGCTTGCGATCATTGCTTTCTTTCCAACGATATAATTCTTGTATGGCACTTCTTTTCATAAACACTTGATTATTTGGCACTTTCTGATTGCAAAATTACTTATTTTCTTTAGAAATAAGCAAAAACTCGTCCTTAAAAATGTATAAAACCACAAAAAGTCGTCCTTAAAAGTGTGAATATCAACAAAAAGTCGTCCTTAAAAGTGTTGTTTGTCCTATATAGATTTAGTTGTGAAATATATAAATATATAGTTTGGAGATAATACCTTATTGGTTTTAAGGGTGTGCAAGGCTTGACTGTTTGAGCAGTATAAATAACCAAAGGAATCATGCTTGCAAAAATAATCAGTATTTAATTTCTTTGTTGTGAAAAGTTTTTGTATATTTGCAACCATAATCGTCATGGCGATTACCGTAATGATCATGACGATTATAAAAATGTCATACGTGCCATAGATACTTTGAATGAGAAATTTAGTGGAAGTAATTTCTCATTACTGTTTGCCCAAACTTGTATTTAATTTTGTTTCCAATTCTTCTATTGTTGGCATTGTACCTTCTAACTTTTTCGGATAGAACTTTTCAAGTTCATATTCAGAAATACCAACTGGTTGACTGCTTGATTCCAAGGCATATTATCATTTCACATTAAATATCGTTAAATCGTCTTTGCGCAACCCTTTCTGAATCAATAATAGTTACCTGATAGTAACTAACTAAGCAAAAAGTGCCTTCTTGCAAATAAGGAAAAACTTGTGTACCTTTGCACCAGAAAAAGAGAATAACTCTCTTATCGTTACTATTATTGATTATTAAATATTTACAGTTATGGGAAATGTAGTTTTAATTGGAGCAAGCGGTTTTGTGGGCACCGCTATCCTAAGCGAGTTGTTGAACAGAGGTAACAAGGTTACAGCTATTGTCCGTAATCCAGATAAGATCAACATTAGCAATAGCAATCTGTCTGTTGTCAAGGCAGATGTATCAGATGTAGAAAGCATCGCCAAGGTAAGCGAGGGGCAAAGATGCCATCATCAGTGCGTATAACCCTGGTTGGACCAATCCTAACATTTACGAGGATACTCTGAAGAACTATCCTCTTATCCTGCAAGCAGCCAAGCTGTCGGGAGTAAAGCGTCTGCTCATCGTAGGCGGTGCAGGCACATTGTTTTGTGCTCCTGGACTTCGTGTTGTTGATTCTGGTGCAATTCCTGAGTCTATCATGGGTGGCGTAAAATCACTGGGTGAGTTCTACCTCAATACATTGATGAATGAGCATGACATTGACTGGGTATTCTTCTCACCAGCTGGTACATTGGAACCAGGAGAAAGAACTGGCAAATTCCGTCTTGGCAAGGACGACCTCATCGTAGATGCTGATGGTAAGAGCCATATTTCTGTAGAGGATTACGCTGTTGCTATGGTTGACGAACTGGAGAAACCTGCTCATCATCAAGAGCGATTCACTATTGGATATTAAATAATGTACCGATAGTGGTCTCAAAAGTGCTTAAAAATCGACTTTTGGCACTACTATCGGTACTTTTCTCTTGCGGATATATCCTCATGTAGAGTTGATTATTTCTCAATGCAAAATGTATATATTTTTCATTGAGAAAAAGGGTGTGAACCCTGTCAAAACACTGTGAACCCTTGGTTTTAAGGGTTCACACTTTTAACACTGAAATGAACCCTTGGGGTGAAAACTTTTATGCAGCGCGTGCGTAAAAGAATATAAAGAAAACCCGTTGGCGGAATTAATTTCACAAATAAAAATGAATAAAAAGTTGTGCATATCTCTGATTTTTAGTAATTTAG
>CAKQXI010000029.1 GCA_934281565.1 uncultured Prevotella sp.
ACACAGTGCTGCACGAGGTGTTCAAAGACACTGTGAAAGTAAAGAAAGAAGACCAACCACACTTCGAGTCGGTTGATTGCAAGCCATCATACTTTCACACCATCACCAGCATAGAGACAACCCATAATCGCATAGACTCGATAGTCATAAACCATAAAGAAGTAAACTACGATGCAACGAAAGCACATTTCTACATATATTTTGGCGAGCGTACTGAGTAGCATCCTGCTATTCTTCGGTACTCCCTTGCAAGCACAGCAATACAAGAAAACTTTGGTTGCGCCCAAGGACACCGTGCCTTTGTTCAGGGGTGTAGCTGTAAGTATTGATGCCGTAGGTATCATCCAGAAAGCGGTCAGCAGCTATGGGCAATACGAAGCAGCTGTTCGCTTCAATTTAAAAGACAAATACTTCCCTGTATTGGAGATAGGTATTGGAAAAGCTGATGCCACAGAGCAGACTACCAACTTGCGCTACAAGACCAGTGCTCCGTATGGTCGCATTGGTTGTGACTTCAACCTCTTGAAGAACAAACATGACATCTATCGTCTCTATGGTGGCTTTCGCTATGCGTTCACTTCCTATAAGTATGACCTTTACGGCAAGGATATTGAAGACCCAGTATGGGGAGGTATATCACCCTATGGAGCCGAAGGTGTATCTTGCAACTTCCATTGGACTGAGGCCGTATTTGGCTTAGATGCCAAGATATGGGGACCAATCCGCATGGGATGGAGCGTGAGATACCAACGTCGCCTTTTCCACAACGATGGCGATCTTGGCAACACTTGGTACGTGCCAGGTTTTGGCAAACAAGGTGGAGGCAAGATAGGAGGAACATTCAATATATCATTCGAACTTTAGCGTTACACATCCATGATAAAAAAGAAAAGACTATTCTGGCAAGTACCTTTCCTCTTGATATTGCTCATTGGAAGCATCATGATCATCAGGCAACAGCACTCTATGCCTTACCAGCATGACACTGGGTTCATCTTTGGAACCATATACCACATCACTTACCAAAGTGACGAGAACCTACAAACGGAGATTGAAACCGAGCTGAAAAAAGTAGACCAATCATTGTCGCCATTTAATAAAACCTCCATTATCTCACGTGTAAACAGGAATGAAAAGGTTGAAGTAGACGATATGTTTGCCGAGGTTTTCAATCTTGCCGAGAATATCTCCAAAGATACAGATGGAGCTTTCGACATAACAGTTGCCCCTATGGTAAACGTATGGGGATTTGGATTTAAGAAAGGCGTAGAACCAAGCAAGCAAGTACTTGACAGCATACGTACCTTGGTGGGATACCATAAGGTAAAACTTGTAAACAGGCATATTGAAAAACAAAACCCTAACATCATGCTCGACTGCTCTGCCATCGCTAAAGGATATGGAAGCGATATTGTGGCAAGATACCTAAAACGCAAAGGAATACAGAACTTCATGGTAGAAATCGGAGGTGAAGTAGTTACTTGTGGAAACAGTGAGAAACGTGTACCTTGGCGCATCGGTGTAAACAAGCCAACAGACGATTCCTTGAACACCAACGAAGAACTCCAAACGGTACTCAACGTAACGGACATGGCTATGGCTACCAGTGGCAACTATCGAAACTTCTATTATAAGAATGGCAAGAAGTACGCCCATACCATAGACCCTAAGACTGGTTATCCTGTACAACATAACATCTTATCTGCCACAGTATTAGCCAAGAATTGCGCAACAGCGGATGCCTACGCTACCTCCTTCATGGTACTGGGCTTGGACGGAGCAAAGAAAATACTGGAGAAACATCCAGAGCTCCTTGCTTACTTGATTTACTCAGATGCCAAAGGCAATAACAAAATATGGTATTCACCATCCATGAAAAGGAAGATATTAAATGGCTGAAAACAGATTATATGATAGTCTATTGATGCTCCCTTTGTTCTTAGGAATGAGCCGCAATGACTTGCAACAAGTTGCTGGTCAGACGAAATTTGACTTCAAGAAATTTGTCGAGGGCACTACTATCGTCAATGACGGCGATGTTTGCAAGCATCTTTATTTCTTGCTAAACGGAAACATCAGTGTGACGACTGATGCCGATGATCATGGCTATCGTATCATCGAATACCTTACCGCTCCTGAGATTTTCCAACCAGAATGTATATTTGGTCTAAGCCAAAGATATACTCACACTTACATTGCTGGGAAATATTGTAGCATGATGTGTATTGACAAACAAGAAATAATGAAACTCTCAGAGCAATTCGAGATTTTCCGTCTCAACTTGCTCAATCTTGTCTCCACCCTATCCCAGAAGCAAAGTAGAAAGGCATGGAAAGTACCACCCAGAACTTTGGAAGAACGTATCACTCGTTTTTTTGAAGCGCACTGTGTCCATCCTGCCGGTGAGAAAATTCTCTACATCAAAATGAACAGGATAGCAGAAGAACTGAATGACAGCAGGCTTGATATATCCAAGGCACTCAATGCCATGCAAGACAAGCAACTCCTTCGTCTTTACAGAGGGCGCATCCATATCCCTGCACTCGAAAAACTTATCAATCAATAGAAAGAGTGTGTAATATAAGTTAAATTCTATAATTAGAATAAGGTGATAACACCTTTTTTTGCTAACTTTGCAGCTAAATTAAAAGCAAAGTCAGTATGTTTGACGAAAAGAAACAAGAAAATCGAATCAATCCATTTTTCGAGCCTTATAACACACCGCACGATACGGTGCCATTCGACCGTATCCGTTTAGAAGATTACGAGGAAGCTTTCATGGAGGGAATCCGCCGTGATGACGAGGCTACCGACAAAATCATCAACGACCCTGCGGAACCTACTTTTGAGAATACCATCGCTCGTGTTGAAACCGACAAAGGAGAACATTATTACGATCTACTTAGTAGAGTTTCAAATGTCTTTTCTTGCATGATGAGTGCTGAGACTTGTCCTGAGATGGAAGACTTGGCACAAAAACTAAGTCCTATCCTTACCAAGCATGCTAACGACATAACACTCAACAAGAAACTCTTTGAGCGTGTGAAATATGTCCATGACCATCACCGGGAGTTGACTCCAGAGGAACAAATGTTGCTCGATACCAGCTACGATGGTTTTGTACGTAGCGGTGCTTTACTGGACGAAGAAGGAAAAAGGAAACTTCGTAAATTGACAGAAGAAGCAAGTATGCTTACTCTCCAATTCTCACAAAACTTACTTAAGGAAAACAAAGCTTATACCCTCCATATCACCGACCAGAAACAACTCGAAGGTTTACCTGATACAGCCATAGCTGCTGCCACTGCCACCGCCAAGGAGAAAGAAGTGGATGGATGGGTGTTCACACTCGATTTCCCAAGTTATTCGCCATTCATGACTTATTCCACCCAAAGAGAACTCCGCAAGGAAATGTATATGGCACATAACACCGAGTGTATTCATGACAACGAGAATAACAACTTGGACATTTGCAAACGGCTCATCAATCTTCGCCGTGAACTTGCACAGTTACTTGGATTTGAAACATACGCCGACTATGTATTGAAACATCGTATGGCAAGTAATATCGAGCACGTTTATAAGTTGCTCAACGACTTGATTGATGCCTACAAGCCTACCGCCGTGAAAGAAGTTGGAGAAATCACAGCACTTGCCAAGAAGCTGGAAGGTGATGATTTCGTAATGGAGCCTTGGGATGTCAGTTTCTATTCGCACAAGTTGCAAATGGAGAAATTCAACTTGGATGCAGAAATGCTCCGCCCCTATTTCCAATTGGACAAGGTTATCCTTGGGGTGTTTGGATTAGCAAACAAAATCTATGGTATCACTTTCAAGGAGAACAAAGATATTCCTGTATATCATCCTGATGTAAAAGCATACGAGGTGTTTGACAAAGACAGTAGTTATCTGGCAGTATTCTATGCAGATTTCTTCCCAAGGAAAGGTAAGCAAAGCGGTGCATGGATGACAGAGTTCCAAGGACAATGGATTGACCATAAGGGCACCAATGTCCGTCCACATGTAAGCGTTGTGATGAACTTCACAAAACCGACAGAAGAAAAGCCTGCTTTATTGACATTAGGAGAGGTTGAGACATTCTTGCATGAGTTTGGTCACAGCCTGCATGGAATGTTCGCCAATACTCGTTTCGAGAGTCTTTCCGGTACCAATGTTTGGTGGGACTTCGTAGAACTTCCATCACAATTCATGGAGAACTATGCCATTGAAAAAGAGTTCCTACGTACTTTTGCCTTCCACTATCAGACGGGTGAGCCTCTGCCCGACGAGCTGATAGAGCGCATCGTAAAGAGTCGTAACTTCATGGCAGCATACGCTTGCTTGAGACAAGTAAGTTTCGGTTTGTTAGACATGGCATATTATACCAAGAAAGAAGCATTTACCGAAGATATTATTCCCTTTGAGAAAAAAGCATGGGAGAAAGCGATGGTTACTCCCCAACTGCCCAACACGTGCATGACCGTACAATTTTCTCACATCATGGCTGGTGGATATGCAGCAGGTTATTACAGCTACAAATGGGCGGAAGTCTTGGATGCAGATGCTTTCAGTGTGTTCAAGAAAAATGGCATCTTCGACCCACGAACAGCCCAAAGCTTCAGAGACAACATCTTATCCAAGGGAGGAACAGAACATCCTATGACGCTCTACAAGCGTTTCCGTGGACAAGAGCCTACCATTGATGCTCTCCTTGAGCGTAATGAAATTAAAAAAGACTAAAATATGGAACAGGAGGAAAAGAAACAAGAAAAACTGGACCTACGCTATCTGCGTATGGCACGCATCTGGGCAGAGAACAGCTATTGCAAACGTCGTCAAGTGGGTGCTTTGGTGGTAAAGGACAAGATGATCATCAGTGATGGATATAATGGAACACCCAGTGGATTTGAAAATGTCTGCGAGGACAATGACATTACCAAACCATACGTACTCCACGCTGAAGCCAATGCTATCACCAAATTAGCCCGGAGCAACAACAACAGTGATGGAAGTACACTATATGTCACAGCCTCTCCATGTATCGAATGCGCCAAGCTAATCATCCAGTCAGGCATCAAGAGGGTTGTCTATGCAGAGAAATACCGACTTGACGATGGTATCAGACTGATGATAAAAGCTGGTATAGAAGTGAAATATCTCAACCCAGATGATAACAATAATGAATAAAAGTTAGACAACTATGAATATAAACAAGAATAAGACAAACCGTTTCATGCCTTTCATTATGGCTGCTTGTGTCGTGATAGGTATTGTTATCGGCTCATTCTTCTCAAACCACTTTTCAGGCAATAGACTGAATATCATCAATAGTGGAAGCAACCGACTCAACAACTTGTTGCATATCATTGACGACCAATATGTTGATGCGGTCAATATAGACTCCTTGGTGGACAAGGCCATCCCACAAATATTGTCGGAATTAGACCCCCACTCCGTCTATATCAGTGCCAAAGATGTTGCTGCAGCCAACGATGACTTAAGAGGCTCTTTCTCTGGCGTAGGCATCGAGTTTGTAATTCGTGAGGACACCATCCATGTACAGAATGTCATCCAGAATGGTCCTGCAGAGAAAGCTGGTTTGTTGGCTGGTGACAAGATTGTTGCAGTAGACGGCAAGCCTTTCGTTGGCAAGATTGTCACCAATCAGGAGGCTATGAGACGACTGAAAGGTCCAAAGGACACAAAGGTGAAGATTGGTGTCATCAGATATGGTAGCAAAAAGATACAGACCTTTACCGTTACACGTGGAGAAATCCCGACAAAGAGTGTTACCGCAGCATATATGTTGGATGCCAATACTGGTTATATCCGTATCAAGAACTTCGGCGAGAACACTTATCCCGAAATGTTGATTGCGTTAGCCAAGCTATCACAAGAAGGTTTCAAGAACCTCTGCATCGATTTGCGTGACAACTCTGGTGGTTACTTGACCGCAGCAGTCAATATGGCGAATGAATTCTTGGCAGACAAGAAGCTGATTGTCTATACACAAGGACGCAAGTCTCCTCGTCAAGAATATCGTAGTGATGGCAAGGGTTCTTACCAGCAGATACCATTGGTTGTATTGATAAACGAGGGTTCTGCTTCTGCTGCAGAAATCTTCGCTGGAGCTATGCAAGACAATGACCGTGCAACCATCATCGGTCGCCGTTCCTTTGGAAAAGGACTGGTGCAGCAACAAATCGAGTTCCCCGACCATAGCATGATTCGCTTGACCATCGCCAGATACTATACTCCTTCTGGTCGTTGCATACAAAAGCCTTATACCCTTGGAGACGACAAGGATTATGAGCAAGACTTGCTTACTCGCTATCAGCATGGCGAGTTCTTCTCACAAGATAGCATCAAGCATACAGGACCTGCTTACCATACCAGCTTAGGCAGGACTGTTTATGGTGGTGGTGGCATCACACCAGACATCTTTGTTCCAGAAGACACTCTGGGTATGACATCCTATTTTAAGCAAGCAAGCATGAGTGGTTTAATTCTCCAGTTTGCATTTACCTATACCGACGACAACCGTCCTAAGTTGAACAACTTCAAGGAAATGATGCAACTGGCGGATTATCTCGTAAGACAAAATATGGTGGATAAGTTTGCCAACTTTGCTGACAAGAGAGGCTTGCAACGCCGAAATCTCTTGATACGAAAATCGCATAAATTGTTGGAGCGTTACATCAACAGCCGTATCATCTATAATATGTTAGATGAACAAGCATGGAACGAATACATCAATATTGACGACCCTGTCATCAAAAAGACATTGGAGGTATTCAACAATCATGCTGCCTTTCCCAAGAAACCCATGCAACCAAAAGCAAAGAAGCATAATACATGGAAAAGAAAGAACTAAGAAACTTAATAAGAGATAGAAAGCGACAGTATTCCTCAATGCAACTTGAGGAACTGTCGCTTGACATTTTAGCACGCCTTTCCATGAACGTGCATTTCCAACAAGCACAAACGATATTGGCATATTACTCACTACCCGATGAAGTGAACACACATTCCCTGATAGAGCAACTATTGGAAAAAGGAAAAAAGGTATTGCTTCCTGTTGTCATTAACCGTGAGAACATGATATTAAGAGAATATACAGGAACCCAAGACCTCAAGGAAGGAGCACTCCACATCATGGAACCTATCGGAAAGCAATTTCCAGAACAAGCCTACTCACAAATAGACATAGCCATCATCCCTGGCATGAGCTTCGACCAACGAGGAAATCGGTTAGGACGAGGCAAGGGATACTATGATAAATTCCTACAACAAGTACCTTATATATATAAAATAGGTATATGCTTTGATTTCCAAAAGGTAGAACAAGTGCCATCGGAAGACACAGACATAAGAATGGATGAAGTGATATAAAATCCTCTTTTCCCATTCTCGATAAGACTTGCCATACTCAATAAAAACGGATGTCAGCAATCACTTGCGCCCCCACTTTCTCATTAAGGCGTTTCACAAGCAAAGCCCTGCTCATTGATAAATCCGCTCTCAATGCAGGGTTCAGGATTTTCACATAAAGCGTTTGGTTCTTGATAAACTTATCACCTGTATAGCCCTCAATAGGCTTACCGACGACTTCCGCCCAGCAATCTATCAACCGTTTTTGTTGCAAAGGCATCTCCAGTCCCTCATTGCGAAGGAACTCAGGCAACAACTCCGCCAAAGACCTAACTTTCCTCTTAAACATATTCTATTCCTCCCTTAAAGTTATCTCTCCATTCTCTACCGAGAATATTTTATAGTCATTATTACTATTATGTAATATCTGGTCAAGATGATCACGGTTAGTGTCCGTGATGAATATTTGCCCGAAATTATCTCCAGAAACCAATTGCACTATAGCCTCCACTCGTTGAGCATCCAACTTGTCGAATATGTCATCCAAGAGCAATATTGGAGTCGTACCAGAGTTGGTACGATGCAAGAAATCAAACTGAGCGAGCTTTAAAGCCAACACAAAAGTCTTGTTTTGTCCTTGGCTTCCCTCACGTTTCATCTGGTAATCACCTATCAACATCTCCAAGTCATCCCGATGAGTACCATGCAAGGAATAGCCCACGGCACGGTCCTTGAAACGGTCACGTTGAATGACATCCAACAATGCCCCCCGTTGACAATGAGAAACATAATTCAATCTCACTTCCTCACGCTTGCCCGATATATGCTGATAAATACGTTGGAATATCGGGACTATCTCCTTGACAAAGGCATCACGCTTTTGATAAAGGATTTCGCCATTACATGCCATTTCTTGCTCCCAGATCTCCATAAGCGACATATCAGGTTCATCTTCCATCTTCAAGAGTGCATTACGTTGTTGAAGAGCCTTGTTATAGTTAGCCAAAGCCTCGATATAGGCATGGTCATATTGAGAAATCACCACATCCATCAAACGACGTCGTTCCTCACTTCCTCCCTCTATCAAAGAAGTATCGGATGGAGAGACGAAGATAAGAGGTATCAATCCTATGTGTTGTGACAATCGCTTATACTCCTTCTTATTACGCTTGAAATGCTTCTTCACGCCACGCTTCATGCCACAATAGATATTTTCAACATCCCCATTGTCATACGAGTAATTGCCTTCCAGCATAAAGAAAGCCTCGTCATGGGTGATGACTTGTGAATCTATCGGATTATAAGCACTTCTACAAAAAGAGAGATAATAAATAGCATCCAAAAGGTTGGTCTTGCCCACACCATTATGCCCGATGAAGCAATTAATCTTGGATGAGAAATCAAGGTTTGCCGCCTTGATGTTTTTATAGTTTATAATGGAAATATTCTTTAAAATCATACGTTCTACGTAGCTTATGGACTGCAAAGTTAGCAGAAAAAGCGCAAAAAACGAAAAAAGTAGGCTATAAATTTCAATATGTGGATTAATTTCCGTATTTTTGCAACCTAAACTATAGAATAATAAAAAACGAAAATAAAAATGTCAAACAACAAAGCACAGGCTCAGGAAGTAGAGAGCCTCAACATTCATGAAGCTTTCTTCGTGAAATACAAGAAAGTCATCCTTATCGCAGTAGCGGCTATCATCGTCGTTATCGCAGGTATATTTGGTTATATGTCCCAGATCGCTGGTCCTCGTGAGGACAAGGCAAGCACCATGTTGGGCAAGGGTCAAACATACTTCAACAATGAGATGTTCGACCAAGCGCTCAATGGCGATGGTGCCGGCTATGTAGGTTTCGTAAAGATAGCAGATGATTATAGTGGTACCGATGCAGGTAACTTGGCTAATCTTTACGCAGGTCTTTGCTATGCCAACTTAGGTAAATGGGCAGAGGCACAAAAAAGCCTTGATGCATTCTCTTCCAAGGGCGACCAGATGATTAGCCCAGCCGCGGAAGCCGCTCTTGGTGACGCATACGCTCACTTGAACCAGCTTGACAAAGCCGTTGACGCTTTCAAGAAAGCTGCATCCATGGCAGATAGCAAGGCTGATGACAACACCAACAATAGCCTTTCTCCTACATTCTTGATTAAGGCTGGTGAGATCCTTGAAAGCCAAGGCAAGAAAGAAGATGCCTTGGAAATCTATCAGGACATCAAGAAGAAATATGTAAACTCTATGCTTGTTCAAAGCGCAGAGATTGAGAAGTATATTGAAAGAGCATCCAACTAATGGCGACAGCATTACATAACTTATCCGATTACGATACTACAAAGATACCAGATGCCAGCAATATGTGCTTTGGTATCGTTGTAGCAGAGTGGAACCCAGAGATTACGGGTGCTTTGCTCGAAGGTGCCGTCAAGACCTTGGAGAAGCATGGTGCCATACCAGAGAATATTCACGTAAAGACGGTTCCAGGAAGTTTTGAACTTATCTATGGTGCGCACCAGATGGTTTTGAACGGTGGTTACGATGCCGTGATTATCTTGGGTAGCGTTATCCGTGGTGAGACTCCTCATTTCGATTACATCTGCCAAGGCGTAACTTATGGCATCGCTCGTCTCAATGCCACACAAGAGATACCAGTCATCTATGGTTTGCTTACAACCAACGACTTGCAACAAGCCAAGGACAGAAGTGGTGGGAAGTTAGGTAACAAGGGTGACGAATGTGCCATTGACGCTATCAAAATGGCTAAGTTCTAATAAGTATGAAACTCTATCAATTATTACAAGCATTTGACTTCGAGGAGATATTTCCAACGGTCAACGAGATGTTTCCTAATGCGAGCTTGCATCGTGATGTATTCGAGAAAGCATTCAATATGTTATGTAGCATCCAACCGATAAGCTCCAAGAAAGCTATTCGCTTCGAGCTTATGGACGACCCGAACTCCAACGATATGATTGTAGGGGCAGATGACAACTGCTTCAATACGACGTGGGATGTTTGTTTAGGAAAAGAAATCAAGAAAGGAAAAGGGGCAGACCTCAACGATGTAGAGATTGCGGCTAATTGCCTGTTGAACGTTCTCTTTATCGGGCGACACCCTCAGAACTTTGAAAAGGAATATAGGAAATTGATGAGATGATCATCAATACTTTTAATGTACATCAAGCGGCCTCATCCTTCACGGGATGAGGCTTTTTTATTGTATCATTCCGTATCCAACGATGTGTCAGGAGAAATAGATATTGCTCCCATCCTGGTAATCTTCACAACCATCGGAACGTATTCGTCACTCACGGCATCTGGCGAGCCAACGCTTGCCGCAAACAAGAGTTCATCGCCCTCAGCCTTGACAAAGACTATTCCCTGCAAAACGCCCGTATCTTTCGTATCTTGGTCCAGATAGCCATCAAAATCAGCTTTTGTAAAGGCATGGTTAAAGAACTCAGTTCCATCCTTGCGCAAGACACGAACCGTTATCTTGTTATCATAATACTTCGTATAATCATCTATCTGCACCACGGGTAAAGAAGTATCTGCCATACGTTGTACTACGACCTTATAGTTAGAACCCACCCAAGAGACGTCATGAGATTGTTCATCATCATTCATTTTCTGGGTTTCCTTTACAACAGGTGTCACTGGCTTATGGGTGATGATGATATTGGAGTTTTTCTTCTTCTCACCACATGAAACCACGACACCTGTTAAAGCCATTGCCACCAAGATAGAAAATAGTCTATTCATTTGCTTACTTTTATATTGATGGCACAAAGATAATAAAAAATATGCAACCAAGCAAAAAAAGTTACATCAAATCACACTTTTCCTCAGTGTTCTTCTCAACCTTTTCGCCTGCTTTCAATTCACGAGCTTGATAACCAAACTTCCCGAAACCTTTCTTTAGCTTTTCCACGGAAGTCTTATCCGCATCATACTCTACCGTAACGGTTTGGTTGGGGATACTGGTCTCGATGCTCTTGATACCTTTCTCGAAACGGAGGTTTCCCTTGATCTTGTTCTCACATTTCTCACAATGCATTTGAGGGGTCGTCGTGAACACGACGGTCTTGATGTCCTTGGCAAAGCTAACCATTGCCAACATCATCATCATCAATGATAAAATACTTTTCTTCATAACAATTTAATAAAAACTATCAATTATAAATTAACTCTCACTCCCATATAGAACATTCGTCCATGGACAGGTCCCCATACCAAGGTTGGCTCAAAATCCTTGCCCCAAGGATTATCCGCCCCATAGATGGTTGCCTTTTGCTTGAACCCTGTCAAGTTCTCCCCACCTACATAGATAGACCAATGACGGAACCACCTTGTAATCTGGGCACTCACTTGCTCGTATGAATGAAACCTTCTCTCCCACGACATCGTCCCATCAGCCAAAGCATATGGTTCTGGATTTCGACCTCCACCATTCAATTGCACGGTGGCATCAAATTGCCACAACCCCAATGGCGTTTTGTAAGAAGCCGTAAAGAGCCCTTTGTACTTACTCGTCAAAGGACGCTCGCGCAACACGCCACCATAAGTTGTCCTCACATCATTCAGACGATAGGCGGCGGTCAAATCCAATCCTTTCAACAAAGGGTAAGTGGCATCCACCTGGAATGTATGGGAATATGACTTGCCATGCAAATTACCGATATGGATTTCCTCTTGATGAGTATCATAGTCAACCACAACTTGACTGGAGAAGTCTGTATAGTAATACTCAGCATTGAGCTTCAGGGTCTTGCCGAGCATCGGGATATAGAATGCCGTGCTCACGCCATAGTTCCATGCCGCTTCTTGCTTCAAGTCGGTATCAACGACCAAGTTTCTACCACTTGCCAAGAGATAGTTGTTCTCCGCCAAGGCATATACGGTACGATACCCCTTTCCTGCCGACAATCGGATGCTAACGGCATCGATTGGCGTATATTTCACATGGAAACGGGGAGTGACGAAAGTTCCATAGATAGAGCTATGATCCACTCGAAGCCCTGCCATAGCCGTCAACTTAGCACCTAATGTATAAGTATATTGGGCGTATGCCCCAGGTGTCGTTTCCTTGCCTTGGTCACCCAGATAATCATAATTCATGCTCAATCCAAGCGAAAGGTTGTGCCGCTCCGTGAAATTGGTCTCATACATCAAGGAGGCATAGACATTCTTCTCATTCACATAATAAGTCTTATGACCATACTGGGCATCGAGCTGGTGCATGGAGGCGGAAGCCATCAAGGCGACATTGGTCCCATGCTCATGGTCCAGGATGAAAGCATGCTTCATATATCCCTCATAGCGATTAGTCTTTAGCGAGATACGATAAAGTTCCTCCATATTGCCCGGAGCATCCATCGAATGGTTCATCTGACCTCCGATGCGATTTTCTTTCAAAGCCCCGATGCCACCATGAAATATATAATCATCGCTCTTATATACCCATCGGTTTTGCACATTATATTGTTCCACCCTTGGCTTGTCGTAGAACCCATCATGGTTATCATCATGGTTCTCCAAGTTATTCTCATGGTGCAACAACACTTCCGTCGCCAATCCCTTGGACAAATGTACATTAGCATCGGCATTCGCCTCTATCCTGCTCTTTGTATCACCAAAGAGATTTACCTCTATATGCTGGTCATCCTCTGGTTGAAGATAGTCCACATTGATTTGCCCCGTTATCGACTCATATCCATTCTTTACCGAGGCACTGCCCTTGGAAACCTGTATTCCATTCATCCAAGTCCCAGGCACATAGCCCAAGGCGTATGGTTGTGCCGCACCTCTAAAGTTGGGAATGTTCTCGGTAAGCATCTGGACATAAGTACCCGAAAGCCCTAACAACTTGATTTGCTTTGCCCCAGTAGTGGCATCGTTGTAAGCAACATCCACCGATGGGTTGGTCGTGAAACTCTCACCCAGATTACAGCAAGCCGCCTTGAACAACTCATCCTTGTTCACCTTGATACCATTGATAGCACCTGCCAGGCGAGAAGTCCCTGGCTTACGGGCTACAACTTGCACGTCATCCAATGTTTTATTGCTATATATAGAATCGTTTTGGGCATATCCATCCATCCTCGCCATAAGAAGCGAGGTCATTAATATATATCTTATTTTCATATTTAACTTATGTTTCGTATGTTTTAGAAGTTATAGAAGTTAAAGAAGTTATCACTCCCTACGGTCGTTAGAAGTTAAAGCCATTACCTTTTGAAGCTGAGTTTCAAGCCATAAAGCATTTGGCTTTAACTTCTCTAACTTCTTTAAATTCTTTAAATTCTCCCACTTAGTTAACTAAATTTCAAGCGAAGTGAATTGAGGACAACACTCACGCTTGAGAAAGCCATCAAGGCACTCGCCCACATCGGCGTAATCTGGAAGTCGATGCCGAAGATATACAGCACACCTGCCGCAAGTGGGATGCAAACAAGGTTATAAACGAAAGCCCAGAAGAGGTTTTGCCATATCATCCTTACCGTTTTTCGGCTTAGCTTCACAGCCTCTGGTATAGCCATCAAGTCATCCCCCATCAATGTAACTTGCGCCACATCCATTGCCACATCGGTTCCCTTGCCTATCGCCATGCTCACATCGGCGAGAGCCAAGGCTTGCGTGTCATTGATGCCATCGCCTACCATGGCAACGTGCTTGCCCTCATCTTGCAACTTCCTGACCAAAGCCTGCTTGTCGCCAGGCAACACCTTGCTCTGGTAATGCAAGATACCAGCTTTCTTTGCCCAGTATTGAGCGGCATCTTCCTTATCGCCACTCATCATATAGACCTCGATGCCCTCTTTTTGCAATAACGACATCGCTTCCAAGGCATGAGGCTTCAATGTCTCTCGTGTTTCCAAGGGCAAATCATCCGACTTCGTGAAGTCTATGTTCTTATTTGGAATAGTAAGAGTACCCGTCTTATCAATGACAAGCGCATTCACCTTACGTAGGTTCTCCAATGCCGAGGCATCCTTGACAAGGATTTGCTTTTGTGCCGCCTTTCCGATACCCACCATGAGGGCGGTAGGCGTCGCCAAACCCATGGCGCAAGGACAAGCAATAACCAATACGGCGATAGCCGACAACACCGCTTGTGGCAATGCCTCGTTGCCACCTACCATCCACCATACCAAGAACGTGAGTAGGGCAATGCTTGCCACAACTGGCACAAACACCAATGCCGCCTTGTCCACGATACGTTGTACAGGAGCCTTGGAGCCTTGCGCCTCTTGCACCATCCTGATGACATGTGCCAAAGCCGTTTCCTCACCGATTTGTTGAGCTTTCATCCTCAACTTGCCTTGGCTGGGAATGGTGCCTGCCAACACCTTGTCGCCTATCTTCTTCATGGCAGGTGTTGGTTCGCCACTTATCATCGACTCGTCCACATAGACGGCATCAGCCGTCATAAAGCTCTCCGCCATTGTCAAGATACCGTCCACAGGTATCTTTTCACCAGCACGCACTTCCAAGACATCGCCTTTCCCGATGGTGGACAAAGGCACTTCCTCCACCTTTTCGCCACTCACCAATCGTGCCGTCTTGGGTTGCATCCCCATCAATTGTCGGATGCTGCTTGCCGTACCGTCCTTTGCTTTCTCCTCCAAGCACCTACCTGTCAGCACAAAGGTTATGATCATCACGGACGCATCGAAATAGGTATGCCATTCGATGCCCCTTGCCCCCCATACAAGGTCGCCAGCAAAGGTGTTAAAGGTGCTAAAGAGGAAAGCTATCAATGTGCTTAGGGCGACAAGCGTATCCATGTTTGCCGACCCATGCTTGATTTGTTTCCACGCCGAAACATAGAATTGCCGACCACAATACAGCATATTGAACAATGCGAGGAGCAAACATATCTGGTTGTCCGCCACCTTATTATATGACACCCATCCCATGGAAACCGCCATTACAAGGATGGCAAACATCCATGAGAGAAATGTCTTTCTCCTTAATAACGTGAACTCTCGGCGATTGATTTCATCCGCACTCCTATCATTCTCTATCACGAGGTCATAGCCTATACCGCTGATTTCCCGCTTCATGTCTTCAAGTGAAATCACATCTGGCTCATAATCGACCAAGGCGGTACGCCCAGCCAAGGACACCGAAGCGGAATTGACACCATGGAGTGACGATAGCTTGCGCTCCACGTTTGCCGAGCAAGCGGAGCAAGCCATACCTATAACTGGAATAATTTTCTTCATTTCTTTCCTTATTTTATAATGATACAACGAACTTGGCTACAAAAGTATAAAGATACCTTTGCAACCTGATTGCAAAAATAAAGAAAAGAAATCAAATCTGCAAGACACGTATGAAAGCCAGATAACTCCGTGGAGGCGAATGTGGCACATCCATGCTCCCATAATCATCCGACAATGCGTTTGCCAACAAAGGGCGTGGCAACTTCGACCAGCAACAAGGCATGACACCAGCGAACAAGGGTGCCGCATCAAACTCCACCTCTTGGAACACCATCGTTGGCGAGAGCTTCACCTGCTTGTACTCCATGCAATTCTTGTTGAAGCCACAACAATGCTGGTCTTTCATCTGGCAACAATCAGCCACTGCACCAACCTTCACCGTGTCATAGCGAAGGCAGTGCATCACCGTTGTCCCTACGCTCAAGTAAACCACCATGAGCGAGAGCAACAATACGAGCAATATGTTGCCTGAACGTTTCATAACTGTTTTTATTAGGCTGCAAAAATAATAAGATTAATCGAAACGGCAAGATATTGGCATCATTTTTTAATTTTAATTAAGGTATAAGAAACAAACATTTTATCACAAAAATTCATCAAAAAGAACAAAAATGCTCTACTTTATTTTGATTTTCGCACAAAATGCCGTATCTTTGCAACCAAAACAAGACAATTAGCATGAAAAAGATATTTTATATCATATTCGCATCTGGGCTTTTTCTATCTTCCTGCAACCATAAGGAAGCAAAAGAGAAAGCGGAAGTCATCGACACGATACCCGTGATGGTGATGCAAATACAAAAATGCAGTAGGCTTTACACCGCAGAGGCTCAAGTACACAAGATTGTCACCCACGATGACCAGCTCAAGCTAAAAGGCTCTTTCCTCAAGAAAGACTTCGACTTCGCCATACCTGGTTCCAACCGCAAGGTTGCCATCCCCATGGATGCCACCATCAAGGCTTACATCGACTTCAACGACTTTTCCACGAAGAATGTCAAGCGGCATGGCGAGAAGATAGAAATCATCCTCCCCGACCCTAAGGTGATATTGACCAGCAGCAAGATAGACCATAACGGCGTCAAGCATTTTGTAGCCCTTACACGAAGCAACTTTAGTGATGAAGAGCTGAGTCGATATGAGCAACAAGGCAGGGAGAGCATCATCAAGGACATCCCCGACATGAACCTATTGGAGACCGCTCGCCTAAGTGCCGCCCATACGCTCATACCTATGCTCACCAACATGGGGTTCAAGGAAGAGAACATCAAGGTCAGCTTCCGAAAGAAGTTCACCTTACAAGACTTGAAGACCCTCATCGACAAGTCTACCGTGGAGAAGAAATAAAAACGAGATTAGCATGAGAAAGATACAAACAATCCTTATATTGAGCCTCATTATAATCATTGGTGGTGGGCTATATTGGCTCAACAAAGACAATACCGCCGACATAAACGAGGAAGAAAAGACAATGCTCTCGCCCACCCAAGTAAAGAGCATCGAGGCGATAGGGCAATGGGAATTCCTATCGGTTACAGCCGAGGAAATGGTAGACACCGTGCGCCACGGCTTCTTTGGTGACGACGAGCTGGTGCGCATCTACTATGGCACCCTACGGCTGGGCATCGACATGAGAGACGCCAAGGAAGACTGGATACAAGCCAAGGGAGACACCATCGTATGCACCTTGCCTCCCATCAAGCTGCTCGACAACAACTTCATCGACGAGGCAAAGACCCGTTCTTTCTATGAGGACGGCAAATGGACTGGCAAGGACCGTCAAGATATGTACGACCGTGCCTACAATGCCATGAGAAGACGTTGCCTCTCGAGCTCCAACATCGCCAGTGCCAAGAACAACGCCCAAACCCAGTTTGCCGATATGCTCAAGGCTATGGGGTACACCCATGTCAAGATTGAGTTTAATTAAGAATTATCAATGTTGAGTGTTGAATTTTTAATGTTAAATGTTAAGTGTTAAATGTTAAATGTTAAATTAGGCTTGCGCCCTAAAATAGTTTAAAGTTAATAGTTAATAGTTGATAGAGCAATCTTGCTATACGGCGAAGCCGCTATAAACTATAAACTCTCAACTATAAACTATAAACTTTCAACTCTCAAATTTCAACTTTCAACTTTCAATTTTCAACTATAAACTAAACTGTTATGGATTTCTTCACCGCTTTTAGCACATTCCTCTGGGGATGGCCGATGATTGTCCTGCTATTAGGAACCCACATATTCCTGACCATCCGCTTGCGTTTCCCACAACGCAAGATATTCAAGGCAATCAAGCTATCCATCAAGCGAGACAAGGACGCCACGGGTGACGTCTCACAATTCGGAGCCTTGGCGACGGCACTTGCCGCCACCATCGGGACAGGCAACATCATCGGCGTTGCCACAGCCATAGCCCTGGGAGGACCAGGAGCCGTATTATGGTGCTGGCTCACAGGTGTGTTCGGCATCTCCACCAAGTATGCCGAGGGATTGCTCGCCGTGAAATACCGTGTCAAGACCAAGCGAGGCAGGATGCTGGGCGGTCCGATGTACGCCTTGGAGAAAGGCCTGGGCTGGAAATGGCTCGCCATCCTCTTTGCCCTCTTTGCCACCCTTGCCTCCTTCGGCATCGGGAGCACCGTACAGGCAAACGCCATCTCCACATTGGTGGAAAACCAGTATGGCATATCCCCTTATGTCACTGGCTCCATCGTTTGCGCCTTGGGGGCGGCGGTCATCATCGGTGGCGTCAAGACCATCTCCAAGGTTTGCGGAATGCTGGTACCTTTCATGGCACTCTTTTATGTCATAGGATGCATCTATATCCTCGTCGTCAACCACGCTTATCTCCTACCAGCCGTCAAGACAATCATAGAGTCGGCGTTCACCACCCAGGCGGCAGGAGGTGGATTTGCGGGGAGCACGCTCATGATGGCGGCACGATATGGCATCGCCCGAGGACTGTTCTCCAACGAGTCGGGCTTGGGCTCCGCCCCCATCGTTGCGGCGGCGGCACAAACACGCAACCCCGTGCGCCAGGCACTGGTATCATCCACAGGCACATTCTGGGACACGGTCATCATCTGTGCCCTGACAGGACTCGTCATCACCTCCAGCATCATCGCCTACCCCGACATCGACTATCACGATGGCGCAGCTCTCACCAAGGCGGCATTCAGCAAGATACCATACATCGGTGCACCTCTCCTTACATTCGGATTGGTGACCTTTGCTTTCAGCACCACGCTTGGCTGGAGCTATTATGGCGAGCGATGCGTGGAATATCTCAGGGGAAAGCGGTGGATGCTCACCTATCGTGTGCTTTACATAGCCAGCATCTTCCTGGGTAGCGTCATCAGCCTGGGGCTGGTATGGAACATCGCCGATTGCATGAACGCCCTGATGGCGATACCCAACTTGCTATCGCTCCTCTTCCTCAGCGGCATCGTCGTGCATGAGACCCGCAAGTACCTATGGCGCGACCGCCTGGACCGTGACATGGAAGAATACGAGATCAATGAACTGGAGAAATAAAAAAAACACCCAGGTCAGCATCCCTGCGACCTGGGCTTTGCCTAAATCAACAAAAACTAACAAATATCCTTAAAATCTATTTTCCTCTAAAAAGTTCTAACCTAAAAACAACAAAATCTTTTACGCTTGCAAAGATACGATGTTTCTCGCTCGTTTGCTTGCGCCACACCATCTTTTTTACACAAATCCATGAGCAAACGTTTGCACAACCATGGGAAAACGAGAAAGACTTGATGGCACTAAAATGTTTCCTTATATTGCAAGTGTTTCATCTGATGTCCACCCCAAGTTGTATCTTCCACATATTGGAAACCGAGCCTTGTATAAAGTTCTTCCGCCTTGGGATTGCCCTTGTCCACAAGCAAGCCCACCGCAGGAATACCCAGCTCCTTGCCACGGGCAATAGCAGCTTGGATAAGCTGGGTGGCAATGCCCTTGCCACGGTAATTGTTAGAAACACAAAGACTGTCAAGATAAAATTCATCAGCTTCCGTCTCGTCCGCCATACCAGAATAGTCGATGCCGAAAGCCTCCTTTGCCGCCTCTATGAAACGATAGCGCAAACGATGCAACTGTCCTCCGTCGTATGCCACACAAATACCAGCAAGAATACCATCGGCAGTTGTGGCTATCATCGTGTTGCGATAACTATATTGACTATCTTCCATTTCTACGAGCTTGGTCATCATACGATGGAAATCCACTAACGTATGTTTGGGTCCAGCAAAGTTCTGACAACACTGAGGGTTCATCGCTTCCATAATGAGCGATGCTATATGCGAAGCCAAATCGGCTGTCGCCATACCAATCTTTATCTTCATATATTTCAATTTCTTTGCTGCAAAGGTATACTTTTATTTTGAATATGCCAAACTTTTCAGAATTTCTTTCTTCGTAAACAGGTATTTATAGGGTCCATGGAAGTACTTTCTTTAGGTCTAACACAGTGCTTTATATTGCCCTAACACAGTGCTTCATGACACCTTAAGGAAGTACTGTCATAGACCTAAAGAAAATACTTTATCATATCGTTATAATATACATCATGAAAGTGCAATGATGCATTTCTTCAGATTATATTCCAGTGGAATATAAACATGATAGTTTAACTGACAAATTGTCAAAAGGCAAGGAATGGACGGATAGTAAATGGTCCATAACCACCGCCACCAATATCATGAAGCCAAATACTCCCAACTCCAGCTCCCCAAGCAACTCCAGAACCTGCATACACTGAACTTCTCGAACTAAATTCAGAGGCGGTCAATTCTGTCATCGCAATCTTACCAAAGAACTCCGTATAAATATAACCACCCTCCGCAACTTTTTTCAACGCTTCATTAATAGGACCAGTGACATTATAGCTACCATTCTTCTTTCTAAAGGCTGTATATACTGTACTTTCATTACCATTGACAATATTCCATGTACAATCACCAGCTTCACCCAAGCCTATCATAAGAGCATAATACTGTCCTGCAGTAGCAACAAACCATCCTGTTGATTTATCTGGTGCTTTAGTTGCGTTATCAGAATTATATTTGTTCATTCCTTGGTATGCAGAACTTGAACCTGTTTGGTGACTTGTCATATAATAGCCCGAACCTGCAACATTTCCTTTTGTATTTATAGCAGCCGTACTTGAGTTTATATAGGCTATTCTAACAGGACCCCAAGAGTAAGAAGATGTACCTTTATACGTTTCTGGATTAGCTGGTTCTGAAGGGTAATTATAGTTCTTAAGAAATTCATCTGTCGTACTGACGGTTACACCTAATTTCTTTAAGCCCATTACCAAGGCATGACCGCCAATGCCTGTGGCTTTCGTGTTCTTCTCTACCCAATAGTCATCGCCACCCTGAGCGATATAACCAACAATGCCAATAGGCGTATTGGCAGCAGCTGGCTCCAAATCTTCCTCATTATGAGTTATGGCACCATTCTTATAGTAGATGTCACCCAATGCCAAGGTATAAGTCTGATTTTCATCAGTAGTTCTTTGTGCAGTGAGTTTCTCTATATCGTTTATGTTTGGTTTAAAAGTCAAGGCATTTTTCCAAGCACCTTTCCAATCTTTAGCTTTGGTAACATTGAAACTCGTAGAAGTATTCGGATTTACTATTGCGACATAGTTATTGTAAGCTATTTGATAAGGAGTATTGCCCTCAAACTGATCATTAACCATAGCAGAAGTCCAAGAATATGCCTTATCACTAAGCTCATAATTAAGACCTTTGCCCAAAGTAATGTCAGCAAGTCCCATGGCATGAGTCATGTTGAAGTCGATGCTACTTGCCGTGCTGCTGATATTAGCCATACCAATTTGCAAGTCACAGGCATTTAACTTAGATAAGCTGCTTTGGTCGGATGATGGTGTCCAAGCATTTATCACATCACTAAAGAAACTGGCGGCATCAGTGATATTTGTAGCTTTTGTGCCTGCTTGTGGCAAATCATTACTAAGGTCTGTACTGGTAGGATTGCAATAAGCAAAATATTTGAACCTTGGAGAGAACAACATATTTACATCGTTGGGTAAGCTCCAAGACTTGGTACTACTATTATAAGTCAACTGAACATTGGCATTTCGGATATAACCTTGGTCATCTACGACAAACAAACCTACTTTCTCTGTACCATCATAAGCTGACTTCAACTTGTTTGCCGTGGTTGTATATTGACTGCTCCAGTTAGTAGGAAATTCGATGTTACCCATGCTAAGGGTAGTGATTTCAGAAGCAGATAGTTTATAAATAATACTATGTCCTGCCGTCCAACTTGTACCATTCAAACTAGCAGTAAGAGTCTTTGCACCATTGTCATTGTCAAAGACTATTTCTACTTCGGCATTGGAGCCTAATGACTGTGGTATCATTAATAGTGTCTGGTCATTATTGGTAAGGGCAACATCTTTCTCACCTGTTATTGTACCATCATTATTTGGACCTAAATTATCTATCGTGTATTCTGCATCAGCAGTAACATTATCAGTATTCCAAGTATTGGTGGCAATATTGTAATCTCCCTCACCTTTTACACCACGAATTGTTATCTTGCTTATCTTACCGGGTACCATATCTTTACCAACTGCAAAGGTAATGGCTGTCAAGGCATGAGAGAAATGTAAGTCCACAGCACTTGCTGCATCAGTGGCAGAACGTTGATTATCCTCACTCTTTGCCACGATGAAGTCTGGTTGTGACTTAATATCGTCTCCTGTTCCTGCGAGATAATGAACTGTCCTGTCTTTCGACAGTCCACTGCCACTTTCAGACAGCATACTGGCGTTAGTTGGGGCATAAGCATAGAAAGATAAAGT
>CAKQXI010000030.1 GCA_934281565.1 uncultured Prevotella sp.
TTTTATATACATATTTATTATAAAAGGTAAACTGACAAAAGATGTGTTGTTATTGGCAGCTCTTTCCATGGGCGTAACGACTACAGCCAATGCTGCCAAGGACAAAGCAGGAGAACTCATTGACACTCTGAAGACAAGACAGTTACAAGAGGTTCAAGTTGTATCAACACGTGCTAACAAGAAGACTCCTTTAGCTTTCACCAACATTAGCAAGGAAGCTATCAAATCAGTCAACTATGGTAAAGACATACCTTACATGCTTGGCTTGACCCCTTCTGTCACCCTTACCTCTGATGCAGGCAACGGTATCGGTTACACTACCCTTCGTGTTCGTGGTACCGACCCAAGCCGTATCAACATCACAGCTAATGGTATTCCTATGAACGATGCAGAGAGCAGTTCTCTTTTCTGGGTAAACTTTGGTGATTTTGCTTCCAGTGCCCAGAACATCCAGATACAGCGTGGTGTCGGTACTTCCACCAATGGTTCTGGTGCTTTTGGTGCTACCGTGAATATGTTGACAGAGAATGTCGGTGCGAAACCATTTGTTGGCATGGACTTTTCTGGAGGAAGCTACTATTCGCATAAGGAGACCATTCGCTTTGGAACAGGACTTATCAATGACCACTGGGGCATACAAGGTCGATTGTCCAACATCGGTAGCAAAGGTTATCTTGACCGTGCTTCCACCAAACTCAACAGTTACTTCCTCCAAGCTGGCTATTTCAGTGACAACACCATGGTGAAGTTCATCACTTTCAATGGCACAGAGGAAACTTATCATGCCTGGAATTATACTTCCAAGTATGACCAAAGTCTATATGGACGACGCTATAACTCTTGTGGTGAATACTATGCCAATGGCAAGACATTCTACTATGACAACCAAACGGATAACTATCATTCACAGAACTATCAGTTGATTTGGAACCAACGACTGGGCAATCTCTGGAACTTGAACGCTGCATTGCACTATACTCGTGGCGATGGTTATTATGAGGAATACAAAGTAGACAAGAACCTTGCTGACTATGGTCTCTCCACCCAAAAGTTCAAGACTGACTTGATTCGTCGTAAACAAATGGGGAATGACTTCTATGGTGCTATCGCTTCATTCAACTTCGACAACAAGAAAGGTCTCTCCGCCAATATCGGTGGTGGATGGAACAAATATGACGGCGACCACTTCGGCAATGTTATTTGGGTAAAGAAGAATGCCGACATAGAAGTTACTCCTGACTTCGAGTACTACCGCAACAATGCCAAGAAGACCGACTTCAATATCTATGGCAAGGTAAATTATGAACTGACAGATGGCTTGAATGCTTTCGTCGACTTGCAATATCGCCACGTGGGCTACAAGATGCAAGACCCATCAGACTATTATCTGGGCAAAGCTGTATCCGACTATGTTATCAACGAGAAGTTTAATTTCTTCAACCCTAAGTTTGGATTGAACTATGATTTCAACCAAAACAATAAGGTATATATATCATACGCCATCTCCCACAAGGAGCCTGTGCGCAACAACTATGAGGATAGCTATGCCACAAACTCCAATATGCCAAAGGCTGAACGCTTGAACGACCTTGAGTTGGGTTACAAGTTCCAGAGCAGTAAATTCTCCGCTGGTATCAATCTCTACTATATGAACTACAAAGATCAGTTTGTATTGACTGGCGAGCTAAATAGCATTGGCGAAGCTATTACTCGTAATCTGGAAAAGAGTTATCGTATGGGTGCAGAGATTGAGGCTTCTTGGAGACCTATCAATTGGTTCCAGTGGGATGCCAATGCAACATGGTCAAAGAACCGTGTAAAAAACATGGTTGTTACACTCGAAGACAAAAAGACCAACTATGCCATTGATGGTGATAGTCCATTAAGTTTCTCGCCAGACTTCATCTTCAACAACATCCTCACCTTCAAGTATGAAGGTTTCAAGGCTTCCATCCAGAGCCAGTATGTCAGTGACCAATATCTTACCAATACTGGTTTCAAGGAAATGATATGCAAGGATGACAAGGGTAACACTACATACGAAACTTTGATGTTGAAGAACCACTTCACCACCAACCTTGACTTCAGCTATGGTTTCTCTTTGAGGAAGATTGGCATGAAAGATGCCAGCATCGGTATCACACTCTACAACATCTTCAACGCCAAGTATGACAACAATGGTTGGGCTTCGCCACAATATCGTGTAACCGATGGCAAGTTGACTGCCATCAACACATGGGGTGCTCGTGACAAGGATGCAGCAGGCTTTGCTCCATCGGCACCATTCAACTGTATGGCTCATTTGTCTATCAACTTCTAAGTATGGCATTGGATATCATCACTACGGTACTCGGACTGGTTTACATCCTGTTGGAGTACCGTGCCAGCATCTTGCTATGGATAGTAGGTATCATCATGCCTGCCCTTGACATCTGGCTTTACTGGAGCCACGGTCTCTATGGCGATGCAGGCATGGCAGTATATTATACCATTGCTGCGCTCTATGGCTATCTTGTATGGAAATTTGGCAAGAAACATGGTCAGAAGTCCAATGAGGAACTTCGCATTACATCCATGAGGAAATCACTCTACTTGCCATCTCTCATCTTCTTTCTGATAGCTTGGGGAGTTACCTATTATATATTGTCGACATTTACGAACTCTACCGTTCCTGTACTTGACGCATTTACCAATGCCTTAAGTTTCGTTGGTCTTTGGGCATTAGCTCGCAAATATATCGAACAATGGTTTTTCTGGATAGTGGTAGATGCCATCTCTTGCTATCTTTACATCGGAAAAGGAATACCTTTCAAAGCCAGCTTGTATGGTCTATATGTCATCATCGCTATTGCGGGATACTTCAAATGGAAAAAGATGATGAAAGAAATAAAAAGCAAAGGATAAAATGAAAAGGAAGTCGAGCAAAAACAAATTGCAAGACTTCCTTTTTTAACTTCATTCATATAAATAGCTTTGCCATACGGCAGAATCTCTCATGATTATTTCTTGAGCTTAAAAGAGTTCTCTATGCTCAACAACTCATCGCTGAAAGCATGATCTATCTTCAAACGCTCCTCTACTTTTGAACAACTGTGGATAACCGTGCTATGATCACGATTGCCAACCAACTTGCCTATGCGAGAGGCTGGCATCTTGGTGTATTTCTGAGCTAAGTACATCGTAACCTGTCGGGCTATGACATAATCACGCTTACGGCTCTTACTGTTGACCGCCGTAACCGTCACATTATAGTGGGTGCAAACCGTATCAATAATATCATCTATCGTCAAAGGCTTGTCATCCACCTTGACGGCACGCTTGATGACACGCTCTGCCAATCGGATGTCCACACTGCTATTGTATACGATGCTATAAGCCAGAAGTCCATTGATAGCTCCCTGCAAGTCACGTACACTTCCATTGCAATTCTCCGCAATAAACTGTATTACATCATTGGGGAACTTTACGCCATCACGATAGAGTTTATTGGTCAAGATGTCCACACACAACTGAACATTCGGACGCTCCAGCTCGGCTATCAACCCACATGAGAAACGAGTCAACAGACGGTCTGGCATATCTTTCAAGTCCACAGGTGGACGGTCACTTGCCAAAATAATACGCTTTCCATTACGAAACAAATGGTTGAAGATATGGAAGAAAGTATCCAATGTCTTCGTCTTGCCAGCCCATTCCTGAATATCATCGACAATCAAAGTATCTATCGTCTGGTAAAAATTGATGAAATCGTTGGTGGTGTTATGCAAAACGGCATCCGTATATTGAGTCTGAAACAAGCGAGCACTTACGTACAGCACACGCTTTTGGCGATAAGTTTTCTTGGTCAACACACCGATAGCATTGATAAGATGAGTCTTTCCACTACCTGATGGTCCATAGATGAACATCGGGTTGAACTGTGTGGACTTGTTATGTTCGGCAATAGACATACCAACAGAACGAGGCAACTTATTGCTTGTGCCTTCCACATAGTTGTCGAAAGTGAGCTTGGGATCCAACTGAGAGTCTATTTCCTCCATCTTTGGCGTATCCTCCACAGGTTCCTTGATGTCGGTAGGATCCAAGGGAGTATCTGTTGTACCACCGGGGGAATCTTTCACTACCACGACTCGATAGGTCAGGCGGACACCATCTCCAAAGTTACGATGCAAGACCTTACTTAACAAATCAACAAAGTTTTGTTCCAAGTACTCGTAGACAAACGGACTTGGAACTTGCACCAACAATGTCTTAGTCGATGGTTTATACGACTCAAACACGATAGGCTTGAACCATGTGTTATATTGTTGCTCCGTGGTATTCTCGCGAATGAGCGCAAGACTATTCTCCCACAAAGCCTGAGGATTTGTTAACATGATCTTACAATTATACTATTTTATTTATTGAGTAAATTCTTACTTGTCTTTCTTGCCAAAAAGTGAGAAATGAACATAACGCTTAGGATGCTGCTTGAGGTTGACTAACAGAGAGTCGGCATCACGCATCGTTGAGTTCAAATTATGATATAGCTGTGGGTCATTCATCAACAAGCCCAATGTTCCCTCATTACTGTTCAGTTTCTCCGTAAATGCCTGGGCATTCTCCAAGGTTGCATTAACTTTATTCAAAGTACCTTGCACATCAAGAGCTGCCAGGTTAGAGGTTAGCTTGTTAGTGTTGTCAAGAACACCATTGGCACGGTTCACCATACCTGGAACTTCCTTGTTCAAGCCTGCCATCAAGGTATTCAGCTCACGAGTAGATACAGTAAGGTTGGAAGTGATGGTCTGCACATTATGTAAAGAAGCAGCAAGGGCAGGATCTGCCAGAAGGGCATTCAAGCTACCCAAAATAGAATCCAACTTTGGCAACATTTTCTCTATGGCAGGAACCATCGCTGCAGCCTTGCCCATCACTCCCTCGTTTACAACACCCGGAATGATGCCACCTGGCTCAACACGCTCCCTCATATTGTTTGCCAACAAGAGATTGACTTGTATATTACCCATCAAGTCCTTAACTATCTCCGCCTGTGATCCTTTCGGAATACGCAAGTCCTTGCTAATGTCCGCCTTTACCTTGATAGGTCCAGACTTGGCATAGTCGAAAGCAACGGCATCAACGGTACCTACCTTGAAACCATCTGCATAAATAGGGCAAGACGCACCCAATCCCTGGATGTCATCGAAAGTGAGGTAGTAATAATTATTGGAAGAAAAGAGGTTCTTCCCTTTCAGGAAGTTAATTCCGAAATACATTACCATCATCCCCACAACAGCTACGAGAGCTATCTTTATTTCCTTAGATATTTTCATCTTATTTATTCTTATTCTTTAAAAATTCTCTTATTGCCTGGTTGACATCATATTTCCTCGCATCCTTGAACGCTATGATGAAAGCCTCTGGGAATTTTCCCAACAACCTCTTGCGCAACCTGTATATCTCGTTGTAATTCGTTGATGAGCCTATTGTATACTTCACCATGCCGTTCTCTTGATAGCTATCATACTCAGTCTCTCCCTTGAAACGAGCATCACCCTCTGGAAGCATCCTGCTACTGGTAAGGATTTGCACCTTGAAGATAGGTGCATTGATAACTTCCGATTCCACTCGCTGGACAACTGGCTGTCGAACTATCGGTTGACGACTAACTGTCGTTTGCAGACTTTGCTGACGCTGTGGTTTTGTTTCCCTATATGTATCAGGCACTATCGTTGGAACCTCTACCGGGTCAGTTGTATCAGTACGGTAAGGCACAGACACACGTTTGTCATACTTATTCTTGTACTGTGCAAAAGCCTCATATATCGCCCTTGCAATATCATCAACCCTACTGTCTGTATTCAACAGAGTTTCTTCATCAGGTGTCGTAATAAATCCCAACTCAATCAAGCAACTGGGCATAGAAGTCTCACGAAGCACCAAGAAACCAGCTTGGTGTACTCCTTTGTCTGGTCTGTTGGCATCGTTGCACACCTTGCGCTGTATCATACGAGCCAGCTCCACGCTTCTCTCCATGTTCTTACCTTGAATAAACTCAAAGATAATGTAGCTTTCCGAAGAATTAGGGTCAAAGCCCTGATAAGTTTGCTGATAACCTTTCTCCATTGAGATGACAGAGTTCTCGCGCATAGCCACATCCAGATTGTCCTTGGCACGATGCATACCGAGTGTATAGGTCTCAAAGCCCCTGGCTATCTTTCCAGCAGGCAGCGCATTTGTATGGACAGAGATAAACAGGTCTGCATTGGCACGATTGGCAATAGTAGCACGCTGTTTCAAGGGAATGAACACATCTGTCTTACGAGTATATATCACTCTCACATCTGGCATATTCCTCTCCACATACTCGCCAAAACGCAATGCCACAGATAGATTGATGTCCTTTTCCTTTGACATGGCACCGAGGGCACCAACATCATGTCCACCATGTCCTGCATCTATGACAAGCGTAAAACGATTGTTGGCACAGAACGCATCCAATGCCAACATCAAAAACGCCACCAATACAAGGGTTACCTTCTTTTTACACATATTCTTTTCTGATGATTTTGCAAAATTAATCATTTTGTAGCAGAAAGAGTACAACTTGCGCTAAGTTTTATTATTTATTAAGTGTACTTCCACCCCTGCACCCTCACAGTCGGCACCCATCGGCGGATTGATTTTCATGATTTTCAACTCCATCTCCTCTATCGTAGGGAAACGTCGAAAGAGTCGGTCTCCTATCCTTCCTGCCACTCTCTCTATGAGAGAACTTGGCACTGCCATTTCCTGTGACACCAGTTGGAATACCTCCGCATAGTTGAGCGTATCTTCCACTTTGTCACTGACCATCGCTTGGCTGATGTCGTATCTAATGCGAAGGCTCACATTATAATCGTTGCCTACCATCCGTTCCTGCGGCATCACCCCATGATAGGCATGGAAGCGTAGATTATCCAAACATATATAACTACTATTCACTTTCATCATCCTTGTTTGCCGAGGCATCTTCGTTTATGTATTTTTTCAAGGCACGTTCCACACCTACTTTCCAAGTGTTGATACTTTCGGATGTCAACTGCAACTGCCCCACCAGTCTGATAACGTGTTCTATCGGCATACGATAGCGAAGCACACCAGATATGAGCTTGGCATAGTTCCAATACTCTGGGTTGAATTTTTCACTCAATCCCTCTATCGTCATCTTGTAACCACGCTTATTCACAAACTGGAAGTCATATCTCTTTGTTCCATCCTCGTTGACTTGCTTAATAATCTTCCCTGAGGTGCAGGATTTAGGGAGCATGATACCTTCCTCGTCATCTTGCAAGCCTGTGAAAATCTCATAAGGGTGACCATTCAACAGTCCTACCAAAGCCACCCATTTTTCCTTGTTGTTCTGGAAGCGAACCACGTCACACTCCAATTCCTTGGGACGTACTTCCACGACCTCTGGATGACAGAGCTGTGTACCAGCCTCTGAATTGACAAGTCTCACCAAACGATCATGCAATCTATGGAAATCGACTTCTTGTCCTGCAAAACGCTGGCGCAATTGGCTTAGTCCTTGGGAGAACTGGGCTACCAAAGCATCACAAGCCTCATCAAATGTATTTTTATCTTCCATATCTATCAAAATATTACTTTCTGGATGCAAAATTAACCTTTTATTTCCAAACAATGCAACATTTTGGCGTATTTTATGTAACTTTGCATCAAAAACACCAATAATCTACAAATAAAATAATATGGAATCAATCAAGAACAGAACCTCCATACGCAGATATTCCCATCGAGAAGTGTCGGAGGAATTATTAGCCCATCTCTTAGAAGAAGCTGAGCGTACTCCCACCATGGGAAACCTGCAACTATACAGTGTTGTCATCACTCGCAGTGAGGATGGCAAGAAAGCTCTTGCCCCCGCTCACTTCAATCAGCCTATGGTAACAAATGCGCCTGTGGTGCTTACCATCTGCGCTGACTATCGGCGTACTACCATCTGGGCAGAAAATCGCAAGGCGGAACCAGGCTATGACAATTTCCTCTCATTCATGAACGCAGCTACTGATGCCTTGCTCTTTACACAGACTTTCTGTAACCTTGCCGAAGAAGCGGGACTGGGAACCTGTTTCCTTGGAACTACGGTGTATATGCCACAGATGATTATCGACACATTGAAACTACCTAAGCTGGTGATGCCTATTGCTACCATCACGTTAGGATGGCCTGATGAGAAACCAGCCAAGAGCGACCGTCTCCCTCTACGTTCCATCATACACCACGAGACTTTTAGTGATTACTCTCCCACCAAGATAGATGATTTCTATGCCGAGAAAGAGGCATTGGAAGAAAACAAGGAGTTCGTAAGAATAAATGGTAAGGAAACCCTCGCCCAAGTATTCACCGATATTCGATACACCAAGAAAGACAACGAGGTAATGAGCCAAGGATTCATTGAAGCCCTCCGTCATCAAGGTTTCATAGAGTAAAACAACAAGAAATCCCCATTCAAATTAGCATTGGATGGGGATTTCCATTGTTTATTAGTCTGCCAAGATAAATCAATCTTGGTAATAAATCCTCTTTACACGATTGCTGATGGTTGTCATCACCTCGTATGGAATAGTATCCAATATGTCGCTCAAGGTCTGCACAGGCAGATGCTCGCCAAAGATTTCTACCGAGTCTCCTTCCTTGCAACCAATGCCCGTGACATCTATCATCGCCACATCCATACAGATGTTACCAACATATTCTGCTTTCTGTCCATTGACCAAGCAGTAAGCATGACGATTGCCAAGATGGCGGTTCAAGCCGTCAGCATAGCCGATTGGGATAGCAGCAATATCGCTGTCCTTGTCCAGATAGGTCATGCGACTATAGCCTATACTCTCACCTGCAGGTATATGATGAATCTGGAGGATGGTTGTCTTCAATGTACTTACACAGTTGATAGTCTCATTATTACGAGGGTTGATACCATAAAGTCCCAAGCCCAAACGACACATATCCAACTGACGCTCTGGGAAGTGCTCTATACCTGCCGAGTTACAAATATGGCGCAATATCTTATGCTCGAAAGCAGCCTGAAGCTGTTTGCTTCCTTTGTCGAACAACTCGAACTGATGGGCTGAAAAATCGTCAAACTGGTCGCCATCACTACCCACGAAGTGAGAGAACACGCTACGAGGGATAATGGCGTTCTGATGCTTCAAGCGTCCTATCAATTCTTCCATGTCATTCTCTGGGTCAAAACCAAGACGGTGCATACCAGTATCTAATTTGATATGGACAGGGAAGCCCGTGATACCCTCTTTCTCCGCAGCCTTTATCAAGGCATCAAGCAAGCGGAATGAATAAACCTCTGGCTCCAAGTCATAATCAAACATGGTCTTGAAAGCAGTCATCTCTGGGTTCATGATCATGATATTGCTGGTAATGCCATTCTTGCGAAGCGTAACGCCCTCGTCAGCCACAGCCACGGCAAGATAATCGACACGATGGTCTTGCAGTGTCTTAGCAATCTCCACTGCTCCTGCTCCATAGCCATCCGCCTTTATCATGCAGACGAGCTTGGTCTCTGGCTTCATGAATGAGCGATAATAATTGAGATTAGCTACCACAGCATTCAAGTTTACCTCCAAGGTTGTCTCATGTACTTTCTGCACTAAAAGTTCTGTCAACTGGTCGAAACCAAATTGGCGAGCACCTTTTAACAAGATAACTTCATCACGCAAGGAAGCGAACACTTCGCTGCTAATAAATTCATCGACATTCTGGAAAAAGAACTTCTCCGCTATCTGTATTTCATCACGCTGCGCATAGAGTTCAGGGCCAATACCAATAAACTTAACCACACCACGCTTACGAGCCAAGTCGCTTACCTCTTGATATAACTTGGCTGGTGTCTCGCCACTTTGGAATATATCACTCAATATCAAAGTATGACGACGACCACGATGGTCTGGACGACGATTCATGAAGTCGAGGGCTATGTCCAGAGAATTAATGTCAGAATTATAACTATCGTTAATCAAAGTACACCCATGTTGTCCCTCCTTTACCTCCAATCGCATTGCCACAGGTTCTAAGGTAGCCATACGCTTATCAATGTCCTCAGTAGTCAAACCTAACTTCATGGCAACAACGGCACAAACAATAGAGTTCTGTACCGAAGCATCATCTATGAATGGGATGGAATAACTATCTTCCTCACCCTTATATATATAGGTGACCACAGACACATTCTGCTGCTTCTCCACACTCTTTACATAGAATGGAGCCTTGGCATCTTTCAATGACCAATAGAGTTTCTCACCCTTGAAGTCCTTGTATTCGCCTATCACCTTATCAATCATTTCGTCATCACCATCATACACGATGGTCTGTGCATCATGAAAGAGAACCAACTTCTCACGGCACTTTGCTTCCAAAGACTCGAAATTCTCTTGATGAGCTACTCCCACATTGGTCAATACCGCAATGGTAGGCTGAATGATGTCACGCAATGCCAACATCTCGCCAGGCTGACTGATACCAGCTTCAAAGACACCCACCTCAGTCTGCTCATTCATAAGCCATACAGACAATGGCACACCTATCTGGGAATTGTAGCTACGAGGACTGCGAGTTACGAACAAGCTGGGTGAGAGCAACTGATAAAGCCATTCCTTGACCATGGTTTTACCATTGGAGCCTGTTATGCCCACAATAGGGATATTGAACTCATCACGATGGCGTTCTGCCAATCGTTGTAGAGCCTCCAATGTATTGACTACTTTCAAGAAGTTGGCTTTCGGATAATCCGAGGCATATCCTTTTGGTACATCAGTTACTACGAAATTCTTCACACCACGACGATAAAGTTCCGGGATGTAATTATGACCATCATTGCGCTCCGACTTAAGAGCAAAGAACAGAGTTTCCTCTGGGAAACAAAGTGAGCGACTATCAGTTAATATAAAACCAATATTCATGTCATTGTCTCCATAACGACGCGCACCTATCAGTGTGGTTACTTTTTCAATAGTATATGTCATTATCTTAAAGTTTTAAATATTTCTTATTAAATTGTTGTCTCTTTTCCTCCAACTTGTTCATGAACTTTTGGTATTCCTCACTTTCGGGATGGAAAGGCTTGTGTGCCAGCCCTTCTCGTATAGGTCGCCAATCTGCAAGGAACTGTTCTGCTGCCTTGCCAAAATATGCTTCCCTGAACTTCTGCCAGATATATTCCACTGCTTGTTCACTTGGGTGCAACATATCTTCCTTGTAGAAACGATAGTCTCTCAGCTCATCGTTCATCAGCTCGTATGCTGGAAAATAGCTTACGACCCTTGGATTCTGTCGTACCAGCTTATCAGCAGCCAGCAGCAATGTGGCTTTCGAGAGCCCACTACCATGGAAGCCATACTTCGCATAACGTATAGGACTTACGGTAGCTATGACTTTCAAGTCGTCAAACTTAGCCTGCAATAGATCAACCGCCTTTTGTAGATATTCCGTACACTCATTGACAGAGAGTTCCTGCTCATCAAAAAGATACCGTGGGCGTTTTTGGCAATTGTCCACTATCTCGCCAGTCTCTTTCAAGATATATACATGATTGGTTCCCAAAGTGAACACAGCCACGTGCGGACATTCGTCCTGTGCCTTTTCCACTGTATGCCAGATACTGGCTGGATTATACATGACTCCATAAGGATTGACCGTGGCACGGAACTGATTGTCTTGAAAGCGTCGTCCGAGATTGTCGGCGAAGCAACTGCCCACAAAGAGCATCTTCTCCGCCGGCTGTATCTCAAAGTCTGCCTTTTCTATCTTTACTTCCGTTCTAAACCGCATAGCATTTGAGAGCTTACTTTTCTCCAGACTCAACGGCAACTTTCTTCTGCTTTTTCCATTCAGCCCATACACCTATTATTATAAGGAGTACCAAGATACCATAGCCTACGTATGCCACAGTTTCTGTTCGCTTGAGTGAAGTTGGATGGAAGTCAAGCACTACCTTATGGTTGCCAGCTTTCACATTCAAGGCACGCAAGATATAATTGACACGCCCTAACTTCACTGGTTGTCCATCAACAGTTGCAGTCCATCCTGGATAATAAATCTCGGAGAACACAACGATTCCCCCCTTGCTCGACTTCATTTCATAAGTCAAATTGTTTGGCTTATATTGTACCAGTTTCACAATGGAAGTATCATCTTGCTTGGCACTTTGTCCAAGTTGTTCCTTGAACTTAGTGTCAGCCACAGCCACGTGGCGAAGGTTCAACTTGCCCACTTGGTCGATTTCCTCATTCGCATTATCGACATATTTCACCTCATCCACAAACCAAGCATTGCCATAAACGTATGGGTTCAGCACAGGAACTGTCTGTCCACCTTGCAATGGCATGATGAAATATTTGGTGTTCAACATATTCAATACTGGGAAGATACTGTCGCCATTCACCTTGGTCATATCACCACCTGCCTGTGCCACTGCTTGCATGGTCTTGCCCATCTCTGGAGAGATATAGGCATCTATCATTTCTTGATAGCGCCGCAACTTGGCTGGATGGTAGCCACCGATGCTCTTGTGATAATAAGATGTCTCATTCTCATTGAATGTATTGGAAGCCAAGTTAAGGACACGATAATCCAAGGCTTTGTCACGAAGAATGAATTTGTCGGTCTCCGTCATCTGTTGGGGAGTATCACGAACACTCTTTTCCACAAACATATCGTCATAGAGATAACGCTTGTTCACTACCCACATATCCACCAAACACAAGATACCGATGCCAGCAATCATAAACTCTGACTTCAACTTCTTCTTTTTGAACAGCATCAGCATAGCTGTACCCATGACAATAATCCAGAATGAACGCCAACAATCAGCAGTAAAGATACTCTTTCTCACTTCTGTCAGGTTACTAATCAAGGGAGCTTGATATTCCTGTGGTAACTGTTTAAGTGCATTCAACTCATTGATAGATATAAAATCTGGGAAGAATACACTTGGTAACAAGGCAAAGAGCAAGCAGAAGCCTGCTGTCAGTCCAAAGCTACCATATACATATTTCTTCTTTGTAGTCAAAAGTTCTGGCTCGTCCACAATCTTCTTCAACGCCATCATCGCCAACAAAGGAATAGTGAACTCTGCGATGACGAGGATAGAAGCCACTGTACGGAACTTAGCATACATCGGTATGTAATCCAAGAAGAAGTTGGTGAACGGCATGAAGTTTCTGCCCCACGACAAGAGTATGCTCAATATCGTAGCTGCCAACAAAGCCCATTTCATTGGACCTTTCACTATAAATAGCCCAAGGACAAAAAGCATCATCACGAATGCCCCTACATATACAGGGCCGCTGGTTCCTGGCTGATTACCCCAATACTGTCCCAACTGCTGATATATCTGCACAAAATTAGGGTCTGCTTTTTCCATTGCCTTAACATTTTGGCTCAATGGCACAGAGGCACCACCCTTGGCATCAGGTATCAACAATGTCCAAGTCTCATCTATACCATAACTCCATTGGGTAATATAGTCACGATCAAGACCACTGCTGGTTTGGTTGGCGGAATTTTTCTTAACCAGCTCGCTCTTGCCACGAGTTGATTCCTGCCCATATTGCCATGTATGATAAAGATTGGAAAGATTGAGACTGATACCAATGGCTGCACCAACAATACATACAGCCGTAGCCTTGCCAAAGTGAGCGAACTCCTTTTTACGAATTGCATCTGCAAGATAAGCTATCACCATGAAGAAGATGATAAACAAATAATAATAAGTCATCTGTACATGGTTGGCATTTATCTCGAATGCCGTAAATATTGCCGTCAGCAAAAGTCCCTTGAGATACTTCCCCCGATATGCCAAGACAATACCTGCTATCATTGGAGGAAGATAAGCCAAAGCCCATACTTTCCAAATATGGCCTGCGGCTATGATAATGAAGAAATAGGACGAGAATGCCCAGACAATGGAACCCAAGGCTGCCAATGATTGCCTGAAATCAAAGGCACGCAAGAGTATATAAAAGCCCAACAAGTAGACAAACACATACCATACATAGTCGGGTAACCAGAGATGGTAAGCATTGATAGCTTGCTTGAGTACATTGCCACTATCATAGGATGGAGCCATCTGGTAAGTCGGCATTCCACCAAACAAAGAATTGGTCCATCGAGTGGTCTCGCCAGTCTGCTTCTCAAAGAGAGTCTTCTCCTGTCCAGAGCCTACACCCGCCGAAGAATCGTGGCGATACAAGATACGTCCGTCCATGTCGGCTGGCATGAAGTAAACAAAGGCGATGACCGCAAACATAATCACTGCCAGAATATCCAGCAGATACTTCTTCAAAAATTTCATGAGTACTATATAAACGTTTATAATTTGAATGCAAAGATAGTAAAATATATAAAAACAAGTGCCACGGAATGAGATATTTTTTGTATTTTTGCATCCAAAAGATATATTTTAGCATGAAAATAGGAATAATCGTTGCAATGGACAAGGAGTTCATGCAACTCAAGACTTTATTGAACAAGGCGCAAATCGAGCGTCATAACCACAAGGACTTTGTAATTGGTGACATTGGCAACAACAAGATTGTGATGCAGCAATGTGGCATCGGCAAAGTAAACAGTGCTATCGGTGCCGTGGAAATGATAGATAATTACCACCCCGACCTTATCATTTCTTCTGGTGTTGCTGGAGGTGCTGATGTCAACTTGAACGTGACGGAAGTGGTCGTTGCCACAGAATGTACTTACCATGATGCTTACTGTGGTGAGGAATGTGAGTTCGGTCAGATACTCGGTATGCCTTCCACTTTCAAGACTCCAAAGGAATATGTAGAGAAAGCTCTTGCCATCAACAACTTACCCAACAATCAACATCCTCATATACATGCTGGCAAGATTGTCAGTGGTGAATGGTTTGTGGATGACAAGGAGAAGATGCGCAGCATCCTTGAGCATTTTCCCAACGCCATGGCGGTTGACATGGAAAGTTGCTCCATCGCCCAGACCTGCCACATCTACAAGACCCCTTTCGTCTCTTTCCGCATCATCAGCGACATACCCCTAAAGGATACCAAAGCCCAACAATACTTCGATTTCTGGGCTAAGATGGCAGAAGGCTCATTCAATGTAACAAAGGCTTTCCTTGAAAGCCTTTAGGAGTGTGAAGAGTGAAGAACGAAGAACGAAGAGTGAAGAATGAAGAATGAAAAAACATAAAGGGCGCAGCCTAATTATTAATTCTTAATTATTAATTATTAATTTTCATGAACAAGATACCAAGTTTTACAATCAACCATAACAAATTGCTCCGTGGCATCTACGTAAGTCGTAAGGACGAAGTAGGCGGAGAAGTGATCACCACATTTGACATCCGTATGAAAGTACCTAACCAAGAACCTTGTCTTCACAACGGTGCCATCCATACCATAGAGCACTTAGCTGCTACTTATCTTCGGAATGACAAGGAATGGAAAGACCGCATTATCTATTGGGGGCCTATGGGATGTCTTACCGGTAACTATCTACTACTAAGAGGCGACTACCAAAGTCGTGACATCGTGGAACTAATGAAACGAACATTCCAGTTCATCGCAGATTTCGAGGGTGAGATTCCTGGGCAAGCTGCCAAAGACTGTGGCAATTACTTGCTCCATGACCTTCCTATGGCTAAGTATGAGGCAAAGAAATATCTTGATGAGGTATTGAATGTCATCACGGATGCCAACTTGATTTACCCTACCCAAGATTAAACTATAACCTTTGAATAAATGAAGAAGAAAAGTTTTTTTGCAGCATTGGCATTCACCATGCTAACATCGTTGACCTCAAGTGCCAAAGACAACGTTGACTATGTAAATCCTTTTATCGGAACTACTAATTACAGTGTTTGCAACCCTGGCGCATTGTGCCCCCACGGACTTATGTCGGTAGTGCCATTCAATGTCATGGGCTCCGACCTTAATAAATACGACAAGGACAAGGGATGGTGGTCTACGCCCTATGAGTTTACCAACAAGTATTTTACAGGCTTTGCCCATGTCACCTTGAGTGGTGTAGGTTGCCCAGAGATGGGTACTTTGCTCATGATGCCTACAAGTGGTGAGCTAAATGTGGACTATCATAACTATGGTTCCGAATATACCAACGAGACAGCAACACCCGGTTATTACAGCAACCATCTTTCCAAATATGGTATCAAATGTGAGGTAACATCTACCATGCGCAGTTCTTGTGAACGTTTCACGTTCCCTAAAGGACAAGGAAACATTCTCCTTAATCTTGGAGATGGTCTTACCAACGAGATTGGAGCAATGGTCCGTAAAGTGAGCGACACCGAGATTGAAGGCTTCCGCTTGCTTGGTACTTTCTGCTACAATCCCCAGGCGGTGTTCCCTTTGTATTTCGTTATGAAAGTGAACAAGAAGCCTATCAACAGTGGATATTGGAAGAAGCAGCCCAAAATGGCTGGTGTAAAGGGCGACTGGGACCCAGACAACGGCAAATACAAGCTATACAAGAAGTATGGTAAGGATATGGCTGGTAACGAGATTGGCTACTACATGACCTATAACTGCGAGGAAAACGAACAGGTGGAAGTGCAAGTAGGTGTTTCTTTCGTATCTATTGAGAATGCTCGCCTCAACTTACAGACCGAGCAGCCAACTTTCAACTTTGACAAGGTAAAGGCTGATGCCCGTCAGATGTGGGCAAACACACTTGACAAGATTACTGTCGAGGGAGGAACAGAAGAACAACGTACTGTATTATATACTGCGCTTTACCACTCTCAAATACATCCATCCGTTCTCCAAGATGTAAACGGTCAGTATCCTGAAATGGAAAGTGACAAGATTGGTACGACCAAGAACAATCGATACACCGTATATTCACTATGGGACACTTACCGCAATCTCAGCCAGTTGGAAACTCTTCTCTATCCAGACAAGCAGACCGACATGGTACGCTCCATGATAGATATGTATAAGGAATGGGGCTGGATGCCAAAGTGGGAACTCTTTGGTCGTGAGACTTGGACCATGGAAGGCGACCCTGCCATTCCTGTCATCACAGATACTTACCTTAAAGGACTCCGTGACTTCGACATCCAAACTGCTTACAAGGCATTCCATGCCTCTGCTACCCTACCAGGCAAGGAGAACAAGATGCGCCCTGACATCGACCCTTATTATACCAAGGGATATATCCCTATGGGAGAATATGCCGCCGACAACTCTGGTGACAACTCTGTTTCCCATGCCTTGGAATACTATGTAGCTGACAATGCCCTCTCACTCCTTGCAAAGGAACTTGGCAAAGACAAAGATGCCAAGCTTTTCAAGGAACGCAGTCTTGGTTATAAGCATTATTATTCTAAGGAAAGTGGCACTTTCCGTCCTATCAAGGCTGATGGCAAGTTCCTGTCTCCTTTTAACCCAGAAGACGGAGCTAACTTCTCCAATGCTCCCGGTTTCCATGAGGGCAGTGCCTGGAACTATACATTCTATGCTCCCCATGACATCCTTGGACTTGCCAAGCTGATGGGTGGACAAAAGAAGTTTGTAGACAAACTGCAAATGGTATTTGACAAGAACCTCTATGATCCTGCCAACGAGCCAGATATTGCTTATCCATACCTCTTTAGTTATTTCAAGGGTGACGAGTGGCGCACCCAAAAGGAAGTAAACCGCTTGTTGGATAAATACTACACTGCCAAACCAGACGGCATCCCTGGCAATGAAGACTGTGGTACTATGTCGTCTTGGGCTATCTTCTCCATGATAGGCATCTATCCTGACTGCCCTGGCTCACCTTATTATACGATTACTTCACCTGTATTCAGCAAGGTGACCCTACACCTCGACAAGAAGTATTATCCCAACGGTGATATTACTATCGAGACTAATCGCACAGAACCATCACAGATATACATCAACAATATGACATTGGGTGGCAAGGCACTCAACAAGTATCGTATCTCCCACAAGGAGCTGGTAGATGGAAAGGAATTGAAGATTGACTTAAAGAAATAAGACATAGTAAACATGATGCTTAATCATCGTAACTATGTCACTTAGTAAAAGTACTTCCTTTGGGTCTAATAAAACACTGTTTCAGACCTAAAGGAAATACTTTATTGTACCGTCATCATATAAGTAATGATGATAGCAGCAATACTTACCATTTCAACTTGCCATATTTTTCCTTATACCACAATTGCCAACCATTCACCATGTTTTGCCAAACGACATAAGCTCCGGGGGCAACGGCTGCCAATGGATTGAGGAAAGTAAGTGTGAGCCAAATTCCAACGATTGTATTTTTCTGTCCCAATGCCTGACCTGCACTGATGCTCGCATCAAAACGACGACCGACTACCTTACCTATTGCAAACTGGACAAGACAAACAACCAACGGTACAAAAAGCAACAATGCCAATATCCATCCCGATACTGTCGCATGGAGAATATTCCTTACCGTCTCTCCCATCAAGATTGTAAGGTTGAAACACCACATATAAAAGCCAAGATTCTTGACACTTCTCACTTTATCCACAAACTTAGGCAATAACTTGCGACTCAACAAAGCCAGGACCAATGGAACAACCAACACGGTGGTTACATTCCTCAATACCGCCATGCTCATCATAAAGAACGAGACATCGGCACCTTTCTCCACCATCGGGAAAAGAAGCGGGATGATAACCATTGTAAAGACATTGGCTATGATGGTATAAGTAGTTAACGAACCGATGCTACCACCCAATTTCTCCGTTACAACTGCCACTGCCGCAGCCGTTGGACAAATAAAGCAGATGAAAGCTCCCTCCAACACCAATTTGGCATCAGGGCTTTTTACCAGATAAATGGCAAGTACCATTGACGCAGCCAACGAAGTACGTATCAACTGCAAGAGGAAATGCCATAAGCGAGGCTTCATCTCCTTGATTTCTATTTTACAGAAAGTGACATAAAGCAGACCGAACAGGACCACTGGCATAAGATGTACCATCCTTGGACCTACGGCATCCCCGATAGGGACCAAGAACGGGACATTGGCAAAGACCAAGTAAACCACTGCCCCGACCACCAAGGAGCAAGGCAATGAAAACTTCTTAAAGAAAGCATATATACCCATAAGTATCTATTTGTTATTAATCCTCTCACGTATCTCGTAAATTCTCATCTCAAGCGTACTTTTCAACTCTTCCTTACGGCTCATATTCAACTTTTTACGTATATGAGCACGCTGGCTGGTGATATTTGATTCCGTCTTATTCAATATCATGCAAATCTCTTTCAAGGACTTGCCTTGCAAGACCAACTTGCATATTTCTATCTCCGACCTTGTTAGGTCTGGACACAACTTATCATAGGCAAAAGTATCCAATTCCTGTTGCCTAAAATGTTCCATCACATTTTCCCTTATCTTGTCCTTCTGCTCTGGGCTTAGCCTATTCATCAAAGAGACTGCTTTTTCTCTTTCATCTTCATTTAGATTGGCAAGCATTTCCAAAGCCTTTTGTTCTTCGGCATTGATGACACGAGGCTGTCGTAATCCTCGTCCTACCGACTTCGTATTAAACAAGATAACAAACAGTATCAACATATATCCAACAAAGAACACTCGCATGATTTGCAACAAATTGGCATCAGGCACAAGGAAGCACGACAACAACAAGTCTATGGTGAGTATTATAGTCAAAATCAAAGCCAAGAACTTCAACCTGACTGCTACCGCCACCGCTGCAATTATCAAGATAATGGTGAAATTACCCAACACATGCATTCCATGAAGACCTACGGTGAAAGCCTGATAAAGCGACTCGGCAGAGAGCTTGATACAAATCGTTATAAAGAATATATATAAAGAGGTACGTGTGGAAAACCAGTTTCGCCAAAAGGCAATTTGTAACAACAAGACGAAAGCAAGATGCACCCAATTATAAAAGGTAAAGGCAGGAGAATGATGAAAGCCATTCATCCCTAATAAATTGGCAGGGATATAAAGCAATTCCACAAAGGTAGTCATTAGGAAACAAACAAACTGCCTACGTTCTTGCAATCCACAATACCTGGGATACTTATAATATTCTAATTTGCGTATAATCTTTAGCCAAACCATCTTTATAAACTTTGTGTTTTTTATTTTTTGTTCTACATGGAGTATTAATCAATCTGCAAATTTAAGAAAAAAAGACTTAACTATTCCGTCGCCCCAAAAAGAATTAACACTTTTAAGTACAAATCAGCATGGTAAGATGAAGAAATGATTATTTTCAGCATATTTCAGTGCCCTTTTACTTGTAAAACCCATGATTTAAAGCTAATTTTGCATCACAACAAGCGACAATAGCTTGTATAAGTAAAAGATAACTTTATTGCTACCGTATCAGTGTCATGCTGCCTACTGAAAGAAATCAGTATATGTAAAAAGAGACCAAATTAGAGTAGTTACAGGCAGCAGCTATACCACCTTCAAAAAATAGGTCTATAAAAAATCCTCTCTTAGCCGAAGCGTCGGCTTTGAGAGGATTTCTTCTGTCTCATTTATATGTAAGCTAAAGCTCTACTCTTTGTTACTGCGCTTACGCTCCAAGTGATCAAGGAGCACCTTGCGCATTCTCATGCTCTTAGGAGTTACTTCTACATATTCATCCTCACGGATATACTCCAAGCATTCCTCAAGGCTCATCACTGTCTTAGGAATGACACGAGCCTTTTCATCTGAACCACTGGCACGGACATTGGTCAACTGCTTTGCCTTGGTCACATTGACAACAAGGTCGTTGTCATGGACATGCTCGCCAACAACCTCGCCACCATAAACTTCCTCACCTGGATCAATGAAGAACTTACCACGGTCTTGGAGCTTGTCAATAGCATAAGCGTATGCCGTACCTGTCTCCAAAGCTATCATACTACCATTGGTACGACGAGAAATCTCACCCTTATATGGCTGATACTCCTTGAAGCGGTGAGCCATGATAGCCTCACCCTGGGAAGCTGTCAATACATTGGTACGAAGACCGATGATGCCACGAGAAGGAATATCGAACTCAATGTCCACACGGTCGCCCATGTTCAACATGGAAGTCATATCACCTTTACGGCGAGTCACCATATCTATCATCTTGGATGCAAACTCCTCTGGTACGTTAATGGTCAATTCCTCCACTGGCTCACACTTCACACCGTCTATCTCTTTATAGATAACCTGTGGCTGACCAACTTGAAGTTCATAACCCTCACGGCGCATGGTCTCGATGAGTACAGAGAGGTGAAGCACACCACGACCAGAAACAATCCATTTATCTGTTGTATCCTCGAAAGGACGGACACGCAAAGCCAAGTTCTTCTCCAACTCCTTGTTCAAACGGTCTTGTATATGGCGAGAAGTACAGAACTTGCCTTCCTTGCCAAAGAAAGGAGAGTCATTGATAGTGAAAAGCATACTCATGGTAGGCTCATCAACAGCGATAGGTGGCAATGGTTCTGGATTTTCGAAGTCACAGATGGTATCACCAATCTCAAACTTCTCCAAACCTACGACAGCACAGATGTCACCCGAATCAACATGGTCAGTCTTCTTATGCCCCATGCCCTCGAATGTATGAAGCTCCTTAATCTTTGTTTTCTCCTGAGAGCCATCACGATGGCAGATAGTGATGTTCATACCATCTTTCAAAGTACCACGATGCACACGACCTACGGCTATACGACCAGTATAGCTGCTAT
>CAKQXI010000031.1 GCA_934281565.1 uncultured Prevotella sp.
TGAGATGTCTTGGAGCCAGCACTTGCGTTCTGCTCAGGACTTCATGAAGGTAGGTGACGAGGTAGAGGCAGTTATCTTGACTCTCGACCGTGCAGAGCGTAAGATGAGCCTTGGTATCAAGCAGTTGAAGGAAGACCCATGGGAGACCATCGAGGTTAAGTATCCTGTTGGTAGCAAGCACACCGCAAAGGTTCGCAACTTCACTAACTTCGGTATCTTCGTAGAGCTTGAGGAAGGTGTTGATGGTTTGATTCACATCTCTGACCTGTCTTGGACTAAGAAAGTTAAGCACCCATCAGAGTTCACACAGGTAGGTGCAGACATCGATGTAGTAGTTCTCGAAATCGACAAGGAGAACCGCCGTTTGAGCCTTGGTCACAAGCAGCTTGAGGCTAATCCTTGGGATGAGTATGAGCAGATTTACACTCCAGGCTCTGTACACAAGGGTACTATCACAGAGATGATGGACAAGGGTGCTGTTATCGCACTCGCAGAGGGCGGCGAAGGTTTCGCTACACCTAAGCACCTTGTTAAGGAAGACGGTACTCAGGCTAAGAAAGGCGAAGAACTTGACTTCAAGGTTATCGAGTTCGTTAAGGAGACAAAGCGCATCATCCTCTCTCACTCTCGTACATTCGAGGAGGGCAAGGACGATATTAAGCCAGCAGCAGCTCCACGCAAGCACAACAATGGCGGTCGTAAGAACGAGACTGCAGCTATCAACAATGTAGCAGCAGGTACTTCTCTCGGTGACATCGATGCACTTGCTAAGTTGAAGGCTCAGATGGAAGGTAAGGCTGAATAATCAGAATTCACTTCATTCATAATGATAAAGGAAGGATCGGTTCTCTTATGAGAATCGGTCCTTATTTTTTTTTGCCAAGATTTATAATCTCAAAAAAGTAGAACGAAAAGTAAAAATAAGTAGAAAAACATTTGGTCTATTTGAGTTTTTTGAGTAATTTTGCAGACGGTAATTAAATTAAACAGTAATATTTGTATATGAGATATTCAAGAATAACAACCGCAGCCCTCTTTACATTGGGTTGCTTATTTTTCACCTCTTGCTTTAAAGATGAACCTCTCAATGCGGAATGTGACATCGAACAGGCATACATTCATACAGACAAGCCAACGAAGATGTTTGAGAATATAACAGATACACTTGTTAAAGTGCAATCGAATGAAACCAACATCACGTTTACGATGAAAGTTTCCGCAGACATCACCAAGTTAGCACCTCAGTTTAGACTAACTCCGGGGGCAACAATCTCACCAGAAAGTGGTTCTATACAAGATTTCTCACAAGGTCCAGTAACATACGTTGTTACATCAGAGGACAAGAACTGGACTCGCACATATACCGTTTCGGTAAAGAACCTGCTTACCATCAAAGATAAGCTGACTTGCGACTTTGAGACTTCCTCACTTATCAACAACAAGTATTATACTTGGCTTGAGCCTTGGGACGAGGGAGATGGTAACTTCTCCAACATTGGTATATGGGCAACAGGAAACCCTGGCTTCAACATTAGCAATGGCTCTGCCAAGCCTGATGAATACCCTACAGCCCCTGACAAAGATGGTTATGACGGTGCTTGTGTAAAGCTCACAACCTGCCGTACCAGTAAGTTAGCCGACATGGTAAAGAAACCTATCGCTGCCGGTAATCTTTTCATTGGTAGCTTCGACCCACAAAATGCACTTCAAGATGCAATGAAAGCAACCAAGTTTGGTCGTCCTTTCTCATTCATTTCCAAGCCTGTAACTTTCAGTGGATATTATAAGTATTTACCGGGAGAAACATATACAGACAAGAATATGAATGTGCTTGATGCACAAGACAAAGGCACTATCTATGCCGTTCTATACGACAACCATGATACGGCAGGCAATGCTATTGTATTATATGGTGACAATGTGCAGACCAGCGAGCAAGTCGTTGCACTCGCCATTCTTCCAGACATTGACAAGACTACCACATGGACACCATTCAACATCAACTTTGTCTATAAGAAGGACATTGATGGCAAGAAACTAAAGAATGGTGGTTATAGTCTCGCCATCGTCTGCTCGTCCAGTACCAAGGGAGCGGAATTTATGGGAGCAGTAGGCAGTACTTTATGGATTGACAAGTTTAGCATCACTTGTGAGAATAACAATAATAATTAGAAAAAGAAATGATGATACTCAGGAATAAATATCATAATATTATCGTCGCCTTGCTACTATGCTTAGGTATGCCTGCAAGGTCGGCGAACCATAACTTCAAGTCCTATGCCCCAGTAGGCTAAAACTTAGGAGGAACGGCACCAATCGGTATGCCAGCCAGCATCCGTACATTGCACAGCTATACACTTCGTCCTAACTTTACATTAGGCATTGATGCCTTTCGTCCTTTCAATGAGAAATGGGGCATGATGTTCGGTATCCACTTCGAGAACAAAGGCATGAAAACAGATGCTGGTGTCAAGGGGTATCACATGAAGATAGTACGTGGTGGAGAGGAATTGGAAGGTATCTTCACAGGTAGCGTAGTTACCAAAGTAGACCAATCGCTCGTCACTATTCCAGTGCAAGGCACATACGATATCAGCAACAAGGTACGTTTGAAGCTCGGTCCCTATTTCTCCTATGTCACTTCCAAGAAGTTTGAGGGTTGGGCATACGATGGTTATCTGCGCCGTCAAGAGGAAGGGCATCCTATTGGTGACCCTACTGGTCAGAAAGTTGAACTGGGTCACAATGAGGGTGAACGAGGTGAATATGACTTTTCCGATGATATGCGCAACTGGCAGTTTGGCATAGACTTGGGTGCAGACTGGTATATTACCAATCGTTGGGGGGCATCCATAGGACTTACTTGGGGACTCTCTGAGATTTTCAAGAAGAACTTCACAGTCATTGAACAGAGTATGTATCCAATCTATGGTACTATCGGAATTATCTATCAGTTGAAGTAAGGACTTCCACATATAAAAGGAATTTATTTTATCAATTATAATTTATAAAGTTAAACAAGAAAAATGAAAAAGTATTTTTATTTACTGGCAGTTATCTGCACATTAGTTTTTACCGCTTGTAGTAGCGACGATGACAACAATAACACACAACGTTTAGAGGCCTTGGAGGGTACATGGAATGTAGAAGAAACAGATGAAAGTTCATATGAAGGTTCTGTAAAATTGAACTGGGAAGGAGAAGAAAATACTTCCATCAATATTCCAATGGGCGATACTCCTATAACTATGGATCTTAAAAAACAGGCACTTCCTTTGGCAGCAAATATGGCTAATGCATCTTTGCCAACCGTATTCAAGAGTGTAACATTCAATGCTGATGGTACTCTTACAGCACAATACAAGGATGAAGCAACAGACACTGATTGGAAGACAGCAACAGGTTATGCAACATACAAAGTTGTAAATGACAACTTAATCACTTTGTATCTTAACACTGATAAAATTACGGAAGGCTTGGACGCTGAAGAAAAAGCTCAATTGTCAAACATCCTTAACCAATATTCAAAAGATATCCCTGTAAATCTTCGTTGGAACGGTGACAAGAGCAAAGTATATTTTTATGTAAAAAAGGAATTCGTTCAGTCATTACTTACAACCTTGCTTGCCCAGCTTGAGAAAATTCAAGACACGAAGGACGAATCACTCCAGCTATTAAAGGGCATTGCAACTCAATTGCCAACCATCATGAACGATACTACCAAGTTTGAAGCTGGTATTGAACTTCAAAAATAATTATTGAAGTAGAGAATTTAGAGAAATTAAAGAAGTTATCACTCCCTACGGTCGTTAGAAGTTAAAGCCAAATGTTTTATAGCTTGGTTATGGTTTAAAATAAGCTAAATAAGCTGATGGCTATAACTTCTTTAACTTCTCTAACTCCTTTAAATTCACTTCTCTAATAACTTCCCCAAAATACCCTTTAGGGAAATTCCCCTCCCTCTTTAGGGAAAATCCTTTTATATTGTTACACTTTTATTCTATCTTTGCAACGTGAACAAGAGGAACATCTCTTTGGAACACCAATAACAAGAAGTATAACAATATAAAATATACGATTATGAAAAAGTTGATATTAGCCTTAGTAGCACTGTTTACGATAACAGTATCTGCTTCTGCAATGAGTTATGAGCAGGCTCGTCAGCAAGCTCTTTTCTTGACCGACAAGATGGCTTATGAACTCAACTTGACCGACGACCAATATGAAGCTGCATACGAAGTAAACTTAGATTACCTGATGAGTATCAACAACTATGATGACCTCTATGGTATATGCTGGCGCCAGCGCAACATGGACTTGAGCTATATCTTGCTCGACTGGCAGTATCGCACATTCTTAAACGCCTCTTACTTCTATCGCCCACTCTATTGGGATGGTGGTTACTGGCACTTCGGCATCTATGCCCGCTATCCAAGGAGAGACTATTTCTTCTTCGGTCGCCCACACTTCTATACCGTTTATCGTGGTGGTCATAGCTGGCGAGTAAACGGTGGAAGAAGCTGGTATCATGGTCGTGAATTTGGCAGACCACGCCCTGGTGCTGCTCCACGTATAGGAATGAGAGATGGTTTCAATCGTGGTGACTTTGGCCGAGGCAGGAGCTTTGGCAATCTAAACCGCCAGAGCAGTACACGCACTACCGTCACTCGCCCATCATCCTATGGAAACGGACCATTCAATGGCAATGGTTCTTTCGGAAACGGCAGTCGTCCATCCGACAACAATCGTTCTAATGTCTTTGGAAATGGTAGCAATCGCTCTTTCGGAAATGGCAATGCTTCTCCAAGCAGAAGTTTTACTCCACGCTCTACCCCAAACAACAGCTCATTTGGTAATGGCAGTCGTTCTTTCGGAGGTGGAAACCGAGGAGGTAGCTTCGGAGGAAGCAGTTCTACACGCAGCAACGGAAACTTTAGCGGAAGCGGTCACTTCGGTGGCGGACATAGATGATAATGGATGAAATAATATAAATTAAAATTAGAGAGTTGCCAAAAGGCTTTCCTATGCTCCCCAAGGGAGAAAGGAAAGCCTTTACTTATATATTATGATAGAAATGTGGAAAAAAGAAACATCAATGAGTAGTAAAACTGCATCGCCAATACATAGATGACAAAGATTGGCGACATTCGGGAGATACCCACGGTCAATGCGCCAAACACACTTTCCATTCCCTTGAGCTTGCCACTCATCACCCCAAAGCTGACGCTGACAAACATCACGACAAAGCATATATAAGGAACGATGCTCATGGAAAAACTACTTGGATAAAGTCCTCCCATCACATTAAGCAAGATGGCATGGGGCACCAATGTCAAAGCCATGATGATAGCCAAGAAGATAACAAGTTCAAAGACAACCAGCCTCATCGCAATACGTTGCCGATACTCAGAGACATCAAAATGACTAAGCCCGCTCTTTTGCAATGCTCCCAATGCTATGCTTGCCAAGAGCAACCATACCAAGAGAGGTGAAGCTAAGTTGTCTTGAAACCGTCCGAAGAACCACCTGATACCCTCCGCACTCAACAAGGAATGGTCGAATACCTCTGGCATCGCAGCCGTGATAAGCCACGATGTCAATACCAATAGCACTTGGGCTACGACCAAAGCCAAGGCGATATATGCCATGATCTTATTTCTCATTCTGTCTTATTGAAAAACCTATTCCTCATCGGCATGCAGATTGTCAATATCAAGGATACGAAGTTCCAAAGCCCTTACTACCAGTCGGGTAGCATTGATATTCATGCCATTGTTTCCATCGGGAAAAAACTTCTGAACCAGTTCGTTCTGCCGTTTCTCCAAGCTCTTGACACCAAAAGGCATACCACGCAGATTGGTTATTTGCTCCTTGGTAAATCCCAATGCCAAATGGCGTAGGAAACGCTCATCATATTCATCAATCTCATAGTTTACCAATGCCTCCTGCCTCATCAGTTGATTATTGACACTTTTCTTAAACCGTTCCACTATCTTTTGCAGTATCGGTTGATTGAAAACCATCTTCTTGCCACTCATGCAACTTGCGACATCCCCTCTGGTCAAGAGTTCGCCACTCTTTAAGATGATGCCATCACAACCAGCATCCAGCACATCGACCCATAGCTTCTCATTCAAGATCTCACCCGTAAAGATAAGTACCTTTACATCGGGATATTGCTCTTTGGTCTGTCTACAAATCTCCACGCCCACAGTGGTAGAGCCACCAAGACCGAGGTCAAGGAGCACAAGGTCTGGCAACTGCTGCTTTATCAGTTTCCAATAAGCTATCTCGCTCTCAGCCGTACCTATAATCTCAGCCTCTGGAATATCATTCTTGAATATTCCCTCCGTACCTTTCAGTTCCAAAGGCACATCCTCTACTATAATCACCTTAAAATTGTTCATATCCTTATTTTATATTTTTCATCGATACTCTTGGGCAATACGACATCCACCACTACGACACCCGCCTTTGAAAGCGATGCCGAGATACCGCATCCACGCATATTCGTCACCTCCCCTATCTCCCTTACTATCTGGCGACAAAGCAGGAATTTCAGGTTGGCAGTAAGTGGAGTAAAAAGTTCCGTGCATTGTTGCTCCGAAAGTCTCAGCTTGGGCATGGGTACACAGAATGTCGTATAATGACTGCCTATGCCACTCTCCTTGTTCGTTATCTCCTTGCTTCCTCCCTCCTTATATAGTACATCAAAGAGATAGACCAACTTGTCACGGTCTAACTTGACATTCCCCTCCACTTGCTGCATCGCCTGTGTACTAAGCATGGAGTACAGTGACTTATAATAATCCACCAACTCACGCAACGACTGCACATCCGTCGAATGGCTGTCTATAAGCTGTCGGATGCGGGATGGATAATACATCGTCTCGTGCTTCAACGTAGATAAGCAATTATCCAACACAGAGTTAGAGATATGCAACTGGGCGTTCTCATACTCAGCCCGATGCAGTTCGTCTTCTGCCAGTTCTATGTTCACCGCCTCACTCTTGGAGGTAGCCACACTTTGCCTAAGGGCATCCTCTATCTGCATCACCAGTTCGTTAAGCTGCTGGTTGATGTTCTTCAATCCACCATGCCTATCCCACAACAACTGTATCTTCTCCAGTTTCGCCTCATCGGAAACTTCGCTCAAAAGAACCTTGTTGATACCATTCAGCTTCTCGATGGCGAAACGATAACTCAATACATGACGGAAATACAGGAAGTAATAAGCCAATGGCAACTGCAACAGCAAAAGCACAAGCAAGATAACGGCAACAGTCTTTGAGTTCTCCGAGACTTGCATGGTACGAACATAGTCAGGAAGTGTCTTGTCGGCACTACGCTCACGAAACAGTTGGGTGTATATCTTGTTGTTGCTATGGTAAAGCTGCCATTCGTGAAGTGCCAAGGCTGCCACGGCACTCTCGTTCCGAATATCGAGGATTACATCATAATTGGTAGGCAAACTATCACGAAGCCATTTTAGTTCTGCCGCTCCGTTTCCTTTCGGCATCCTCACCATCAAATCTTTTCCATCGGGATGGATGGAAAGATAATACTGGTTGAGATAATAACGAGAGGAATCGGCAAACTGCAAGGTCTTGCGATATTCCCCATTGATATTGCTGAAATAAGTGCTGTCGGCAAAGGCACTGGCTCGAAGTAGATGCACCGACTTCGCCACCATAGGAAGTGCGTTGCCCACCAACATACCCATGAGCAGAACACCAACGAGCATCAACCGTTGCATACCCCGTGGCAATCGGAAGACAAACTTACTGCCCTTCCCTACCTCGCTCTCTGCCTGTATGTCACAGACATGGAAGATATGGCTCAGTTTCTTATATTTCTCTATGATACCTTTGCAGTTCAACAGTCCAAAGCCATGACCTCCAGTATAAGTACGGTCGAACACATGAGCCAAGGTAGCCTCGTCCATACCCTTTCCGTTATCAGAAATCACCACTTCCACATAATCAGCCTGTACTTGCGCACCGATGGAAACCTTGCCACCACCTTGCGTAAACTTACGAGCATTGTCGGCAATGGTGTTGATCATGAAAAGTGTCAAGGTTCGGTCTGCCTTTACCACGGCATCCGTGGGATGTATATCCAGTTCGATGCCTTTCATCTGATAGTTCATCTTGCCTTTCGCCACAATATCAAAGAGCGGTTGCAACGGGAAACTCTCTATATGGAGGCTCAAGGTACCCTGTCGCATCTGTATCCATTGAGTTAAGACATCATTATATTGGTTAATCTTATCCGTCAGCTCGGATATATATTGGTAACGTTCTTGCCTTACTTCCTCCGTATCCTGTCCCTCAGCAAGTCGGTTTACCTCGTTTATCATACGGTCAATGAAAGGGGTGATACTATTTACCAACGCTATCTTGGCACGTTGCTCTAAGTTGCGTTTCTTATTGTCGAGTACATGGATGCGTGCCATCTGGATAGCTTCGTCTATTTCTTCTTTCCTGTCGTTTAAGTCATTGATACGCTGAATATTCCTTTCTTTCCACTCATTCAATGGTTCAAGAAGTTTAGACACAGAGTTTTCCTTGTCTTTCTTCCTCCTCAAGCGGTCAAAGAAATACAGCAAGAATATCACCAAGACTATCATAGCCACTACAGCCGCAATCATCCAGTTAAGTTGATAAGAGTTCTTGTCAAGGAGTGCGGCACGAGCTTCCAACTGTCGGTCTTGTCGAGATTGTTCTTGCAAGTCCAGGTAGATGTTGCGGTTATAATCACTCTTTGGCTTGTCATCAATGGCAGAATATACCAAGCTAAGTTGCTCACGGATGGAAGCCACAAGGTCGGGTGCTGCACTGATAGCCTTGTTCTCGTTCAATGCAAGGTTGAGACAAGTTATCGCAGAATGGTAATCCTTGATGGCACGATAACATTCCGCCAACGTGCGGTATGTTCCTGCTCGCTGATAAACATCGCCATACGAAGAAAAGAGATTGAGCGCACGTTGTGCGAAGTTTCCAGCCAACAGATTGTTTGCCATGTGGTCTATGTTAAGATACTGGATGGCAGGCAAGTTGTTCTTGATTAGAAACTCTCTCATCGCAGGCTTCTGAAGATGCTCGCTCAACGCTTGCAACGCCTGTGCCTGCCAATAGGGATAAGTGTCTCCAGCACTTGCCAACATATAGCATCTCACCAAATTGTCAAACTCAGCCTGATAGATTTCCTCCTGTGTTCCTTGGGTTAAAGCACCGCCAGAGCCATAATTATATAAATAGTTGAGATACTGCGCCGTATCTTGTTCCAAGGCATCGGGGTCAAGGTCATTGAGAGCCTTGAGCATCGGTTCGTCCAAGCCTACATAATAAAAGTAAGTGGCTGCAACAATATCAAACTCGGAATGAGCATAGATGGCACGCTTACGTTCACGAGGTGGCAGGTTGTCAGCTTCTTCCCCGATACGGCGTAATCGGCGCATCGCCACTTCTCGGTAAGCATAAAAATCTTTGTTACGAGCCTCACGCTGGCAGATACGCATATATTGCACATCAGCCACCAGAAGCTCTATCTGGTTGTTGGTATGTTCCTCCACTTGTGCCAACCATTGCTTTGCCTCGTCCAGCCTCATCTTTGCCATAGCCACGAAAGCCATGTTGTTACAAGCCTCGGCATAGCCTTCCCCATAATCGCCAGATAGTTTCAAAGCTCTCTGCGCCAGCACTTTAACAGAGTCTAAATTACGATAATGATAGGCATAAGACCTGTCATTCAACTCATCTACCTCACTCTTTCGTGATGGTGAGCAAGCCGAAAGGAAAAGCACCGTCATCGTCATCATGAGAACAACGATGCCACTTGAACGATATGTATGAACTGCCTGTCTGATGAGGGCAAAAGTAACCATAAAATCCCGAATAAGCGAAATAAAACCAATCTTTTTTTGTTTTTCCAGCAAAAAAAGTGCTGTGCATTCGCACAATTCGTTTTTTTATTGTATATTTGTGCCGAAAAAATGTGTTTGTGGTCGCACACAATCATGTCAAAACAACAATATAATGACCGAAAAGATAAGAATTAAAGATATTGCCGAAAGAGCTGGCGTATCCGTAGGAACCGTAGACAGAGTGCTTCACGACCGCCCCAACGTTTCTAAGCCTGCACGTGAGAAGGTGGAGAAAGCGCTCAAGGAAATGAATTACCAACCCAATATGTATGCCAGTGCATTGGCATATAACAAGTCGTACGTATTCTATCTCCTGATACCTAAGCATGAGTCAGAGGCCTATTGGGAAGAAATAGAGGAAGGAGCACGCAAATGTGAGGATGTGAGGCGTGACTTCCACATCAGCTTAGAGATTACTTTCTACGAGCGTTCCAGCGAAGAATCATTCCAAGAGACAGGCAAGGAGATATTGGCGGCTATGCCCGATGGCGTCATCGTCGTACCATCCTCTCTTGAAGTCACTCGTGAATTTACCGAGCAACTGCACGCCAAGGGCATCCCATTCATCTTGCTTGACTCTTATATGCCCGATCTCCGTCCATTGTCTTTCTTCGGTCAAGACTCTTTCTGCAGTGGTTACTTCGCTGCGAAGATGCTCATGATGATTGCCAACAAGGAGACGGAGATCATGGTGATGAGGCAGACCAAGGATGGTCGTGTCGTGAGCAAGCAGCAGGACAACCGTGAGGTGGGATTTCGCCATTATATGCACGACCACTTCCCCAAGGTCAAGATCATAGACCTCGACTTACCGCTCAACGGTACTCGCTCCGAATACATCAAGATGCTGGAGAAATACTTCGAGGAACATCCCGACACTCACCATTGCATCACTATGACCTCGAAGGCACATATCGTGGGCGACTTCCTCTTGAAAGCCAACCGCCGTGACATTCAAATCATGGGTTACGACATGGTGGGCAAGAACGCCAGATGCCTGCGTGAGGGAAGCATCTCGTTCCTGATTGCACAGCACGCTTATATGCAAGGATATTCTTGCGTGGAGACTCTCTTTCGTGCCATTGTGCTCAAGAAGAAAGTCACACCGGTCAACTATATGCCGATAGAATTGTTGATGAAAGAGAACGTTGATTTCTATCGCCGTACACAATTATAGATTAGAATATAACATCATAAAACCAAACAAGAAATGAAACACAACTTTTGTCAAGTAAGCAAGATTGCATTGTTGGCGGTCACAGCCATGATGTGCGGAGTAAGCACAATGAATGCACAGGCTTCTCTTTCCAAGAGCGAAGCCCAGCAAGCCAAGGATTCCATAGCCAAGGGATGGCTGACGGAAATGAGAGAGAAATACATCGATGACTGGAACACCAGTGTCGTCAAGGCGAATGGTCGCACGATGAGATACTGGGAGAACAGATATGGCAAGATGCCTAAGGGTGGATTTTCCCTTTACATATCCCTGCATGGTGGCGGTAGCGGTCCTGCCGAGATGAACAACCAGCAATGGGACAACCAGAAGCATCTTTATGTGCCAGAGAACGCTTGGTACATCGCTCCCCGTGCTCCTCATGATGACTGGGATATGTGGTGCAAACCTGACCTCGATAAGTTCTATGAAACTTTGATTGTCATGGCGCAAGCCTGTGGAAATGTCAATCCAGACCGTATCTATATCATGGGTTACTCCGCTGGTGGTGACGGTGTATGGAGAATGGCTCCACGTATGGCAGACAGATGGGCTGCAGCCTCCATGATGGCTGGTCATCCTGGGGATGTACGCCTTGAGAACTTGCGCAACACACCTTTCATGATATGGTGCGGTGCCTTGGATGGCGCTTATAACCGCAACTTGGAAGACACCAAACGAGGCGTGGAAATGGACTCACTCCAACATAACGACCCAGAGGGTTACATCCACGAGACTCATATCGTAGACGGTATGGCACACTGGATGAACCGTGTAGATACTGCTGCCGTTAGCTGGATGGCTAAATACACCCGCAACCCTTATCCTAAGAAGATTGTATGGGGACAAGAGGAAGTGCTTCGCCCTTCATTCTACTGGCTCACGGCACCAGCCAACGAGATGGCACGTGGCAAGATGGTACGCCTCCAAGTAGACGGCAACATCATCAATATCAGCCAGTGCGACTACTCTACCCTTACACTCTGGCTCAACGACGACATCGTAGACCTTGACAAGAAAGTAAAGGTAGTATATAAGGGCAAGACCCTCTACAATGCCTTGGCTCCACGTACAGCCGAGAACCTGCGCAGCACCCTCTACAACAGAGGTGACTTGCGCTATTCTTTCCCTGCCAAGATACAGGTGAAGATAAAGAAATAAAGCAGATGAGGATAAAGAGATAAAAGAGAAGATATTACAAACAACATAACACACATGAGCACTAAAAAAGGATTACTGGCATTGTCGCCCTTGATTTTACTAATAGGTCTGATAGCCCTTTTCACCATCTACTCAGTGGAGAGCGATGACAAGAACATGAACTTGTCCCTTACCGTAGCATTCATGATTTCCAGCATTTATGCGGTCGCCATCTCAGGAGGTATCCCAGTGAAGAAGCGCATCGACACATATAGCAAAGGTGCTGGTGCCAGCAATCTGATGCTCATGCTCTGGATATATGTACTGGCAGGTGCATTCGCAGCCTCTGCCAAGGCTATGGGTTCCGTTGATGCCACGGTCAACCTTGCCCTTAGCATCTTGCCAACCAACATGATCTTGCCCGGTTTGTTCTTGGCAGCTTGCTTTATCTCGCTATCCATTGGAACCAGTGTCGGAACAGTCGTGGCACTTGTGCCTATCGCCGCTGGTATCGCCCACTCCATCGATGCCAATGTAGGTATGATAGTGGCTATCATCGTGGGCGGTGCATACTTTGGTGACAATCTTTCTTTCATATCCGACACAACGGTCGTTGCCACACAGACACAGGAGTGTCGAATGAGTGATAAGTTCCATGTCAATTCACTTATCGTCATACCAGCCGCTTGTGCCATCCTCCTTGTCTATGCCGCCATGGGAGCAGGAACCAAAGCCCCTACTGAAGTTGGCGAAGTGGAATATATCAAGGTCATACCTTACCTTGTCGTACTGATAACGGCGATTGCTGGCATGAACGTGATGGCTGTGCTTACCTTGGGTGCCTTGCTATGCGGTGCCATCGGCATCATCGGCGGATACCTTGGGATGCACGGCACTTACAACCTCTTTGGATGGTTTCAGGCAATGGGTGATGGTGTAACAGGCATGGGCGAGCTGATTATCATCGCCATGATGGCTGGCGGTATGTTGGAGATTATCAGGGAGAATGGAGGCATCAACTTCATCATCGACAAGATTACGGCACATATCAGTACGAAACGAGGTGCCGAATTGGCTATCGCCGCCCTTGTCTCGATGGTGAACCTCTGCACAGCCAACAATACCGTGGCTATCTTGACGGTAGGCAACATCTCCAAGAAGATTGGAGATAAGTTTGGCGTTGATAACCGAAAGGCTGCCAGCATCTTGGATACTTTCTCCTGCATGATACAAGGCCTTATCCCATATAGCGTGCAGATGCTTCTGGCAGCAGGACTGTCCAATCTCAGTCCACTCGACATCCTGCCCTACCTCTATTATCCGATGGCTATCGGAGTGGCAGCCTTGTTGGCTATCGCTTTCAGATACCCAAAGAAATATAGCTAATGTAGAACGTTAAATATTGAACAGCAACTTTTCATGATGGACTTCTTACAACGAAACCTTTTCATACAACTACGCTCCGAGAACTTCGACATCAAGGAAGAAATGGAGCCTATGACCAACTTCAAGAAAAAGAAGATTGGCAAGATGATGAAGAACCTTGAGGATATTCCTTCAGGGGAAGTCCTCATGAACAATAATTTCCTCAACCGTCGTCTCATTTCCATCCAGAACGAGGAACGCCATGCCATCGACACATCGGTGGAAACCATCTACCTGCTCCGACTGCTCGTAAGCAACGTAAACGCCACACTTGCCAATGGCATCAACCTAAGGGGCATCATCCAACTTGGCAAGTTTTTGCGCACTCGTGGCAACAAGGTTGACTTCGTGAAACTTGAAAAATGGCTCTACAAGCTGCATATCCAGCGCATGGCACAACTGGAGGGCAGCGTGCTGATCACTTTCTTTGATTTTGAAAAGGAAGAAGTTCCTTTCGTTCACCACATAGAACGAGGTGCTTACAGTCTTACGGTACGCTCGCTTTACTACAATGTCCAAGAGCAACAAGCCATCGAGTTCATACAAACAGGGACTGGATTCGTACACATCGCAAAGGGAACCATGCGCAAGAACTTACGCCGAAGTATGCGATATTTTGAATACGCACCCATCGAGACCATCAGCAACTTCATGAACAAGTTTTTCAGTTCATTGTCGAATATTGAGGAATAATCATCGTCACAGAAAGACACAAATATAAAATATATCTAAAAAAAGAGCGTTATCTGCCCTTATCTCTTTTCTTTTTTGTACCTTTGCAGTTATGAAAAGAACAATCATAACTATCATCACGACTATACTATCCTTAGGTATCCATGCACAAGTGCAGTGTGAAGACACTTGCCAGCACGTGCATGGCATCGACCTCAGCCACTACCAGGGTAATGTATTCTGGGAGACCGTTGGCGACAACAACAAGATAGCATACGTCTATCTCAAGGCTACCGAAGGTGGAAGCAACGTGGACAGCAAGTACAAGCAAAACATTGACTTGGCTCACCAATATGGATTGAAAGTAGGCTCGTACCATTTCTATCGTGCCCGCATCCCACAACAGACACAATTGGAGAACTTCATTGCGCAATGCCGACCTGCAGACCAAGACTTGTTGCCCATGATTGATGTGGAAACCCGAAGCGGATTAGGTACCGAGGAGTTCTGCGACTCACTGTTTAAGTTCCTGCACTTGGTGGAGAAAGTCTACCGACAGAAGCCACTTATCTATACGGGCGCAAACTTCTACGACTATAACTTAGCAGGCAAAGTAGACAACTATAAGCTCATGATTGCCCAGTACACACGTCGCATCCCCGTGTTGAAAGACGGCAGGGACTTTGAGATGTGGCAATATACAGGTAAGGGAAGATTGAACGGCATCAACGGATATGTAGACAAAAGCCGTTTCATGGAAGGACATAAGCTACGTGAAATCCGTTTTCGGCACCGATGACCCTTGCTTAAATCCAATGACACCCCTTTATAATAAGAACAAGAATCTATAACTTTAAAGAACAAAATATTATTAGATAATGGCTATCATTAAATGCCCTGAGTGCGGACATCAGATCAGTGATAAAGCACCAACTTGCCCAAGCTGTGGCGTAGAAATCGCAGGTAAGATTACTAAATGCTCTAACTGCGGAGAGATTTATTTCAACTATCAGAAACTGTGCCCTAACTGCTATGCTCCCAATGAGAATTTAGCAAGCGTTGGTCACACTGAGGAACCAGCTACGCCCCCAGTCAAAAAGTCTCCTATTACTCCCCCTATCGCCCCAGAGCCACAGCGACCTGTAACCGAACAACAGACTAAGAAGAAGACTACGCTTCCACCTCCTGTGCCACGTAAGTCTAACCGCTCCATCATCATCTTCTCGTTCATCTTTGCTGCCATCGTATGTGGCATCATGTACTATTTCTATGACAGTGCCAACAAGAACAAGGAGGAAGAAGCATACGAATATGCCATGCAGAGCACTGACCCAATGGTGTTGCAAAGCTATCTCGATACCTACAAAGATACCAACCAAGCGCATATCGACTCCATCCAAGCTCACCTCACCTTGCTCAAACAAGGTGACATGGACTGGACTAATGCACTTGTCAGTGGCTCAAAGGAAGCCTTGGAGGCTTACTTGCAGAAATACCCTAACAGTCCACATAAGCAAGAGGTGAACAACAAGATTGATTCCATTGACTGGGCTTTTGCCAAGAACCAAGACACAGCGGATGGTTATCAGGCTTACTTGAGTGCCCATGCCGACGGTTCCCATATTGAGGAAGCTGAGAACGCACTGAAGAAAGTGAACGGACGTGACTTGCAACCAGAGGAAAAACAGATGGTCAGCAGTATCTTCCGCAAGTTCTTCCAGAGCATCAACTCCCATAACAGCAGTAGACTTACCGATACTTGTGAGGATGTTCTTGCATCATTGCTTGGCAAAAGCTCCGCTACCAAAGCCGATGTGGTTACTTTCATGGAGAAACTCTACAAGGACGACGTGGTCAATATGAACTGGCACATCAACAACGATTATCAAATCAAGAAGCGTGAGGTTGGTGACAACGAATATGAATATCAAGTTCAGTTCTCCGCTCGCCAAGACCTCGACCTCAACGACGGAAGCAAGAAGGAACACCTTTTCAAGATCAACGGCGTGGTTTCTCCTGCTGGCAAGGTGTCCTCCTTCAATATGTCAAAAGTTAATGTAGGAGAATAAAGTAGCTCCTATTACGGTCATCACACCGCATACCACGATAGAAAGGCTGCTCATGGCACCTTCTATCGTGCCCATCTCCATAGCTCTTGCTGTACCAAGGGCGTGTGCCGAACAGCCAATGGCTATACCCTTGGCTATCGGTTCCTTGATAGACAAGAGCTTCAAGAATTTCTCGGCAAAGATATTGCCCAACACTCCTGTTATGATAATGACCACTACTGAAACTGATACATTACCTCCTAATTCTTCCGATACACCGATGCCGATAGCCGTCGTGATGGACTTTGGCAAGAACGTTACGTAGGCTGCATGGTCAAAATGAAAGAGTATCGCCAATAGCAATACGGAACACAAGCTTGCCAATACACCCGAGAGAATGCCTATCATCACAGCCTTATAGTTTTTCTTCAACAGCTCCACTTGTTGGTAAAGTGGCACCGCCAGACAGATTGTTGCTGGCGTAAGAAGATAGCTAATGCAGTTGGCACCCACACTATATGTTTGATAATCTACCCCTGTCAAGAGCAAGATACTTATCACTAATATGATAGAGATTAACAAGGGGTTCATCAGTGACCAACCAGTCTTGATTTTCAAGGCAAGTCCGATGCTATAAGAAGCCAAGCTAACCAATACGCCGAAGAACACAGAATCTTGAAACATGGAAATCATTTGCTTGCCTCCTTTCCCCTACGAATTACATACTGGGTAAACCATCCCGACACACCCATCACGATAAAGGTACTCAACACGGTCACCACGATATACTGCAACCAACTGTTGCCTATCGACTGCCATGAGTCTATCAGTCCCACTGCTGCAGGAATGAACATGACTGGCATGATGGCTATCAAGAAACTACTGGTCTCACGAATGTTTTTCACTTTTATCCATTTCATTTCCAAGGCAACGAACAATACCACGATACCGTAGATACTCGCTGGTATTGGCAAAGGCAAACAATAATGCAACAGCTCTCCTACAAACGAGAAAGCAATGATGATTAAAAACTGTATAAGGTATTTCATCGTGCTATCTCCTTGATATAAGTTTCTATCATGTCGGCTGTCATCTCCGTACCTAATCGTGTACAGTCAAGGCAAATGTCATAGTCGGCAGCGTTGCCCCATGTCAATCCAGTGTAGTACTTATGGTAAGCAACACGACAGTCATCCACTTGCTCCACAAACTCCTTGGCATCGTTCCAAGAAAGCCCTCGTTCGTCTTGTATATCCACGATACGACTATGCTTGCTGCCATGCAAGAACACAGAAATCAAGTCCTTTCGCTCACGGAAGATATAATTGCCACACCGTCCGATGATGATGCAATCCTCGTTGCCAATCATATCCGCCAACGTGCGAAGCGGTTTCTCGTTCAAGTCCTTACGGTTGTCCCCAAAGGAAGACATCGCAAAGAGCAGTTCATCCACTGGGCGTTCATCAAAGAACGCTTCCATTTCTTCCAATACACCTCTCTCGCTTGCCATTTCCAGCAAGTTCTTTCTCGTATAGAAAGGAATACCATAATGTTCAGCCAGCAACTTGCCGACATGAACAGCGCCACATCCACATTGGCGCGCAATCGTAATTATCATGTCTATACCTTGTTATATTAATTACTCTTACCAAACAGTCGTATATACCAAAAAAGCTAAGAAGAATTAATCTTCTTAGCTTTTTGTCGGGGCGACAGGATTCGAACCTGCGACCACCTGGTCCCAAACCAGGAGCGCTACCGGGCTGCGCTACACCCCGTTTGCAATACATTGCGCTATCCGCAACATCTCATTTCTGATTTGCGGTTGCAAAGGTACTACATTTATTTCGTTCCACCAAATTTTTCTCTAACTTTTTTCACTTTTTCTTCAAAAAAAGTCAAAAGAAGTGCAAGATTGCACCTCCATAAAGTGCTTTCTTATGACCTAACAACCTATATCATGCCTGTGCCACGAAGTACTTCCTTTAGGTCTAACACAGTACTTCATGAGGGTGTCATAAAGCACTGTATTACACCCATAGAAAGCACTGTGTTAGACCTAAAGGAAGTACTTTCACTAAGTGACATAATTCAGAGTGCTAAGTACCATAGTTAGCTGTCGTAAATGACTTATTTAGGGGCGCTAAGTGACTTACTTAGACAACATAAATAAGTCACTTAGTGCTGTAAGTATAGTGGGTATGGTATTCATTTAAAAAGCAAGATAAGGTCGAACTGTTCCCCCTGAATTCGTTTTATAATATTCTGGGGTTATAGAAATATTTCCTGCACCATTGGCAGTACTAACAGAGTGAGCATTTAAATTAGCCCATTCCGTAGTAGTCCATTCCCAACAGTTTGCTACATTTTGGAAATAGTTTGTATAATTGGTATTCGTATTATTCATGCTCAAAGCATTATTAATATTCTTGCAAATCGTAGCAGAATTACTAAAAGTATTATACAAAGCCCACGATGTAGGACCATTGCCCAATTGAAGAATGGCAGCATACGCTTGACCTGCCGATGGCAAGAACCAGCCAGTACTCTTGTTCGATGGAGCAGGAAGTTCTTGATAATTTCTTGCTGCTCTTGCTGCTGTATAATTTGTACTATTAATCAGATATAAGGTTGCGGTATAACCTGAACCATAAGCTACACTATTATAAGAATTTATAATTAAACTACTATTCTGGACATTTGGGAATTTATCATTAGGTAGGTCTGACGGAGTGCCACCAGTATACCAAGCCATGTTTGTACCATGATCGGTCGGACCTTTTTGTGAACCAACGGTTTTTAAACACATGACCAAAGCATGACCGCCATACCCACTACCTGTGCCACTTTCTGTCCAGATATTATTGCCAATATATGCAACCACGCCAATAGGTGTGTTGGCATCTGCTGGCTCCAAATCTTCACCAAGGTGTGTTATTGCTCCATTTTTATAATAGACATCACCCAATGCCAAGGTATAAGCTTGATTAACATCAGTACTTCTTTCTGCTGTCTGCTTCTCTATCTCGGCTATACTTGGTCTATAAGAAAGAGCATTCTTCCAAGCACCTTTCCAACCTTTCACGGTGGCATTGAAACTTGTGGAAGTTTTCGGATTTACGATGGCTATATAATGATTATAAGACAAGCCATAAGGAATATTGCCTACAAACTGGTCACTGACCATGGCAGAAGTCCAAGAATATGCCTTATCACTAAGCTCATAATTAAGACCTTTGCCCAAGGTGATGTCAGCAAGAGCCATGGCATGAGTCATATTGAAGTCGATACTACTTGCGGTGCTGCTGATATTAGCCATACCTATTTGCAAATCACAGGTATTTAACTTTGCCAAAGTGCTTTGGTCGGAAGATGGTGACCAAGCACTTATTACATCATTAAAGAAACTGGCAGCATCGTTGGTGTTGGTTACCGTAGTGCCAGCTTGGGGTAAATCATTACTAAGGTCTGTGCTGGTAGGATTACAATAAGCAAAATATTTGAACCTCGGAGAGAACAACATATTTACATCCTTGGGTAAGCTCCAAGACTTGGTACTGCTATTATAAGTCAACTGAACATTGGCATTTCGGATATAACCTTGGTCATCTACGACAAACAGACCTACTTTCTCTGTACCGTCATAAGCAGACTTCAACTTACCTGTTGCATAGTTACTGCTCCAGTTGGTAGGAAACTCGATGTTACCTAAACTAAGGGTAGTGACTTCGGAAGCGGATAGTTTATAAATAATGCTATGTCCTGCCGTCCAACTTGTACCGTTCAAACTGGCGATAAGGGTCTTTGGACCATTGTCATTGTCAAAGACTATCTCTACTTCGGCATCTGAACCTAATGCTTGTGGTATCATTAATAGTGTCTGGTTATTATTGGTAAGGGCTACATCTTTCTCACCTGTTATTGTACCATCGCCATTAGTACCAAGATTATCTATCGTGTATTCTGCATCAGCAGTAACATTATCAGTGTTCCAAGTATTGGTGGCAATATTGTAATCACCCTCACCTTTTACGCCACGGACAGTTATTTTGCTTATCTTACCGGAAACCATGTCTTTGCCAACAGCAAAAGTTACAGCTGTCAAGGCATGAGAGAAATGTAAATCCACAGCACTCACAGCATCAGTAGTAGAACGACTATTGTCCTCACTCTTTGCCACGATGAAGTCTGGTTGTGACTTAATATCATCTCCTGTTCCTGCAACATAGTGAACTGTCCTATATCCCGACAGTTCACTGTCGCTTGTGGACAGCATACTGGCATTAGTTGGGGCATAGGCATAGAACGATAAGGTGGCATCCGTAGTCCAATACTCATCTTTGGAAATATGCCAAATGCTGCCACTCTTTGTAGCCTTTTCAAAGGAAAAGTACCCTGCTTCATTATTGTCTTTCTTAGATATAGCACTGACAAAGATTTCATCACCAATCTCCGTTACCTTGGTTCCTCTGGTAGATATACTATTCTGATTATTAATTTCAGATAAAGGAACGCCAGAGCGAGTAACCAACTCGTCCTTGTCATTATAGAAATAAGTGCCCACTTGCTCCACTGGGTGAAGATACAATGGTTTCCCTAAGTCGCTCTTTACGAGCAATGGATGGTAAGAACCAACGGTGCTCATTGCACGAGTAGTTTCGTCATTACTACTGCTGCCAGAGTTTGGCATCCATCCATTTACTTCTGTTGCAGTAAATGAAATCTTCTTGTCGGAGAGGGTGACACCAGACA
>CAKQXI010000032.1 GCA_934281565.1 uncultured Prevotella sp.
GATAGGTTTCTTGACACCTACAGAAGTGATTTCAAAATATTCTTATTAACTTTGCACTTGCTTCTGGAATCCGCCTTTTCGTATCTTTTCGTTAAATAATAGTAAAATAGTTATTATTTATGCGAAAATATTTGATGATTAGTAGTAAAATTACTACCTTTGCAGTGTTGAAATCAATAAACAGCGATCTATGAAAACAGTTAAAGTGAGTAAGATCCTTAGGGTCTTAAAGAAAGACGGTTGGGTAAAAGACCGTCAGAAGGGAAGTCACCGACAATTCGTCCACCCCACCAAAAAGGGGACGGTTACCGTCAACGGTGGAGATAACGATGACGTTTGGGGGTTCCTGCTTAAAAGCATCGAAGAGCAATCAGGGCTTGTGTTTTAACACAGCCCGCTCTTCGGAGCTGATTCTGTTTCGCATAGCGCATTTATGGTTTTGACACTGAGCGATCTTGGCAAGAGCCTTGGTCGCTCCCTCAGTGGAAAAGTTAAATACTAAAGATATGAACAAGGTTATCATTGACACGGCTCGTACTGAGCAAGGATATAGTGCAGCGTGCAGCTTGCTCACCGGTTGGGTGGTTGCCTATAGTGGCGACTTCGAGGGATTCCGTGACTACGTGCAGGAGAGCATCGACTTCGAGATAGAGTGCGCCAAGGATAGAGGAACGGATTACCCTTCGGTATTCGATGGGGAATATGAGCTATCATTCAAGTTTGACGTTCGTTCGCTCCTGGAGTACTATCGTGGCATCTTCTCCTTTGCATCGCTCCAGCTCATCACGGGTATCAACCAAAAACAGCTGGCGCACTATGCCTCTGGCATATCCAAGCCACGCCCGGCGCAAGCCGAGAAAATCGCCAATGGCTTGCACAGATTAGCTAACGAATTACAAATGGTCACTGTTTAAGTTTTCAACAACAAGGCTTCTGACCAAAGCCAAACGGCAACCATGTACAGTTGGTTGTACTTCATAAAAATTAAATGAACTCTTGAGCCCCTGGTGCGTGAGCATCGGGGGCGTTTTTATTAAATCGGCAAATCACCATCATCCTCACTATATTGAACGCAGCAAGACTGATGTCATAGCTACCAAAGAGACGATGGCGCAGATGATGTTCACTACCATGATGGCGATGTCCAGAGAGGTGTCTTTTTCTTCCATACCTTATTATATTGCTAAATTCCACTGCAAAATTAATAATTTTCCTCGAAATATTTTGTCTATGTTGAAATAAAATCTTATCTTTGCGCAAGCAATGATAAACAATGATGCTTTCGCGATTCGGGCAGGTCTCGTGGATGCAAAATCAACGATATGCAACTGTAATGGCTCGTGCTGAAGGACTGCCCTCTGGATGCGCGAGTCGTTTTTTATATGATTACGATAGAAAGACTTAACGATTATGTCCAAAAGGTGCAGGTGACTACAGGCTACTGGATGGTCAGAACCATGGGTGGAGATTACTATGAGGAATACGACCGAAATGGTTTCGTTGGCATTGGATACAACCAAATCACACTACATGAAATAAATCAGCTTAATGCTGATTTCCACAAGGCAAACTTACAATTGAAAGGAAGGGTGAAAAGACTTTTTCCTAACATTCCACGTCCTGGTCATATCGCTTCACAGTTACTTAGGTTCTGTCGTGTCATCAAACCAGGCGACATCATTCTATTGCCTAGCCATTCCTCATCCAAGGTGAGCATTTGTAGAGTGACTGGTCCTGTTTATGACCAAGCTGATGCCAGAGAAGATAATGGCAGATGCCCTTTTGTCAAACGTTTGCCCATCGAGATTATCAAACATACCACTCGCCTTGACCTGCCACCTAAGGCACAGCTCATGTTTAATTCTCGGCATCCCATATCAGACATATCAAACTATGCCCCATATCTTGACAATGTCGTTTCAGACTTTTACAGCAAGGACGATGAGCTCCATGTCGTACTCAAGATAAATACGGATGACAATGTATCCACATCAGCTTTCTATGGGTTAGAGAAGATATTTGAGGTAGTTGATGGTTTTTGTCAGGAGCAACAGGTTCCTAGCCAAGTCAACGATGTTATCCTTAAAGTTCAAATGGAATCTAGAGGAAGTCTTCATTTCATATCAGGAAATAAATCAAAGCTGTTTTTCGTGGCTTTTATCATATTGGCTATAAATGGCGGAGGTTTTAAGGTCGATTACAAGGATCTACATATAAACCTATATACAGATGGTTTCGTTAAAAAACTCAGCGACTACATGGATCGCAAAGTTGACAGGGAGACCAAAGAGGCTATTAAAAACTCGCTCGACTCCCTTAAAATAGACACGCCGAAAGACTTTCAGGATGCTGCCATCGAACTGTATAAGGCGCAGAATGCAAATCGCAACAAGTATTAAGCTGGATAATAATAATAAGGTATAAGGAGAGAGGCTGCTATGATTCCCAGAATGATGGCAGTTTTTTTCTGTATGTTGGAGACTTGACCATTGGAAAGAGCAAACAGCATGTTCAGTACGCTTGACGTGATAAAATATATCAAGTAAAACGTGCAGCAAAATGCTAATATGTTTCTGATGATGTCCATAACTACAATTTTATTCCGATGCAAATATAGTGATTTTTGACGAATAGACAAGCATTGAAGTGTTAAAAACTAATACCTTATAAAATTTTTTCCCTTTTTCCTTGGCGGTTCCACTTTTTCTTCTTACCTTTGCCCTCGGAATAAAGACGATAGTGTATCTATCCGGCAGGGCGTCCGTTATCGCCTATGGCATCTCGCCGCAGGCTTTTTTTATGCCTAAAGGTTACCATTTTCCCAGTTGGGGAAATATGGTTTTCCCATGATACATGGCGACTGCATGAACCGTAAGATTTGAATTGTCCTCCTGGATAGTCATCGTCTTTATTCCAACGGGGAATGCAGCCGCCACCCTTTTGTACAATCGGCTGTTTATGGAATAAAGACGATGCAATATGCAAAGTACATTGAACATCGATGCGCTTCAGGTGAGACCTGTTGGCATCAGCCTAAGGGAGGGATTGGCAACCCTCAAGTATGAGACCAAGCGACTCTTGAAGACCAAGAGCGAGACGATGAGCTTCCTCTGCGAGGAGACCGTCACCTACGGCGACGTGGTGAAGACCTTCGTGGGCCTGGTCGTAGTGTTTGCCCTCATGGCAATAAGTGGACTTATGGAAGGAGGGGAGTTATGAAAAGAAATAAGCAAATTGATGTCCTGTGCCTTAACCAGAAACGCAAGGATGCCCAAGTCTATATCATGCAGCGATGGTGGGAGCTTGATGCTCTTCACAAGGAACTGTTCCGTCTCACGCAAGAGGCTAAGGTGCAAGTAGGCTTCTGTACACAGCGACTGTCGCATACCTTGATTGAGCGGTATATCGTACAGTTGGATATGCTTTCACTACGAGTTTCAAGACAGATGTGCAAATATTCTGGCTGGGCTGCCCAGCTGGAGTATTGGATTAATATCTCCGTACAGGCTGAGGGGCGCATCGCAGAGCGACATTTTTCTAACAATTAAAAAATAAGAACTATGCAAGAAGACGATTACACAATGCGAGAGATTAACCAGTGCATGCTGGACGCATATTTTCATTTCCGTTCCAACCTGCCTCGCAAAGACGAGAATGGGCAGGAATACAAGAAGTGCTTCAAGACCACCGAGGTGATAGCAAGCGAGCTCGCCACCATGGCATCTGTGCCTTTTGAGGTCATAGTGACATATATGCTTGATCATGAATATCAGGTGGCCACGCAGCCAGACGGAACGGTGGCATGGGCCATCTGGGAAAAAGTGATGCCGGTTCTTTAAGTTTTCTCATAATATAATAGTTGTGCTTTCAAAAGTTTTTAGTATCTTTACGGTACGAAAAATCTTACAAGCTTGGCGGAGGGCTGCTCGTGAGGGTGGTTCTCCGTATTTTTATGTCCGTATCAGTCATGTTATCTTTGCATCAAAAAAGATAATATGACAGTCAAATCATTGCCGTCGGGCAGTTGCTTCCTTTGTAACATTCCCGACATCCATATCCTCACATCCAAGTCGCGCTTGCTGGTTACCATCAAGCTTGGCGCCAAGTCCATCTACGAGGAGCTCCTCTATCCTGCGGATGGAGAAGTCTTGTTGTCGGACTTGTCGGACATCTTCCAGCCTTATGCCCGGCAACAGCTGGCTGTCGAGGCGTCCGTGTCTGTCATCGAGCAGTCCGTATCGGGGGACGATGGGGAAAATGTCGTGCAGGCAGACTCTAAGCAGGTCAACCTGAAAGTTTATTATGCCGATGTATGTATCATGGGACAGGACTGTGAGGAGTTCATGCAAACTCACTTCCTTACTTTAATTCAGGATACCAAGACAACCGCCATCGGTCGCCTTGAGTACCTTCATTATATGGGCAAGGAAACTGCCACTGTCACTGTATACTATAGCGATGATACCTCCAAGGACTTCCCTGCCGTTGCCATTGGTGGCAACGATGTCTATACCACCATTGATGTCTCGCCCTCACATTTTGAGACCAAGGGCAAGACACTCTCATATTTTGATGTCAAGGCTGGCTCACGCAGTCTCACTTTTATCATGGACCAGGAGCGTCCGGATTGTGCGCCCATCCTGCTTTTTACCAACAGCTTTGGCTGTCAGGAGTTGCTCTATTGCCTTGGCAAGCATGAGGTCAACCCTGAGTATACCCGGGATGCTGCTTACATTGGTGGTCAGAAAATCAACTACCGCATCACTCAAACCCGTACTTTCAACGCAGATACAGGCTATCTCACCACCTCGATGGCAAACTGGGCGGAAGACCTCTTTAGTTCTGATGAGGTCTATCTGGTCAATATCATTGGCGGTTCGCCCGTAGTGGGCAAGCGGGTGACCATCACGGATTCTAAAAGTAAGCGGGATAACCTGTACGACACCATGCCACGTTACACTTTCAGCTACATCTATGCGCAGCGTCAGCAAAAGATTCTGGACTTGCAGCGAGGTGGGCGTATCTTCGACAACACATTCGACAATACATTCAACTGATAATGGCACACACGGCATATCATATCAACGAGGTTCTCAAGGTGCTTGACAAGGCGCAGCATGACCACGCTGCCGTCAACCTCACCGCTTGGACACAGGATGGCGAGATTGTTAGCTACGATGGCTGGCTCGTGGGCGGAGGTAGCTGGCGAGGTGGCTTCCATCGCTTGGTCAATCCTGCCAATGGCGAGGTGCGCACAGTACCAGACATATACATCTTCAAATTCTTAGGATTACCAGTTTATCTATGAGCAAAAACAAATACAACATGCGGCGCTTAGGAGCCTCAGGCTCTTACGACCGCTTTGCGCTTACTGTGGAGGGAGTCAGCGAAATCACCGACTCCACTACCATAGAACAGCAATATGGCACGGACACCAGCTTCCTTGGCTCGGGAGAGGTAGGCGATGCCACCACGGGCATCATCGAGGTGGGTGGAGAGCTCTACGAGTATGTCAACTATGGCGATGGCAATGATATGCCATACATCCTCCAGCGCCTGCTTCGCGGCAACATGGTGGCGCAGCGTGCGCAAGCCTTCAATGTGCAGTGTTGCTATGGGCAGGGCTTGCGGTTCATGGACCGGGAGACAAAAAAGGACACCCATGATTCCGACATACGGGATTTCTGCTTGCACAACAGCATCCATGAGGTATTCATGGAGCAGGCTACCGACATGAAGTTCTTCTTCTGGAATGTCACGGTTGTCATCTTGTCAAAAGACCATCGGCGCATCGTCAAGGTCCGGCACAAGGATGCATCCTATTGCCGGTTGCAATATCCAAATGCCCAGGGACGTATCGAGCATGTTTTCTTTGGCGACTTCCGCAATGTCATGTCGCCAGTCCATGCCGAGATGATACCGCTGCTTGACCCTCACGACCCACTGGGCGACCTCATGGCTCGCATGGGCAAGGCACCCGACCCATATACGGGTGTCACTCATAAGGAGCCAGCCGTTGGCAAGGATTGTGTCTTCGCCATCATCAGCCGTATGCCTACACCGGGGTATCAGTTCTACCCGATACCATATTATGCCAGCATCTTTGATGATGCCTGGTATGATATATACCGACTCATCGGCATCGGCAAGCGATACATGATCAAGAATACGTCGGCTCCACGTATACAGATAGAGGTGCACAGGGACTATTGGGAGGAACTCTGCAACAATGAGGGCATCATAGACCCTGATCTTCGCAAGGCGCGTATTCTTCAGGAGAAAGATAATATCATAAACTTTGTATGTGGTCCTGAGAATGCAGGCAAGGCACTCATCACAGGCTACTACTTTGACCCTAATGGTAAGGAGCAGCGCATGGTGCGCATCATCAACCTTTCCGATTCGGGCAAAAAGGAGGGTGGCGACTGGGCCGACGACATGAGCGAGGCTTCCAATGCCCTCTGCTTCGCCTTGGGCGTGCATCCCAACCTTATCGGGGCAACGCCGGGCAAGAGCCAGATGAATAATTCAGGCTCCGACAAGCGGGAGCTTTTCATCCTTAAGCAGAGTCTCGAGAAGGCTTGCCATGACATCATGGCGAAGCCCTGGCACGTTATCGCCCATTACAATGGATGGGCGGACAAGGGTATCACCGTGGATGTGCCGATGATAGAGCTGACAACGCTTGACAAAAACAAGGACCAGCAAAAATCACTCGTAAATAATAATGGCAATGAAAATGGAAATAACTAAGCAGGACTTTGAGCGCAGCATCCTTGTGGCGACATCTGCCCATGAGGAAGTCTTCGAGTCCGTGGAACCTCATTTCGAGGAAGTCTACAACCACATTCGGCAACAGTACCTTGGCTATGTAGGCGAGACCGTTTTGGAGTCGAATGAGCGTCTTTGCGATGCTGTTGTCAAAGCGGTGTGCCTGGGCGCATTCTTGGAGGTGGTTCGTCATCTTGACCTTGTGCTCACACCTACGGGATTTGGTGTCGTGAGCAATGACGAGGTCTCGCCAGCATCATCATCCCGTGTGGAGTCGCTCATTGAGCAGTGCCGAGTTGCTTACATCAAGGCGGAGGGCGAGATGCTCACATGGCTTGCTGTCACCAAGGGATGGGGTGAGTCGGAACAGGCGCAGCGGTGCATCACACTACTGGTCTATGGATATGAACAATATGCCTTTCTGACGAAACGGCAGCTCACTTCCCAGCAATGGAATGATAAGGTGGCGGCAATGGCAGAGGCGGATGTTGTTCTTCGCAAGCTCATCTCAGACAGCCAGATGGATGAATTCTTGCTCATGGAGCGGGGAGCCAAGGAGCGAGACGACATATCGGGCTCAGTCATCTTCAAGTTGCGACGTATGATGATTTTATTGTCCGAGGGATTGATGACGGCGTACTCCAATGAGCGAGGCCGTTTGCTCAACTTCCTTGATGAGTTTATTGATAGATTTCCAATTTATGCCAATTCTTCGGCATATAAAGCTAATCACTTCAAAGAGTTTCAAAATGAAAAATCAAGACCAGCCTTTATATTCAATGCATGATGGCAAAAAAGAGTTTTCTTTCCAAGCGCCCACCTCATGGCAGGCACTCACGCAGGCGCAGCTCCGCTATGTCCTTAGTGTCCTGGCGACATTCCAGGACCATACGGTATGCAAGGTTTACATTTTCATCCGGCTCTGCGGAATTCAGGTGCTTAAGAAGACCCGCACAGGATGGAAGTGCCAGGTCACTTGTGCTGTTGCTCCACCAACCCCATCCAGAAATCCCAGATCTAAGCGAAGCAGACCTAAAAGTAGACCTGAGGTCTTCTACATCACAGATGACGAGGTCCTCTCCCTTGCCGGAAACTTCGATTTCATCGATGATTTCACGGAATACCATCCTCTTGAGTCCGTCTCAGGGCTTCATTGTGTCGGTAGGCTCCTGCGAGATGTTACCTTCCTTGACTACCTGACCATGGAGAAGTATTACCAGCTCTTCATGCTCGACAAGAGAGATGAATATCTGCAGAAGATGGGATGGCTGATGTACCGCACCGAGAAGGGAAAATCCGATAAGACCGTGCATTTTAAGCCATTTGAGCTTCTCAACGTCTTCATGTGGTTCTCATGTGTCAAGGCATACTTCGCAGTCAACTTCCCTCATTTCTTCAAGCCGTCCAAGACAGGTGAGGGCTTGGGGCAGGCTGACATCATGCCAGCCATGCAGGCGCAGATACGTGCGCTCACGGATGGTGACATCACCAAGCAGCAGGCAGTCTACGACTCCCTCTGTTGGGATGCCCTCACCGAACTTGATAATAAGGCTCGTGAAGCGGAGGAGTTTAAGGAGAAAATGAAAAAATCATAGCTTATGACAGATAATTTATTTGATGCCATCGCCTATTTTCGACAGTTGGCTACTGAGAATAAAATATGTCAGGCGTATCAGTTCGAGCCTGCAATATGTTCTGGACCAGACAGCGTGCAGGGTGTCATGCAGCGGTTTCGCCGTGCGGCAAACTTCGTCATGGTGTCCGATACCGTAGATTCAAACACACACTCTACGGGAGAGGCGTTTTTCACTCGCAATGTCTACACCGTGTGGATTTTGGCAGCATACAGGCGAGAGGATATGGAAGACAGGGAGGAAAAGCTGAACATCTGCAGGAATATCTTCCGCCAGTTCCTCAGTCGTATGCTCTATGACAAGGATCGTGCGACATACGGGGACCAGATGGAGTTCCTTGACCTTACTCACATCTATTCGTCAGAGTTGGGGCGATACAGCATGAATGGTGTCACTGGACTCTACTTCATGGTCAACAGCGACGAGCCTATCGACATACAATATGATGTTAGCCTATGGCAGAAGTGATGGACGACCTTCGCAAATACGAGGAAGGATGGACCAATGCCATGGGCACCTATTGGCGTGAGCGCATGGAGCGACTTCGTACCATTGATACGGGCGCACTCTATTCAAGCATCAAGGCGCATTTAAATCAAGGGAGCATGACGACTATCGAGCATAGCTTCCTGCTATATGGTATCTATGTGGCTGCTGGCGTTGGTCCGGCTCATGAGTGGTACAAGTGGACCAAGGCACAGGGTGGACCGAAAACGCATCGTATCAACAATGGCGACCTTAATTTTCTTGGTGCGGAGTATCGTCAGGAGCATGGACTTGAGGAGCCAAAGAAGGTGGGACCTGCATGGGGTGGTCGCACTGCTGGTGGCGAACCAAAGGGACGGCGCGACTGGTTCAGCCAGAAATACTATGCTTCGGTCATGAAACTCAATGAGCATGAGGCGGAGTTCTACGGAGAAAGCTACAATGGACTTATGGCATCAGCCTTGACCGAAATATTCAGGGATATAGGTAAGGCTCGCAATTTGTAGTGTATTTTAAAGAATTCATGATGCGACTTATCTTTGCAAAAAAAAATGATAAAATGGCAGGAACATTAAGCAGGGGTACATTGCAAGGTCTTTTTGAGGGGATAAGGGATGAGCGTCGCCAGTACGCCAATACTGCGGAGCGTATCGGCAATGCGTTCTTATCCTTTTTGCATTTTGTGACGGAGGTAGAGGATGAGAGATACTTGAGTCGTCTGCATGATGATGTGGCTCAGGGGCTCATAAGGTTCCTCAAGGGAATTAGGGTAGGCAAGGATGGGACTTATGGCATTACCGATGAGGGCAAGGCTATACTTTCCAGCCTCCTTGTCAAGGGGGATTCTATATTTGATGGAAATCTTTCTTCTCCTGATTTCGTGTCTGGTTTCCTTGATGGCAAAGGATGGCGTATAAAGAATGCTCCTTTGACAAATGCCGCTGGTGAGCAAGAGAATAAATACACCCAGGAGATAGACAATCTCATTGTGCGTGGCACTTTACGCATCTTTGAGATGGTTATCTCGCAACTCCTTGGTGAAAATGATAACCGCATCTTCACCGCCATGCTTGAGGTCGATCATTATGATTCGGAGACAGGCAAAGTCTATCTGGACACGCATGAGGGTAGATATAACAATCCGTTTCGACAGGATGACTGCATCATGTGCCAGCAATATAATAACATGCCGTCTGATGCAAATGGTCATTATGTTACCAAGAGCTATGAGTTGGTCGTTACCGAGGTGGGCAGTGAGGGCGAAGGTGAGGATACGCTGTCATGGGTGAAGTTCAAGGATTTTACTTGCAACATGGAAGGGGCTACACCTGATACCGTCATCAAAAGGAGAGATACGTTTGTTCGTGTTGATAATCTCACAGACCCAGACCGCAAGGGCATTATCCAGATGATGACAGTGGGGAGTGATACGCCTTACATGGATATTGTCTATGGCATGAAGACGGATCCGGAGAACTCGCTTAAAGGCAGGCTTGGCAATCTGCAGGGCATTGTCCATCCTCTCTTTGGGGCACTTTCTGGATTTGGCGAGTTTCTTCAAAATCTCTATGCGACAGGTGATTTTATCCTCCGGCGTACAGGTGAGAGCGTCGATACCAAGATTCAGATGTTGGCAAACCTGTTCGCAACCCGTTTCTCCCAGACCTCGTATGACCTTACGGAGGACAGCAATTATATCCATAATGGGCAGTTCCTCACGGTGATAGGAGCCTCTGATGATAGCCAGGTTATAGATGGATGGGAGGTAGACGGTGATGATGATATGGCTTTTTGGATTGATCCTGATGGTTCTCCTGTCTTGGTCAATGGTGTTGCTACGGTCAGTGGCAATCATCGTGTATCCATTGAGAACAATGAGGGGCGCAATATGCTGTGCATCCTTAATAGCGGTGTCTCCCAGAAAAATGCGCTCATCCGTCAGCCTGGTACTCACAAGGAGTATACCGTTCCATCTTCTGATGTCGATGAGTATAGCATGGCTGCCACTGGCGATGAGTATGTCGAGGTACAAGATACGCTTTATGTCAATGTTTGCATCTATGCCAAGACGGCAGGCACGCTTACCATAGGATTTGCGCCGAATTCGCCAGTTGAGGGTAAGCAAAATGATTTGTTTTCTCGCGCTGTTGATATACCTTATTCTGGTGAGTGGCAGCGAGTGAAGTTTGATGGTAAGTGGAATGGTCTTGGTGATTTTGTGCTTAGGTATACAGGTGACATTTTGGTTTCGCTCCTTACCGTTACAGATGAGCCACTTGACAATTTGTCCAAGACCGTCAGCACTCAGATACTGCAGACGGCGAAAAATATCAAGTTGTTGGGGCAGAATATTGACCATGTGAATGGACTGGTTACCTCGCTCGGTATTGACCTTGATGCAGAGAAAAAGAACATTCGCATCTATGTGGAGGAAACTGATAAGAAAAATCGAGAGGATACGACTGCTGCTATCACGGTGGCGAAAAATGAGATTACGGCTGTGGTTGAGAAATTATCGGATGACCTGGAGAAGACATCTACTATTGTACAACAAAACTCTGATAGTTGGACGGAAGCAGCAAACAGGTTTGGGGAAAATGGTCAACTCAAGGATACAAGCTACCTTATGACCACTGCGGACCGAAATGAGCTGGTGAGCAAATATTTCAACGATGATGACAGCTTGAAAAATACGAGCGGACTCGTAACCACAGGCACATATGCAAAGCTCTTTACCGAGGCTATGCAGAAGAATGGAGTCATGACAAGTGCTGAAATGAGTACCTATGTGACCAAAGATGGAGACGGCTATATCTCCAATGCCAAGATTAAGGCTGATCGCATTATCTTGGAGGGAGCCGTGACGGCTAATGATTATTTTAAAATAAACACAGATGGTTCAATGGAAGCGACGGCAGGCAAGATTGCTGGCTTTAAAATTGTTGGTAATGGACTCACAAATTCACCTTTCACTAATGATGCCTATATAATCTTTAGAAATGATAAACGGGGATGTTTTGCAGGAATAGGTGGAAATGTTTTGCCTATTTCCAGTGGACTGCGTGCTGTGGCGAGATTTGAGAATGATGATAAAACAGACCAATGGGACCTTGGATACAATATTGCAATGCTTCTTTCTGCCCAAAATGGCAAGTACAACTTTGCTTTCACAGGAACAGGAAATGGGCTTCTAAATGGCTGGATGAGTGGCTATAGATATAGTGTGTTCAGCATGGGAAAGACCAATACGATTTATAGTGGTTTCTTGAATATGGGAGAGAACAATGTGTGGTTTATACGATGTTCGTATGATGCTTGTGGTATTATGCTTCCTGATATCGACAATGTTAGGGAAGCATTGTGCATAGGCGATAAGACTGAGTTCGCAGTGCCAATTACTATTATCGCAGACAATCGAAATAGCAATGTGTTTACTGTCTATGGAAAAAATAATATGGAGACAAGTGGAGGAACCAGACCGTATAACAACAGCATTTATCCAGTGGTAAGCAATGTCAATGGTGAGGATTATGCTTATGCCATGGGAGCTGGCGACACGCTGTCGTTCTTGTTGGTGTATAGGGATTCCACCTATGTGGCGCAAGAGATTAATCACATGTCATAATGAAACTTTTAAACAAGAATAGTATGAAAAGAGATTTCAAGGTAGCCATGAGGGGTTACGATAAAAAAGAGTTAATGGATGAAAACGGACAACCGCAAATGATTAATGAGATCATCGGCTTGTACCTTTATTCGGCAGGTAATAAGAAACAACTGTCTGCGGATGAGAAACTGCGAGCCTATAAGTTGTGTGTCCAGTTACATGAGCATCCTGAGTGTGTAGAGTTGACCGCAGAGGACATGGCCTTTATCAAGGAGATTGCCTGTGATGTCCTTGTCGCTGGTGCGTATGGTCAAATTGTGGAAATCTTAGAGAAAGAGTCATGAACATTGAAGATAACGAAACTTTTGAGGCACTATGTGCAAGATTTTTGCCTAAGTTTAACGAGTTCCTGATGCGACGCTCCAAGAATATCTTTTCTTGTGAGCTTGCAACCTCACTTGATGGCATCAACTCTATGCCTGCGCTATACGATAAGGATGGTGTGCGTAAACAGGTGATAGCTCCACTTGCCCTCTTGACTAAAAATATTGATGAGGAAATCAGGGAAGTTACCGAGGCTACGGCTACAGCCAATAACGCAGCGGAGAAAGCGGAGGAAGCGGCAAGGCAAGTTACTTCTGCTATAGACTCGACAAAACAGCTTGTTGATACGGTCACCGCAGCCGAGGCGACAAGGGATGAGAGTGAAAATACTCGTATCGCTAATGAGAAAACTCGAATTGCACAAGAAGATACAAGGCAAGAACAGGAGGATGTCCGTATAACCAACGAGGAAAATAGAAATACGGGAGAGGCAGAAAGACAAAGGGCAGAGGTGGCTCGTGCGGAAGCTGAGCAGTTGAGAGCCACAGCTGAGGAAAAGCGTGTGTTGGACTATGCTACAGTTAAGGCTGCTGCCGATAGAGCTACGGAGAATGCAAATAGCATGGCTGCTAATCCTCCGTATGTGGATAGGGATGGCTATTATTATAGGTGGAATGTAGGTACTCAATCTTATGATAAGACGGATGTAAATTTAACAGGTAAAGCCTTTGTTGTAAAGAAGGTCTTTGCAAGCGTGGCGGAAATGGAAGCGACCGATATTGATGCGTTTGCTGAAAATGACTTTGTGCTTATCAACACTGCTAATGTTGAGGATGAGGACAATGCGAAGCTATATGTTGTCGCAATTGACGAGAACGGCGATAAGTTTTATTCGTACTTGGTCGACCTGAGCGGTTTTCGGGGATTTACGGGAAAAACTCCACAAATCACCGTGGGCAATGTTGAAACGCTTGATTCCCAATCGGATGTGTCTGTGTCCATGTCAGCCGATGGCGTTGACTCAGACGGCAACGAACGAGGCAAACGAAGTGCTGAAAAAAATCAGCGATATGGGGTCTGCTATAAACATAGAAGTAACAGGTAGTGGTAATGTACTTACTAATGCTATTCAGACCGATAATAAACTTATTTTTAGTAAAGGGAATGCTGCAGCTTTAACTCCTGCTAGTTCTGGGCAATATCAACAAGGTAACTGGAAAAGAATCATACAGTTTAAAGTAAATTATAATGGTACATTAGCAGCAAGTTTAACTTTTGAAGATCATCCTGCTGAAATTAATAGAGACACATGGAACGAATGTAATATTAATATTAGAAGTAATGATATTTTATTTTATAAAATAAGTAAAACAAAGGATACAAGAGTTTATAAATGTGTAGGAGATGGTGATACTTTTAGTGTATGGTTACAATGTGCAAAAAATAATTATGATGGATTTTCACATATTATAATAACACAACGATTAAGTATAACAGAAATAAATCTTGATGTTGAATATCAAGATTCTGAGCCTACAGGAACATACTCAAAATTTGCAGGGATAAGTGGCTGTGTAAATCTTGCTAACCATGTACCCTCTCACACTATTTGGGGGCAAAGTTTTGATGGTAGTAATGATATTACTGGAACATTTGTTTCTGGGGGAATTAATATAGGAGCAACAAATGAAATATGGTATAGTGGCATTGGGGATTTACATATACAATATGGTAGTAGAGGCACTAAAAATGTCTTACTTAATTGTGGAGGAAATGCAGGTAAGGTAGGGATTGGTACTGAAAATCCAGAATATAAATTAGATGTAAATGGTACACTTAGGGCAACATCCTCCATTAGGTCTGCTTATATAGAAAGTACAGGAGATATAGTAGCCTATGTTAGTTCAGATGCAAGACTGAAGACTAATATACATAAAGATGATTATCTTAAATGTATTGAAAGTTTAGGCGGTATATATGCTTTTACATATAAGAAAAATAATAAGGATAGTATAGGGCTCATTGCTCAAAATCTACTTAATACCACATTTGTTGATATAGTAAGTAAAGATGATGATGGTTATTATAAAGTTAACTATTGGTCACCCAAACTTATATCTCTTGCTCTTGGTGGTGTTGAACAACTTAGTGATGAAGTCAAAGAACTTAGAAGCCAGGTTGCAGAACTTAAAGCTATGATTAAAACTCTAAAAAAGAATAAGCTATGAGTGTGAGTATATCTTCGATTAAATCTACATTAGGTGTGAGTGCTAACAGCTTAAAAGCGCTATGTCAAAGTAGTAATGTTAATAAATTTAGTGCAACAAAACCTGGATCAACTGGTTATAATTCCAGTGGATTTACATTTGTTCCTCCTACTAATAATTTTAAGATGAGTAGTTTCAATGGGTATAATCATAATATCAAAACGCCTTTTAAATCAGGAACTATCACATGGTTAAGTCCATTTGGAGGTAACCAAGGAATTTGGAATTTTAGTATTGAAATAAAATATGAGGTAGATAGTGGAGGCGTAAATCTTTATGACATTATAGGCAATGGCTGGAAGTTAAAGTTAGTCCCTAGTAATGTTTTTAATTTCAGCAATGAGAGTACTTTTACTTCTAGTACATCACAAACTTTAAAAGCAAATGGAATTGGTCCAAGAGTGAGTGCTACTAGTATAGGCATATACTTAGCAAAAGGTGATAATACTATTGTATTGCCATTTAATGGTACCAATTTAAAGAATGTATCTTCATGACAATATTAAAACCAAAATCACACTTATGTTGTCAAGTGATTAACGGCCTGTATTTTTATATACATGCTCCTATATATACTTTTGCAGTAAAAAAGAGATGATATGCAGAAGAATACAAAAGAATGGATACAGTACGGTTCAGCGATAGGAATGTTGTTGAGTGCTGTAGGTTTGTCCTATTTGTGCTTTTTCATGTTCAACGACATCAAGGATAATATCCTTTGGTATGCCGCTCAAACACTAATCTATGCAGGTTCCATTTTTGGTGTGGCTATAGCCATCGATTCCAAGTTTGAGAGCCTTAAAGATAAATTTTTTAATCATAATAAAAATGAAAAGGAAGATTAAGTTTATTTTCGTTCATTGTACGGCAAGCCGACAGTCTTGGACAGTCGATGCCTTGCTCAAGGAATTCACTAACAAGGGCTGGCACTATCCAGGCTATCACTGGGTTGTAACCGAAGATGGAAAGAAGACACAACTTATGACTGAAGACCTTCCATCTAACGGGGTCAAGGGACATAACTCTGAATCCATCAATGTGGCTTACATGGGTGGTATATCTCGTACAGGCAAGGCAATTGATAATCGCACTGATGCGCAGAAAAAGAGCTTGAGGGAGTTGCTTACTGAACTTCGCCAACGTTATCCTAATGCCAAGATCCTTGGGCATCGAGATATCTCACCTGACAAAAAACATAATGGTAAGGTCGATCCATGGGAGCGTATAAAAGAGTGTCCATGTTTTGATGCCATTCCTGAATATGCAGATATTTAATTCCTACATATGAGCAAGAGATTACAAAAAATAGTGATGGCAATATCGGTGATATTGGTTATTGGTTTCTATCTTGGGCAGGTTGACAGCCGACAGAAACGTGCGGAGCAGGAAGTGCTGGAGCAGCTTCATCAGCTTCAGTTGCAATTCTCACCAGCACAGCGTGACACCATCCGTGATTCCGTGTCGGTATTGACACAGCAGATTATTCAGATGCCTTCTGGTGAATACAAGCTCTATGCAGCGGATAGGCAGTTGTTGCAGGACTTGAATATGAGAGTCAATCAGGTGGTTGCAGACCAGCGAGTGACAATGGTTTCCGAAGATACAGTCAAGGCAACGTGCACTAATTCTGTTTTCGCATATGATGATGCCTGGCTTTCTCTGAAGCTTGACACTACCGATTCTGTCTTGACATATAGGGCAAGGGATAGTCTTCAAACTATCATAGCCAGACAATACAAGCATAAGTTCCTCTGGTGGAAATGGGGCACAAGAGGATATGATGTCAAGGTCATCAATTTTAACCCTCATTCCACATTATTATATAATAGTTATATAAAAGTCACCCGATAATGGCAAGACAAGAGGTATATACCACCGTCATCAAACTTAACTCCGAGGAGGCGAAAAATCGTCTCAAGGAGCTGGAAGACAAGGTCGCTCGTCTCAAGAAAGCTAAGCAAGATGCTTTCTCGGCGGGCGATTCCCGTTTAGGCGCATCCCTCGCCAAAGACCTCAAGGTTGCGGAGAGAGATGAAGCAATTCAAGACTTCCACAATGAGCGTCAAGGAAACGCTTGACAATCTTTCATCAGCCTCATTGGGACAGTTGGAAAAAGCCGCACGCTCCCTCAAGGGACAGATGAAGGCAACCACCGACCTCTCTGACTATCGCAAGCTGGAGGCACAATTGGGGCAAGTCAAAGAGCAAATGGACTTGATTAAGGGTTCTGTACGGCAAGCGAATATTGAGGCATCACGCATGACCGCGACCATGTCCAATCTCAGCCATGCATCGCTCAATGACCTCAATTTTACTGCGGGCAAATTACGGTCGCAGATGAACACTTTCGACCCTAACTCTACCATGTATGCCAGTCGTGCTGCGCAATTGAAGTTGGTGGAAGCGGAATTGGAGCGCATCCGGCAAAGTGAGCAGAAAGTGGTTACTCTCATGTCGCAATATGATAAGGAGATAGAAAATACCAACCAGGATATTCGTGAAACCAAACGCCAGATGCAGTTGGTCAATAACACAATGTCCAATCTCAAGACATCGTCAGTTAGAGATTTGGAGTATTCTATCAAGGTCCTCAATCAGGAGATGAGAGGCATGGATCGTGGCTCTGAGGCTTTTAAGCAGATGCAGAGACAAGCCAAGGCGTTGAAAGTGGAGTTGCAGAATGTTCGTGTGGAGGGTGCAGCACAGCAGTCATGGATAAGTCGCTCCGCAGATTGGTTCAACCGTATGCAAGGGATTGCATTGAGTGCCATCGCTGCTGTTTCTGGTATAACATTCACGGTCAAAAAATGCGTGGAGGAGTATGCCAAGATGGATGATGAGATGACCAATGTTCGCAAATATACAGGTCAGGCAGCAGAAGAGGTGGAACGCATGAATGAGGACTTCAAGCAGATGGACACTCGAACGCCTCGTCAGAAACTCAACCAGTTAGCAGAGGATGCTGGTCGATTGGGCATTACCTCTACTGCTGCTGTGGAGGAATTCGTCGATGGAGCTGATAAAATCAATGTCGCCTTGGGTGATGACCTTGGCGATAAGGCTGTTTCCCAGATTGGTAAACTTGCGCAAATGTTTGGAGAGGACAAGAGCATGGGCTTGCGTGGAGCTATGCTCGCCACTGGTTCTGCAGTCAATGAGTTGGCACAGAATTCCTCTGCGTCAGCAGGCTATCTCGTAGATTTCACAGCTCGTGTGGCAGGTGTCGGCAAACAGGCTGGCTTTACGCAAGTCCAGATTATGGGACTTGCATCCGTCCTCGACCAAAATATGCAGCAAGATGAGACCGCTGCTACTGCTGTGCAGAACCTTTTAGCAAAGATGTTCCAGGATTCTGCGAAATTTGCTAAAATAGCTGGCTTAAATGTCAAGGAGTTTGCCAACACCTTGAAGACTGATGCCAACTCCGCTTTGCTCCAGTTCCTCGCTGCCATGCGTGCCAAGGGTGGTTTCGCAGACCTTGCGCCTATGTTTGAGGAAATGAAGATGGATGGCTCTCGTGCCACTGGTGTGCTCACTGTCTTAGCCGACAAACTTGATGATATCAAAACAGCCCAGAATCTTGCAACAGAGGCGTATGCTGAGGGTACATCTGTCCTTGATGAGTTCAATACACAAAATGAGAGTGTACAGGCCCAACTAGACAAAGCATCCAAGAGATTTCTGGACTTGGCCATTGAGTTAGGTCAGAAACTCTATCCTGCAGCCAGATATTGCATATCAGCAGCTAACTTAGGTGTGAGAGCATTGTCCACATTAGTTGATTTTGTCCGAGATTATTGGAAAGATCTGGTTGTCTTAACTGCAGCTATCGGCACATACACCGCTATGGTCAAGTCTAAGGTAATATTGGATAAGTTGCAAATGACATGGCTTAATATCATGATCTTGCGTGAGAAAGTTCACATGACCGTTATGGGGCTCAAGACAGCAGCACTTAAGACTATGGCTATATGTCAGATGGCACTGACCAAGGAGATTAAGCTAACCACTGCAGCCCAGATGCTGTGGAATAAGGTCCTGCTCGCCAATCCAATCACTGCGGTAATTGCCGTTGTCGTAGGTCTGACTGCTGCCATTGGTGCTTTGTCCAAGGATATGACGGCAGCTGAGCAGTCACAGCATGATTTAAACGATGCCATGTCTGATGCAAATAAACAAGCTGCCGAAGAAGAGGCTTCCATGATGAGACTTGTTTCTGCCATCCAGTCGAACACCACGGCAGAGAGTGACCGCAAGGCTGCACTCGAGGAACTGAACAGCAAACTGATGAGCCAACATCTTGGTAACTTGACAGAAGAAGCAGTTCGCACAGGTAAGGCAACCAAGCAGATTCAGGCATACATTGATATGATGAAAAAGAAGATCATCATTGATGGGTTGCAGAAGAAGTTGGCAGAGTCAATTGCTCAGTCTGCAGAGAATGAGGAATTGCTAGGAGAGGCAAGTGGTGATGATAGAGGATACTGGAAAAGATTTTGGGATAGGTTAAATCCAATGGCCTCCAGCGAAACGCAAAAATTAAATTTTGCATCTGATCACAAGGATGATTTGGCTAAGGGTGTTGAACGAGCCAAAGAATACCAGAAAAAGCTCATAGATAAGATCAATGAGTTGGAGTCTCAGCATTATGAGGTCAGCGACCCAGAGCCTTGGCGTAACAATGGTTTGGGTGGCAAGTCCAATGATGGTAAAATCACCCCAAGGCAAAATACCATACAGACTCATCAAGAAACAGAGAAAGAGCGCAAGAAGCGTATCGCAGCAGAGAAAAAGGCTGCTGTGGAGGCACGCAAGCGTGAAGCAGATGCTCGTAAAAAGCAAAAGCAGCAAGCTGACACCATTAAGGCTGAAACTAATAGTCTGATGGCTGGGAATGCCAAGGCATATGCCGAGGGTGCCAAAACTTACCAGCAGTTCATTGATGATCGAGAGAAAATCCAAGTTCAGGGATTTGCCAAATTAAAAGCGTTGTATGGTGAGGAGAGCAATGAGTACAAGCAATTGCTCGACGATCAGGTCAATGTTGTCAAACAGCATGACGATGCCGTTATCAAGATGAAAGAAAAGGATATTGAGCGAGAAAAACTTCTAAAGGAAGCTAATCTTAAAACTCAATATAACGATGCTAAATCTGGCATTTATCAGAATGACATCGCTTTAGATGAAGCTCTCTATCAGAATGAGGTTGATGCAATGAAAAAGAGACTGCAATTCATTAGTGTCCCATAAAAATGGGACGAGTTAAATAATTAATCAAATAGTCCTTCAAAAAGAGGATAATCGAGT
>CAKQXI010000033.1 GCA_934281565.1 uncultured Prevotella sp.
GACAAGCAGTGGCTCAGCGACATCAGCCAGCAGATGGGCATCCAGTGGCACATGTACCCCGACAAGGATGCGCCGGGCGAACGCCTCTTCATGCAGCTCAGGGAGATTTTGCCCCAGCTGGAGCACCACCAGTTGCCCCCGGGATGCAAGGACTTTAGTGATTACTACGTGAGCCATTACGTTTAAGCAAGCTTGCTATGAGATTTTTTTACTTATAAAAAAACATTCAAACAATATGGAAGATTTCATCATCGCCGCTTATACCAAGAAGGAGCTTGCCCTCATGTATTTCCCCAAGAGCATGCCTCGCACTGCCGTAAACCACCTGATGGTGTGGATCAAGAACTGCACCCCGCTATGGGATGCTCTGCAAGCCATGGGCTATCAGAAGACGAGCAAGACCTTCTCGCCCAAGCAGGTGAAAGCCATCGTGGAATATCTGGGGGAACCTTGAAAAAATCCCGAAATCGCATGGCTTTCCACGCCATCGCCCTGCATCGCACAACCATCCCAAAATGGTTACGTATCTTTGCATCGTGATTCAGAAAGCGCTGGAAAATCACTTCCCCAAGAGGGAAAAATCACTTTCCTAGTTGGAGAAAAATATTTCTCTAGTTGGAAAAATAAAATTTACGATTTCAAAGATGTCAAAGACCAATATCTGAGACATCAAGTGTAACAATTTTTAAAAACATCAATGCGTATGACAACAGACATGAAAAGTTTCATCAAGTATCTCATCGTGGCAGTGTGCTCTGCCATCGTCACTTTCCTCACAAGTTCCTGCACCGCAGGACTGGTAATCGGGAAGAACCAACGACAGCAACAGGAGAACAACATCTCCACCCGAGTCGACTCCACCCAATTCGTGCCTACCATCACCATTAGATAAGTGAAGAGTGAAGAATTCTTAAGTGAAGAGTGAAGAACGAAGAGTGAAGAATTCTTAAGTGAAGAACGAAGAGTGAAGAGTGAAGAATTCAACAGCAAAGGCTAATCATAAATTTCAAATCTCAAATTTCAATCTTCAAATCTCAAATCATAAATTTCAATTTTCAAATTTCAATTTTCAAATTAAATAAAATCGTTATGTCTATCAATTTGAAAGCAAAGGAAACCCTCATTCAGGTGGGTGAAAAGAAAGGAACGTATCGTTTCGTGCTCGGCACCGAGCTTTACAACAAGCTCTCGGAGAGCAAGGTAATCAAGGAGGCTGCTCTGCGCAGTGGAGTGAGCCGTGGCGTGATGCAGGCTTGTTGGGATGCCGCAGGCGAGGTCATCAAGGCATGGACCACCGAAGGTCACTCCGTGGCAATCCCAGGACTGGGAACCATGCGATTTGGCGTGAGAGCCAAGAGTGTGGAAACCGTGGACGAGGTGGCAACCGAACTCATCACCGCACGCCGTGTCATCTTCACACCTAACGTGGACATCAAGGAGGAGCTGATGGGCACTTCCATCCAAATCACTTGCTACGACCGCAACGGCAAGGTGCTCAAGAACGTTACCTCTGGTGACAAGGGCGATGTGGAAGACCCTGACGACAATCCAAGCGGTGGCGGTGGGAACACGCCAAGCGGTGGCGGAAGCTCGAGCGGCAGTGGCTCAAGTGGAGACTCTGGCGGTAATCACGCAGAGCTTTAGTAAACAAAGCGGCTATGCCCAGTCCTGTGCTGAGTATAGCCGCTTTGCCATAGCTATCTTGTCATGTGTTACGGTTTTCTCAAAACTATTGTGATTTCAGCCGATAATCCCTTGGCGACACGCCGAGCTTCCTCCTCACATACTTGCCGAAGAAAGAAAGGTTGTCGAAACCTACATCGACTGCTATCTCCTTGATGCTCTTCTCGGAGGATATGAGCATCTGCTTGATGTAATTCACCGCCATCTCGTCGATGATGCCGGAAGCCGTCTTGCCCGTCTGCTTCTTGCAGATGGATGAGAGATATTTCGGGGTGATGCAGAGCTTGTCGGCATAATAACCCACACTGCAACGACGGGGCATCTCGGCTGACAACAAATTGGCGAAACGGCCAAACAAGATTTCGCCTGACGAATAGCCATACAGCATGTCCTCGCCCAACTGCAACTTAGGAGCCAAAACATCATACATCTCATAGACCAGCGACTGCAAGAGCAACTTGATGGACTGCCGATGATGAGGCAAGTCGATGCGATCCAACTTATATTTCAACATCTCACAATTCACCACAAATCCCTCCACATCCTTTTCATCCAGATGAAACAAAGGCATCTTCCGCACATCAAGTCCTGCTTTCCACATCTTGCCGGGAAGATAAAAGACACTCTGGAAATACTGGGGCGACATCAAGAGACCACGGAACTTAAAATCATAGCTGATCATCACATTCTCTATCAACTGATGGGGATGACAAATGAACATATCGTTCTTCGCTACATCATAGCTCTTTCCCTCTATCGTGGCGCATCCCTTGCCCTCCAAGCATACCACCACAACATGGGCATCGGATTGCATCTTCTTGACAGGGACAACGCCTATCTCATCAAACACAGCGATGTCTTTCTCCGTCAAAGCCTCCATTTTCGTCTTCATTTCTTCTTCCGAACGTACCATCCATTCTGTAGAAGACACTTTCTTATCTATTGTTTCCATTCTCTTTCGTTTTTATTGTTTTCTGCTGCAAATGTACAACTATTTGGCGAATATCCGAGTGTTACATCCGTTACATTTCTGTCCGATAATTCGCAACATTGGCATCAATGCGATTATCGGGACACTTTCGTAGCTGTTTTGTGTCTGAATATTCGCCACAAAATGAGTTATTTTGCAGGCAAATTAAGTGAAGAACGAAGAGTGAAGAGTGAAGAATTCATTTGCCTCTTTGCTGATTTGCTGAGATTGAAAACAAAATAAAAATACAAGAGAATGAGAAAATTGGAACAGAATGACATTCATGGAAAGTCTGCCCTCTATGGTATGGCTGTGATGATGCTTGCTTCATCGCTCCTTGTGAGCTGTGGCAAGAAAGCGGTGGAACAGGCGAAGACAGAGCCTGTTCTGGTAAAGGAAATGATTGTGGGTGAAGGAGGCTTGACGGCTGATGGCTCGCAAGTCAGCGGAACGGGAACGGCTTCCACGGATGCCAATTATTCGGGTACGGTGGAGGAAGAAAATGGTGTTTCTCTGAGTTTCTCAATGGGCGGAACCATCAAGCAACTCCGTGTGAAAGTGGGTGACCATGTACGCCGTGGACAGCTCATTGCCTCCGTAGATCCTACTTCCATCAAGAACACTTACGACATGGCACATTCTACAAGAGTGCAAGCCGAGGATGCTTTCAAGCGTATGAAGCAGTTGCATGACAAGGCATCCCTCGTTCAGTTGGGTGATGACAACAGCAACTTTGTCTGGGTAGATGAAGGTGGAAAAGCTGTGCGCCGCACCATCGTTTGCGGGGAATACCAGAGCAATGGCGTGAGCATCGTGAGCGGTCTGAAAGTAGGAGATAAGTTGATAGTGGAAGGGCAACAGAAAGTTTGCACAGGAACTCCCCTTAAAGCTATTGTCCCTTAACTTCCCCCTCACTTCCCTTAACTTCATTTAAATTCCCCAAAAAGAATATTCCTCAAAAGAAAAGGAACAATGAACAAGAAACGAAATATCGTAGAATGGGCGATGCACTACCGCCAAATCATCATCATGGTAGTGTGCAGCCTCATTGCATTCGGCATCTATAGTTTGCCGAACATGCGCAAGAATGAGTTCCCCGACTTCACCATCCGTCAGGGCATCGTGGTGGCTGTGGCTCCTGGCAATACCGCCGAGGAAATGGAGCAACAGGTTACCAAACCCTTGGAGAACTACATCTTTACTTATAAAGAGGTGAAGAAAGAAAAAACGTTCTCCATGAGCCGTGACGGCATCGTGTACATCCAGGTGCAACTGAACGACGACCTCAACACGGAGAACTATTATTGGCAAACCGTGATGCTGAAAGAGAAGCTCAAGACCCTCGACCAAGTGGAGAAACAATTGGAAGAAGTGAGGAAAGATGCACAGGCTGCCGTGGATGCTGGCATCAAAAATCGCAATGATCTCTTGCAAGTGAAACTTCGTCACAACGAGACTCGCACCTCGAAGATTGAAGTGGAGAATACCTTACAGACTGTTTGCGATATGTTGGCACAAGTCATGGGACATTCTGGTGAAAACATCGATGTCTACAATATGATGGGTAATCTTGAAAATCCCCGACAACTCTTTGTTGCTCCAGAATCAGCCTTGCAGCAAACCCATGAATATCAGCTGCTCGACAAGCAAGTAGAAGCAGACCAACTGCAATACAAGCTATCCGTTGGCAAGAACCTCCCATCCGTAGCAGTGGGTGGAAGTTACATTTACAATCACTTGATGGATAAGTCGCAAAACAACCTCGTAGGAGTGCTCACCGTCAGTGTCCCTATCTCCAGTTGGTGGGGAGGTTCGCACGACATGAAGCGCCAGAAGTTGCAAGTGGCGAGTGCTATTGACGCCAAGCAGAACCAAAGCGAACTGCTCATCATCCGTATGCGCAAGGCGTGGAATGACCTCAACGATGCTTACAAGCAAGTGGCTATCGCTCAGGAGTCGATAGAGCAAAGCGAGGAAAACCTACGCCTCAATACCGACTATTACCAAGCTGGCACTTCCACCATCAGCGATGTGCTCGATGCCCAGACCCTCTACCAACAAAGCCGCGACCAATATGTGGAATCGATTGCGAAATATGAGGTCAAGAAGCGAGAGTACTTGCAAGCCACAGGTAGATAGCATCAGCTGAATACAAAGCCTCCTCACTATAGGGAAATTTCCCAACAGTGAGGAGGCTCATTCCAACCTCTTATACTTGATACCGTATAAGATTTATCCTCTAAGACCTTGATAATCTTATAACACTTTCCAATCATTTATTGTTCCTGTATCAGAAGAAAAGCTACAACCTATCTTGTATATTTTTCTTTCATCGGCTGCATATTCATGGGCATAGCCTTTGTCCTCTATCTGCTGAAGAGCCTCGTCAGCAGAACCATCAAGTTTAAATTCGAAAATATAGATAAACTTCGAGGTCTCGACGATGCAATCCACCCGACCTTGGCTCTGTACTTTTTCCGTATAAACCAAGTATGTGCTCAACATACGAAGCAAAAGATAGAATGTGTAATGGAAATATCTCTCCTTTTCACGCTCATTATCCTTACGGCGCATATTATAAGGTATGCTTGCTAAAAATGATGTCAGTTGTTCATGAAACGGTTCCAACTCACCTTGTTTCAAATTAGCAATGACATTTACCATCCAACCATCAAGATTTTCCTTTGTCTTCAGATAATTATTTGCTAATAAAGTAACAAATCCTCTTTTTACCTCATCGTTAGGAAAATCAAGCAAGAAAGTATTCATATCCCTATCATATTCCTTGATTGTAAGATAACCACTTTGGAATATCATCGGCAATGGTTTCTCTACATCCGCACGATAGTCGATGAATTGCTCAGGCATATAATATTTGCCTGTCATCTCGTTAAGACTTTCATTGAAGTGGTTGAGCAATCGAATCAGATAAGATGGAGTACCTGTACGGAACCAATAGTTTTGAACATCCATTTTCTGCAACGTGCTCAAGAGGCTAAATGGATTATATACTCCCTTGAGACGTTTGCTGAAATGATAACCATCAAAACGCTTTCGCAAGATATTTCTCATCTCCTCTACCGAACAACCATAGACATCCGCCATCTCGGTGACTGGCTGTGCGAAATATTGGTCTATCTCCGCATCGGTAATTCCACACAATGTATCATACTTGATGTCCATGCTAATATCATTAGGCTGATTGAAATCACTGAACACACTGACCTGCGAGAACTTGGTGACACCCGTCAAAAATACGAATTGCAAATGCTGGTCTGCCCCCTTAAAGGTTGCATAGAAAGCACGAAGCATTGAGCGATTGTATTCCTCCAAGGAGATTTGCTTGCCAAGATGTTCTATCGTATAATCCAAGTCCATCACATCCAGCAATGGCTTGTCATACTCATCCACCAACACTACGGCACGAAGTCCCGTCTGCAGGTGAGCTGCCTCCAAGACATTCAGAAAGCGTTGACCATAATTTGCATTGGTAGGTTTCTTAACATGATATTTGGCTTCCCAATCCGTCAGATACGATTCCAGTACTTGGTCCAGACCATCCGCATTCATGTAAGTACCCATCACAAAATCAATATGAAACACAGGATATGTCTTCCATTCCTTTTCCAGTTTTTCTATGGCAAGTCCCTTAAAAAGCTCCTTTCTTCCCAAGTAATAATTTTCCAAGGTAGAAATAAGAAGGCTCTTGCCGAAGCGACGTGGACGCCCTAGAAAATAGACGCTACCTTCATGCGCCAAGGAATAGACAAAGTCGGTCTTATCGACATAGACATAGCCATCCTCCCGAATTTTCTCAAAAGACTGAATTCCTATAGGATATTTCATATTCTGCCATTTTAATCGTTTACAATGCAAAACTACTATTTTTTTTCTGAACCACCAAAGAAATTCATTTAGAAAAGCAAAATGATCATAAAACGAATTGTACCTCACACCTCACTAAACGAGATGTAATATTCTGATTTTCAGAAGAATAAGTAATGTGCGGTGTGGCATTCAACACCGCACATCTCACACGTCTTAACTACCTATGTATCTGTCACTTAAAACATATTGAGTGAGATGTGAGGTATAAAATGAAAGTTGAATATCTGTGAATTCATATAATTTTCTTGATGACTATCCACACGAGTTAGCCTGACTGTCCATGCCTTGACAGTAGACTGTCGAGACTGTTGCCAGTTGGCTGTCATTAGGCTAACAGTCTGGCAGTTGTCTTGATTATGAATTATCCTCGGTATTCCGTAGGATTAGTACCCAAGTATCTCTGCACATATCGACTAAAATAGGCAGGAGATGAGAAACCAAACATATCGGATATACGGACAAAGGTGAGCGACTTGTCGCGGAGCAAGCGGGATATGTCGAGTATCGTATAACGATTAATCCAGAAATTGGCGGCATATCCGCTTACCTCCTTGGTTACTTGGGAAAGATATTTAGGAGTGATGCACAGCTTGTCGGCATACCACGCCACTTCCCTGTTCTTGCGATATTCGCCATTTTCAAGCAAGGCGAGGAAACGAGCCATGATATTGGCAAACTGAACCGACACATCCGACTCTTGATAAAGGTGTGAATGGAAATCAAAGAAGTCGAGTATCATCGTCTGCACGGCATTCATCAACAACTCATTGTGGAAATGGTGGTCTACCTGTGAGAGGCGGAAGACGATGTTGTCAAAGTCCTTTCGGCAAATGTCATACTGCTCTGGGGTAAGGTGCATCACAGGGTTCATGAACAAAGCAAGTTGTCCCCTTACGCCATAATTGCTCTGTATCGGCGAACTGGCGGCAATAAACTCTGAAGCTACCATCACATTGATAACCTCAAATCCCTCCTTTGGACGAATTTTCTCCATCAACTTTCCCCTACGGACTATCATCACATCTCCCTTTCGTAGTTCAAATTCCTTGCCATTGAACAAGAACTTGCATCGTCCACCGATACATAGAGCATGAGAAAGATAATCCCTGTAAGACTCTTTCCCTACCTTATCCAACGAATGGGTTACTATGATATTGTCTATTCTTTCCATCGCAAATATCCTATTGGTCAGTTGCAAAGATATTGTTTTTCAACCGAAAATCATTCTTCCTTATTTGCCATTTTCACTTATTTCATTTTTCTTAACCTATTGATGGAATTGAACAGATTTTCTTATAAACACCTATGCCACTTATTGGCAATCTTGACCAAAATCAGCATGACAGGCACTTCTACCAAAACACCCACAACTGTTGCCAAGGCTGCGCCAGAATTAAGTCCAAACAAAGATATAGCCACAGCTACTGCCAGCTCAAAGAAATTGCTTGCTCCAATCAATCCTGCTGGTGCCGAGATACTTTGAGGCAATCCGCTCTTTTTAGCCCAAGCAAAGGCAATGAAAAAGATGAGAAATGTTTGCGCAACGAGCGGAATGGCTATCATCATAATATGGAGAGGATTGGCTATGATCAACTCGCCTTGAAACGAGAATAGGATAATCAATGTGAGCAAGAGTCCGACAGGGGTAATCTTATCAAACTTGTGAATGAAAACATCATTAAAATACTGCTTACCCTTTTTGGCAATGACCCAATGGCGTGACAAAATTCCTGCGACAAGAGGTATCACTACGAACAATATTACAGATAATGCCAAAGTATCCCAAGGAATAGAAATACCTCCCATTCCCAGAAGAAACGCTACGGTCGGTACAAATGCCACCAGCAAAATCAAGTCATTGACAGCCACTTGCACCAATGTGTAGGCAGCATCGCCCTCGGTCAAGTAACTCCATACAAACACCATCGCCGTACAAGGAGCCGCTCCTAACAGTACACATCCTGCGAGATATTGCTCGGCGAGAAAGTGAGGAATGAACTTACCGAATATGACCACAAGAAACAGCCATGCGATGCCAAACATGGTGAATGGCTTGATGAGCCAATTGGTGACACAAGTAATGACAAGTCCCTTAGGATTTTTGCCCACATTCTTGATGCTCTGGAAGTCTATCTTCAGCATCATCGGGTATATCATCAGCCAAATCAAGATGGCTATCGGCAGTGATACATTGGAATATTCCAGCTTGCCTAATGCCGTAGGGAAAGCTGGAAGATACTTACCTATGACAATACCTGCGATGATGCAAACTACCACCCATAAAGTGAGGTATTTCTCAAAAACACCTAATCCATTGTTTTTCTCCATGATTTATTTTTTTATTTCGTTCAAATACAAGTCATATAAACTCTTTCTTATCTCATCCCGCACTCTGCGGAATTCGGAAAGCAAAAACTCATCGGTACCATCCACCTTGGATGGATCATCAAAGCCTATATGCAAGCGATGCTTTACCGTACCCGTGAAAGATGGACAACTTTCATTTGCTCCTCCACAAACCGTAATCACATAGTCCCAAGACTGTCCTAAATAATCATTCACACTTTTCGGAACATGACGGGAGATGTCTATCCCCACTTCTTTCATTACTTTTACTGCCAATGGATTTACACAGTATGCAGGTTCCGTTCCTGCAGAACAAACTTCCAACGTATCATCAAACGACTGCATCCAGCCATGTCCCATCTGGCTACGACAACTATTGCCCGTACATAATATCAATATTCTCATCTTTCTCCAAGATATAAAGTTCAAATATATAATTCTATCTATAGTTCGTAAAACAACGAACATTAATAACAAAAAAATTAGCAACACCCGTCTTTTTTACATAGGCATTGACCTAAAAATCCGTCAAACAATTCTTTAGCCAATTGCCAATTATCCTTATTAATGCAATATTTCACCTTGGGAGCCTCCACTTCGCCTTGTATTAGTCCAGCATCCTTCAACTCTTTTAAATGTTGGGATACCGTTGCTTTTGCTATTGGAAGTTCCTCATGAATATCGCCAAAATAGCACCTCTCTTGTTTAGCAAGAAACTGTAGGATTGCTATACGTGCAGGATGCCCCATCGCCTTTGCGAACCGAGCAAGTTGCTCCTGTCTTATACTATAATCTTTGCTTGCCATATTCTTTTTTGTTCGCAAAGATACGAACATAAAGATAAAATACCAAATAACGCCAAGCTAAAATCACAAATCAGAGTAAAATTTAACCTTAATTACGACTAATGGGGAATAAACGTGAGACTAAATTCATGGACAAATTCCAAACATATTATATTATTAATGGAGAAACAAACGGAATAATGGTAACGAAGACGGAAATTATTGTAAAGCCTATTAGATAAAATAGATGTACTTTTGCAACCAAACAAAACAACTACTGATTAAAGGAAAGCATCGGGGCTACGCCCCTGCAATGCTATCATCACATAAACCATTTAAAATAGAAAATATATGAAAATCAAGAAGTATTTGTTTGCCCTTTATATGGGCTTGACTGCGCTGCTGACTTTTGGCGGTAACAACGCAGCAAAAGCACAGAACAGCAACACCGCCACAGTGCCAATGGTAACGCTCAACAACGGTGCCATGATACCACAGTTTGGCATAGGTACATTCAACATACCAAACGACATGGTATGCAAAGATGCCGTGCTGACCGCCTTGCGCGCAGGATACCGACATATTGACACCGCCCATGCTTACAATGATGAACGAGGCGTAGGAGAAGCTATCAAACAATTTGTTGCTGAAGGAGGCTGCAAGCGTGAGGACATCTGGGTTACCAGCAAGATTTGGCCTACGGAATATGCCGATACAACAGCTATTGACAAGATGCTCCAACGACTCGGTCTCGATTATGTAGACTTGGTCTACCTCCATCAACCTGTCGGCAATGTCAAGGCTGGTTGGCGAAACTTAGAGCGTGCTGTAAAGCAAGGCAAGATCCGCACCATTGGTCTCAGCAACTTTGAAGTCCCTAATGCAGAGGCTATTTTCCAATGGTGCGTGGACAGCACAGAGATAAAACCAGCCATCATGCAGATGGAATGCCACCCTTACGCCCAACGCTTGAAAGCAAGAACTTTAGCTGAGAAATATGGCATGAAAGTGGAATGCTGGTTCCCACTTGGTGGAGCCATGAGCAATGGTGCTCTATTCCAAGACCCAGCAATCAAGGCTATCGCCCATGCCCATGGTGTTTCCGCAGCACAGGTCATCTTGCGATGGGAAATACAGGAGGGACTGATTACCATCCCAGGTGCCACCAATCCCGAGTATATCCATGAGAACATCGCAGCTGCTCGTGGTGAAGTCAATGGCAAGCCATTTACCCTCACTGAAGAAGAAATGAAGCAGATACGTTCTCTCAACAAGGAAAAGCGCTTCTTCAACGCCACATACGAGCAAGTACAACAATTTGGCAAGATGCCTATGAGAGATTAAAATTATAGGAAAAAACGATGAAGAAAATCTATTTAATGGCGATGCTGGCAGTAAGTCTTCTTTCTTGTACCGCAAGTTCTGAAGATGCATCTCAAGCTACATCGCCAAATCCCCCTGTATCACCATCCTCTCCCAATACAGCCAGCAACAATACTTACACTTCTCTTATCAGTAAGACTATTGCTTATCCTAACTCTTACGCAGAAGAAGCAAATCACAGAGGACGCATCGAGCGAATCGACTACGATACGCACGACTATGCCGAAGGAACTGGCAGGGCAAGAACCAATACGGCATACGTCTATCTTCCCTACGGATATGATGAGAATACTGCACAAAGATATAATGTCATCTATCTCGTTCATGGGCATTATGGCACTGCTTCCACTACCTTTGAAGCAGAAGGGGGATTGCTGCGGAATGTGCTCGACCACATGATGGAGAATGGAGATGTTGCACCGACCATCGTTGTATCGCCAAGCTATAACTACGGACAACCAACAAGCAACTATGTGGATGCCGACCCTTATTGCAAGGCATTGCCACATGAATTGGTCAACGACCTCATTCCCCTTGTCGAGACTCGCTATCACACTTATCTCACATCACCCAATGAAGAAGAAATCATAGCTTCACGAGACCATCGTGCCATAGGTGGCTTCTCCATGGGAGGGGTAACCACATGGTATGCACTTGCAGAAACATTCTCTGCATTCAAATACTATCTGCCCATCAGTGGCGATTGCTGGTCACTTGGCTCATTCGCAGGTATGAATCGACCTACCGAGACAGCCAATTACTTAGCAAACATCATTCGCCAATCACCATTTGCCAGCGACTTCTATATATGGGCAGCCAGTGGTACCAGTGACTCTGCCTATAATGAAACGCTCCTACAAGTACGTGGGATGGCACAGCTTACGGATATATTCGACCTTGCCCACATGACCTTTCATGAGAAAGATGGAGCAAGACATGAGTATCGCCCTATTCCCGAATATGTCTATAACGCTCTCCCATTCTTCTTTCCACCACAAAGCACAACAGGCATTACAAATGTTTCAGAATTAAAGAAAATGGACATAAATACATCAAGAAGTAAAATCAAGAGCTCTCCTATTGAAAACTAAATAGGAGAGCTCTTTTGGCATAGGCGACTTTCGTTTTATTGATTATTCAAACTTTTCAATACTTCAATACCCTTTCGAGTTTATAACTTGTCATTAAAGAATTTCACAAGTTGAGCACGCTCTTTCTCCACATATTCTGGCACATAGTATGTTTGGATATGCGTGGCTTTCGGCACAATGAAAAGAGACTTGTCCTTGGTGCCTGTTGCTTTCTCCATCGCCTCATCGGTCATGTAGCGAGAATCCGCCTTCTCGCCCACCATCATCAAGAGAGGTTGATTAATCAAGCTCATATAGTCGGTGGCATCCCAAACCATCAAGTCGAGCATACAACTAAGAGGCACATTTCCGCCATTGTTGGCATGAGCATACTTAGAAGTACCATAATAGAACATACCCTCACGATAGAGCTCGAAAGGCAAAGACTTGATTTGTTCTTCGGTCATAGGTTTTTGTTTAGGAGGATAGACTACTATGCCTGTTTCCGCTTCTTGCTGACGAGCTTCCGAAGCCTGTTGCAATCTCTCCTGAATGGTATTGATTTGAGAATCACAATAGCCATTACGGCGAACTCGCCCTGTATTAAACATACTCAAGGTTGCCACAGCCTTGATACGTTTGTCGCTCTGAGCCGCAGCTATCGTATAGCCACCACCTCCACAGATACCAAAGGCACCAATACGGTTCTTATCTACACCCGGAAACTGAGAGATGAAGTCTATCATACCACGAATGTCGCCAATGCGATAAGTAGGCTTATCTGTGCCACGTGGCATTCCTCCACTCATACCTTGATAACGAGCATCACAAGCAATAGTGATGTATCCAGCCTCAGCCAGCTTCTGAGCGAACATACCGCTCACTTGTTCCTTTACACCTCCATTAGGATGAGATACCACAACAGCAGCATATTTTTTACTTGCATCATAATCTGTAGGTAAATAAACATTGGCTGACACCGTGATGCCTTCCACCTCATAAGTTACCGTGCGCAATTGCACCTTACCTGCCTCATTCTGCATGATAGCAGCATCATAGACCAATCCCCAAGGATTTAGATTTTCTTGTGCCATGCCAGCCATCATGGACAACATGGCAACACTTGTCAAAACTACTTTTTTCATTTTTCTCCTTTTTTATCAATTTCGATTGCAATATTACGAAGAATAGCAGAATGACACCTTATCATTATTACTGATAAAAATATAACTTTTACTGATTTCATTTCTCCCTCTGCATGATAGGTGCCAAGAAAGCATCAAAGTCATTGCTCCAGACAGATGCACTTCCACCTGTTCCATATCCATGGGGATAGTTTTGAAGAATATGTGTTTCCACCGTGCATCCTGCTTCTTTTACAGCATTGGAATTTTTGGTGAACTGACCAGCAAAGCTGTCTCTCGTTCCCCAACAGTAGAATGCAGGAGGAAGATTGGCAGCACGCAATGTCTCCACATCATTCATCGAAACACTCAATCGACCATAGAACGAATAAATCATGCCCACTGCACAGGCTGATACTGGAATGTTATCAAGTTCGTCTGGCTGATAACTGCTCACAAGAGATGAAGCATTCTTCAAGTCTCGCCAATTGAGCAAGACCTCACCATTGAGTATGCCACCTGCGGAAAAGCCAACAAGAGCAATGTTCGTTGGATTGATACGATAGTCGGAGGCATGGGCACGAACATATCGGATGGCACGTTGCAGGTCAATGGCACTCTCTTGCATGGTGTAAGGTTGGATACGATAGTTGACCACAAAGCACTGATAGCCTAATTGGGTAAGCATATTGGCTACATCATAACCCTCATTCTGCATACTTCTGAAAGCGAAAGCTCCACCAGGGCATATCATTACTGCTCCCTTTGGAGTTACATTCGCACCAACTGTAAAGACCTCCATATTAGGGATGAAGTCGGAACCATCAGAGTTGTTGGCATTTAGGGTATTGGCAGGTATTCTGCCACTATACCATAAATTCACCTTTCCGCTCATGGGAGCTATACCAGATACAGTCGGGTTAGTGATACCTCCTGTATTACCAGAAGATGTACTTTCTGTATGACTGTTGCCCCATTGCTCGTTGATAAGGTCTATCCATGTCTGAATACCAGAAGTTGATCCAGTAGTGCCAAGTCCCTGCAAATGGTCTGCCATTGGAGTAAGATCCACTATCTTCTGCAAGGTTTCATCACGATATGTAGAGGCGTATGTGCAGAATGGAACCACAGTCTTGCCCTTGAAGTCATAGCTCTCAGCAAGAGTAGAGATAATCATAGGAGCAGTATGCCACCATACAGGACAACCGATGAACACGACATCATAATCATCAAAGTTCTCTATCTTATTCTTGATGGCAGGACGTTCGTTGTTGTCTCTCTCACGAAGAGCCACTTGTGTACATTCCGTATAATCGGTAGGATAAGGATTGGTAGGTTCTATCTCGAAGATGTCTCCTTCCGTGATGCGCTGTATTTCCTCCGCCATTCGCTTGGTAGTTCCACCCCAAGAGAAGTAAGCGACAAGCACTTTCTTACCTCCAAAGTATGCACTGGTAGTATTATCATCAGGATTGGATGGTGTTGGTTTCTCTGGCGTTGTTGGATTTTCAGGTTGGTCCGGATTGTCATTGATGACGGAATTATCCGAAGAACACGCTGCCATACTTATGAACGAGACAAAGCAGACGAGCAACAATAATATTTTCTTTCTCATATCCTTAGTATTTTATGTTATTGATTTCTGTTTTCCCTTTGATTCGACATTTGTTTCTCCCAAAACTTCACGGCATCCTTAATCCAACCCTCGGCTACAGTACCAGTTCCAAGTCCGAAGCCATGCGAAAGACCTTCATACACATGAAACTCGGTAGGAATACCAAGGGCTGCCATGCCATCAAGACGAGCTTTCATCGTACGCCAATAGGCAATACCATCATTGCTTCCTACGCAAGAATAAGTCGGTACTTCATTGCGAGAATAGTCTGACAATCCTGTATATTGGATGATTGCCGCTCCTGCCTTAGGAAGATTATCTCCACCAAAAGCAGCCGTACCATATCCACTGACCCAAGCAGCCATTCTTCCACCAGCCGAACCACCCCAAAGAGAGTAGCAGTCTGTATTGACACCTAATTCCGCAGCATGAGCAAAGATGAAACTGATAGCTCGTGCTAAATCCTCACAAGCCGTCTGTGCACCAGGACGATAAATGAGAACAAAGGCATTGTATCCCATCTTTGAGAGTTCCAAGGCATGAGGAAAACTATCATGCATGGCTCCCACGTATGCAAAGGCGCCACCAGCATTGCAGACTGCAAAGCGAGCACCATGCTTGCCACGGAAGAAGAACAATCCTGTGTCTTGCTTCCGTGGGTCATTGGCTTTCTCTGTCTCAGAATAGATGTCGTAGAAAATCGTTTGCCCACTTGCTGCTGCATTATGCAGATGGTTGACGATAGCCACGGTTTCGGCTGGGTCTATATTATTATAATAGGTAAGGCGCAGGCTTTCCAATGTCTCGCCACTCCAATAACCTTGCTGCACAGGAAAGAGCAGTCTGCCATAATCTCCAAACACTGGGTCTGCCATCACATCACTGATTCGACTTTTCTTATTATATGGAGTTTGAGAATTGTCGGCATTCTCACTATTCGCATCATTGCCAGAAGCATTATTAGAAGAACCATTGCTATTCAAATCGTCCGAACCACTCGTAGTGTTCTCTTGGTTCCCAGAAAGAGAGACATCACTTTTCTCCGTACCGCATCCCATGAGAAACCAACTGGATAGAAGCATTGCCAAAACTACATTTGATAATTTCATGCAGAATAATTCTTTTATTTCTTGTTCGACAATATATTGATTTGTCCCAACCAAGTGCGGATGCTTTCAGCCGAACTTGCGGAACGCTCACGAGATACACTGAAGCCCTCAACCATCGTTGCCTCTGGCTCCAAGCCCTTTATCATATCCAAGGACCCAGACCATCCGCTGCCTCCATGAGAAGAAAATGGAATTAAAGTCTTGCCCTTGAAGTCATACTTGTCGAAGAATGAATACATCGCCATTGGCATCTGATACCACCAGATAGGATAACCTACGAAGACGACATCATAATCATCAAAATTCTCGATATTGGTTGACAACTGTGGATGCACATTATTTCGTACCTCCTCTTGTGCTTGTGCTGCCAAGTCATTGAAATTGCCAGGATAAGGAGTGGCTGTCTGTATCCTTACCATGTCGGCATCCGTATTCTGCTGAATTTGTTGGGCGAGATACTCCACGCTTCCCGATACCTTGCCATTCACAACCACACGACTTGCAGATGTGCTGGCATCAACACCATCAGGCAATGGCTCCGAGAAATAAGCCACGAGAACCTTATGATTATTACCTGGCACAACCTCCTCCGTCCCCCCAGACGGAGTATTGTTATCATTGTCGCTTGAGCAAGCGATGACACCAGATGCTGCTACCGCCAACATCATACTAAATACAAATAATTTCTTCTTCATATTGTTTTCTCCTTTTATAATTACTATACTTTTTGATTGCAAAATTACAAAGAAGGGAATGAAGCCATATTACCAAAAATGCCGTGGATTCTGCTGTTTTTTCTGACAACAGAAAAAAATGTAATCACTTCCGTAATTTTGGTAAATGCTTTAAACTTGAATCTGAGTAATTTTGCAGTCGAAACCTCGCATAGGAATAAGGAAAAAACAATAACCGATATGATATACAGAACATTAGGAAAAAGCGGACTTCGTGTTTCCGCCGTAGGATTGGGCTGCATGGGCATGAGCCATGCTTATGGTGCTCCTGCAGACAAACAAGCCATGAAAGAACTCTTGGCTGATGCCGTGGATATGGGCTATACCTTTTTTGATACAGCAGAGGTATATGGTCCTGCCAACCACCCACACGACAATGAGGAATTGCTTGGCGAGGCTCTCAAACCTTTTCGTAATCAGATAGTCATTGCCACGAAGTTTGGAGTAACCATAGATGGAAGCAATGGAGCACATACTATCGTTCCTGACTCTCGTCCCGGAGTAATACGCCGTTCTGTGGAAGGCTCGCTCCGCCGACTACAGACCGACCACATCGACCTATATTACCAGCATCGCATGGATCCTAATATAGAGCCAGAAGAAGTTGCATCGGTCATGGCAGACTTGATCAAAGAAGGGAAAATCCTGCATTGGGGTCTTTCCGAAGCAAGCGAAGAATACTTGCGCCGTGCTCATAGCGTATGTCCCATTACAGCTATACAAAATCGTTTCTCCATGATGGCACGATGGCATGAATCTTGGTTCCCTACGCTTGAAGAACTTGGCATCGGCTTCGTTGCTTTCTCACCTCTCGCCAATGGTCTATTGTCCAATTGTTATTCGGTGAATGATAAGTTTGATGCAACAACCGATTATCGTGCCGTCATGCCACAATATAAAAAGGAGAGTTTTGAGCAGAACAAAGCCCTCTTTGCCTATATCGAGCACCTTGCCAACGAACATCATGCCACCTCCGCACAGATTTCCTTGGCATGGATGATGGGCAAGAGACCTTGGATTGTCCCAATCCCTGGCACTCGTTGCCTGTGCCGTCTAAAGGAGAACATCGGAGCGGCAGACATCCACCTATCACAAGAGGAAATCCAAGAGATAGACCGCACACTCGATAACATCAAAATGAGTGAGGTATTTGGCGGATCGCCTGTAATAAAAACGAAGAAAGTCGAGTAGCTTCTGCTTGTAAGCTACTCGACTTTTTCCGAATTATCAATCAGGAAATAGATTATTTAACGCATTATACAGAGCTTATCTGGATTAACGCAAGCGAAACAAGACATTCTTATAATTCTATGATATGCGGTTTTACTTCCATGTCATGGTTTGCAAGTGACTCTACACAGTTTGCATCCATACTCTGCTTACGGATCCACTCAAGTGACTGATATTGCTGTTTCTTGTTCTCTGCCACACCTGAAGTAATCATTTCCTTCCATGACCTTGTGGCATAACCACCATCAGAGAACAGCAAGACAAACTTACCTTCCTCGTTCATTATCCTTACGACACACAATCCATCACTATGCCCCGGTATGTTGACCATCACAACTGTTCCATCACCAAAGAGATCGTATGAACGATGGAAAGGACCATAAGATGTATTCCAATCAAACAAAGTCAAGTTCACTCCATCCCACCATCGATGCTGATAACGAATAAGGTTCACGATACTTTTCTTTTTCGCAAATTCCATCTCTGTACACGATACAAGAATGTTCTTAGCATCAGCAACCAACTTCAAACCATTGGCATGGTCACAATCCAGATGAGTCAATAAGACATAATCCAAATCAGCAGTGTTCAATCCCATTTTAGCCAACTGCTCATCAATGGCAGCCCCCTTTTCCAACATACCTTGATTAATGTTATAAAGAAGACGAGAACCAAGCGGTTTTATCTGTGCTTTCTTGTCATATATTCCAAGAGGACTCATCTCACGATGCCAACCGCAATCCACGAGAATAAGTCCCTTTGGATGTTCTACCAGATATGAAGACACAGGCAGCCATAACCATTTTTCCTTAGGTGTGGTTATGCCAGATGCCTTAATGATGTTACAATTTCCTCCAAAAGGCAGGAATGGCGAAACTCTTACGCTACCTGTATGCAAGACATGGATCTTTATCTTTCCCATATTTATAACTTTTAGTTTATCGGCTACAAAAATATAAACTTTTCCGAAAACAAGAGTATTCAATTTTAGGATAATATTGTGCAATTTCCCAAATAGTTAATCTTTTATTTCGGAAAAAACGGTATAACTCACCGAATATTTGAAAACAACCCAAAAACAAAATCTTCGTAACTTTGCAACCAAAAATCAATATGTTGGCAAATAAATAATAGATTATGAAAAAAATTCTGGTATTATGCATCATGCTGCTGACTGTGGTAAGCGATGCAATTTGCAAATCTAAAAATTCAAGTACAATGAACTACAACGAAGTAAACAAAACGGAGAAAATTCTCTTTATCAACGGAAGTCCTAATCGTGATGGCAATACTGCCGCCCTCGCAAAAGTTCTGTTGAATGGTTATGAATATGAGACTCTTGCCCTCACCGACTACCGCATCAATTTTTATGGGCAAACCCTCGAGGGCGACCAGTTTGACGAGATATACAAGAAGATGAAAGAAGCTGATGTCGTTGTGATTGGTTCACCAGTGTATTGGCACAACGTATGCGCTTCTGTCCGTACACTGATAGAACGCTTCTATGGTCCTGTCGAGCCTGACACTTTCAAAGGCAAGAAATTCTTCTTCCTTTATCAAGGAGCTGCCCCAACTAAGATGATGATTGACGATGGCGAATACACCATGAGTCGTTTTGCTGGAATGTATGGGTTCACATACGAGGGAATGGCAACTAATAAGCAGCAGGCAAAGGCTCTGCATGAGAAACTTTAGTCTCTCTAAATGAACATCACCAATGGATAAGGAAATACTTTGTTCCTATCCCATTATTTACATGATGACGATATTACAAAGTATTTCCTTTAGGTCTAACACAGTGCTTTCTTAGGGTGTTATGAAGCACTGTGTTTCACCTATATAAAGCACTGTGTTAGCCCTAAAGGAAGTACTTTCATAAAGTGGCATGATACTTATTCTTTTGTCTATATTATTGGTTAGAAAGCGAGGAAAGGACGGACTGGCATATTGCTAATTTTGTCACGGGTAGTGAAACGAATAGAACCAGCCCCCATATTATCGTCAACTCCCGAATCAATTGCCCAAATATAGTAT
>CAKQXI010000034.1 GCA_934281565.1 uncultured Prevotella sp.
GTACTGATATTCAATTAATTACAGTGAAGAATAAAAATATCCTTCACTGTAATCTACTAATAATCAATGGTATTTTATGAAAAAGTGAAGGATAATAAATAAGTCACTTGGCATCGTAAGTAAGTCATTTACGATGCTAAATGACTTATTTACGAGTGATAAGCATGATACTTAGACCATCTAACTATGGCACTTAGTGAAAGTACTTTCTTTGGGTCTAATACAGTGCTTTGTTAGGACCTAACACAGTGTTTTATGGTACCTTAACACAGTGTTTCATGACACCCTAAGAAAGTGCTTTATGACACCATCATCATGTATATTGTTAGAGTAGGAGAATGTACTTCATGGATTAGAAAGAATAACCAAAATGAGAGCATAATAAAAGCGATTGTATCATCAGATAGATACAATCGCTTTTGTTGGTATATTAGTGACTCCACCAATGTTTCTTCTTGGGTGGTTCTTGGCTTGCGCCTAAACTTTCCTTGATAACCTGTCTGTAAGACTTGCCTTGGCTAATCATCTGGTAAATCTCCCCCCAGTCGGGAAGCCCACCGATGTTGCGGTCATCAATGAAATAGTCTGCTTTCAACTTACGGGAGTAGTGTTCGTTCTTGTCCCTTTCTTCCTCTGGATAGTCTTTATTGACAGCCCAGAACTCTACACCACGTTCCTTGCACCAGTCTATGGCTTCCTGTAACAGCTCGCCCTCCCTAACGCTCCATAAGATAAGCCTATGGTTATCTTTAGCCAACATTTTCAGCGTTTCTATGGCAAAAGGTATCTCTGTCCCTATCCTTGGATATTCGTGAGTAACAATTGTTCCGTCAAAATCTACTGCTATTGTTGCCATTTTCCTTACCTCGTTTATTTGAGTTTGACACTATCGTCGTGGGCAACGCCATAATGACTGTTGCTGTAATTGCCGTATGAGCCAAATGAATTGTTGTTGCCATATTTACCGTACTTGCCATACTTGCCGAAGCCATAGCTGAAAGCATATTTCTTCTTGGACAAGTCGATGCCGTTGATAATGATGGATACGTTAGGCAGCTTGTGGCTCGCACTTAGGTTGTTGATGAAGTTGAAGCTGGACTTAGGAGTATAGTCTGCACGACAAACATATACTGTCCTGTCAACCACCTTGCTAATCTGCAGAGTATCGGCAACAAGACCCACAGGCGCAGAGTCGATGATGACATAATCATAATGCTCTCTCAAGCATCCTATCGCATCTTGCAAACTTCTGCGCATAACCAATTCACCCGGATTTGGTGGAATAGGACCAGCCATCAATAAGTCGAGGTTGGCATTGATACCAGATGGTACAATCTGCGCCTTGACATCGTCCCAAGTGCAAGAGTTCTTGACGAGAAGATTGGTGATACCATGATGGCGGTCGTTGATCTCGAACAACTCAGCCAAGCGAGGCTTTCTTATGTCCAAGCCAACGATGGTTACTTTCTTGCCTAACAAAGCAAAGCTGATGGCAAGGTTGGATGCAATGAAAGTCTTTCCCTCGCCAGAAGTGGTAGAAGTGAACATGATGACTTTCTCGCTCTGCTGGAGCATGAATTGCAAGTTGGTACGAACAGTTCTGAATATCTCGGTCATCAAGTTGTTCTTGTTCTCCTTGACAACAATGTCTGCCTTTGATTTCGCACTCTCGCTGGCTACCACGATGTCGCCAATGATAGGGAGCTTCGTCAGTTTCTCCACATCGTCATGTCCCTCTATCTTATAGCGCATGATCTGGCGCAAGTAGAGGATACCAGCAGGGATAGCCATGCCGAGGATAAGGGAAATCAACATGATGATCATACCCTTTGGACTAACTTTCTCCATGAAAGCAGCAGGCTCGATGACCTTAGCTTTGTCTGCAGTGGAAGCCAAGGACATGGAAGTTTCCTCACGCTTCTGAAGCAACATCAGGTATAAGCCGTTGGTGACAGCCTGTTGGCGACCAATCTCCGTAAGAGCCTTTTCCTGCTCAGGAGTTTGACCAATGACATTCTCGTACTTGGCAGACTGCTTGGCGATGGCATTGCGCTTAATCTTCATGTTTACACGAGCTTGAAGCATGGCACGCTTGATAGCCAGGACGAGGTCTTCCATCTGAGCCGTGATAGGAGTGATGGTTGGTGAACTCTCGCTGGCACTGTGCAACAGTTGCTTGCGCTGCAACGCCAAGCTGTTGTACTGGTTGATCAATGCTGTGGAGCTACCATCTGAAAGACCTACGTTGATAGGGATAGGCTGGTATTTGTTGCCTGGCTCATCCATATATTTAGCCAACTCGTTCAGCAATTCAACCTGAGTGTTAGCTTCGGTCAAACTTTGGTCGAACTCATCGGAATTCAAGATGGCTTGCTTGGCATTCAACGCAATGTCAACCAGCTTGTTCTTCTTCTTGTAACTTTCCAACTGTGTGTCCTTGCCTCCCAGTTCAGTATTGATCTTCTCCAAGCGATTGTTGATGAATTGTTCCGTACGCAGGGCGATTTCATTCTTGTCGGTATTCGCCTGTCTATTATAGGTGGCAATCAACGCATTCAAGAAGTCAACGCCTCTTTCTCTGTCAGCATCGTTGAAGTCTATCTCCAAGATGGTGGTATTCTTCGATGTCTGTGTGATGGTGAGTCGCTTGAAATATTCCTTGGCAGCCAACTCTGGTGAAATCATCGTCACTTTCAGCACCGTTCCGTCAGCCAAGTTTGCCATGCCATTCTTGCTTAAGGTCAAGGTACCTGCCGCTGTATGAATTTGCGCAGGGAGCTGGGTAATGTCCTTGTTGATTTCGTATGGCTTCTTCTCGAAGTCCACTGCATCGATAGGCTTGAAATACTTACCCTCTACATGATAGCCAGAGCCATTCTTGGAGATGGAGAGCTTGAGCGGAGCGTTCAGCTTCTTCAAGTGCTCGGCATCCATATCAACGTTGATTTCTTGTTTGCGGTATATGAGTGTATCTTTCAAGAAACCTTCGTGCTTGTACTCAGTGTATGTCTTGAGATTGTAGATGGTCTGTTGCACCATGTAGTGAGAGTTGAGTATCTCTATCTCGTTGTCTATACCATTGGAACTGCTCATGAAACCAAGGTTCATGCCAGACAATGCGGCAGCAGCGGCACCACCTACGCCACCAGACTTCTTGTCGTTGGCATCGTCCTTGATCAGCACTTTGGTAGAGCTTTGGAATATTTTGGTCGCAAGTTTCACGTAGGTAAATCCCAACCCAACGCAGATAATCGCAGAAAGGAGGAACCATTTCCAGTTTAATACGAGCGTAGAATAAATTACCTGGAAGTCAATCGATGATTGCTCCTCGTTATCCTGACCCTCAGACAATCCTAAGTATTTGTTATCTTCCATTATATTGAATGTTGTTATTGATTACACCTTATTATATATAGTTAATATTTACTTTCCGCCAATTCCAGCAGGTACTTGCCGTAGTTGTTCTTGAGCATGGGGGCGGCGAGCTTCTTGAGGTCTTCGGCATCAATCCATCCTTGCTTGAAAGCAATCTCCTCCAGACAAGCCACTTTCAATCCCTGTCTCTTTTCTATGACCTCGATGAAAGTGCTGGCTTCCGACAGACTATCATGTGTGCCAGTGTCAAGCCAAGCGAAACCTCTTTGCAAGGTACGTACTTTCAGTGATTTCCTATTTAAGTATTCTTGGTTCACCGTCGTAATCTCTAACTCGCCACGAGCACTGGGCTTGATGTTCTTGGCAATCTCCACCACACTGTTAGGGTAGAAGTAAAGACCAACGACAGCGTAATTGCTCTTAGGATGCTCAGGCTTTTCCTCGATGCTCAGGCAATTGCCATTTTCGTCAAATTCGGCGACACCGTATCGCTCTGGGTCATTGACATAATAGCCAAAGATGTTGGCGTATCCTTCCTTTGTCGCCTCCACACTATCCTTGAGCAGACCAGTGAAGCCAGCACCATAAAATATGTTGTCGCCAAGTACCAAGCAGACATCATCCTTGCCAATGAATTTCTCTCCGATAATGAATGCTTGCGCCAAACCGTCTGGTGATGGTTGCTCTGCATATTCAAAGTGTACCCCCAGTTCGCTTCCGTCACCAAGCAGTCGCTTGAAGCCTGGCAAGTCGAACGGAGTAGAGATAATCAGAATATCCTTGATGCCAGCCAACATGAGAACCGATACAGGATAATAGATCATCGGTTTGTCGAAAATCGGAATCAACTGCTTGCTGATACCTTTCGTGATAGGGTAGAGTCGTGTACCCGAACCACCGGCTAATACGATACCTTTCATATACGTTATATTTTTATTTCTTTTTCTATAAGTTGCTTAATATGCGTTCTTGTCTGTCATGATGATGCTCCTTGCCGTCATGAGGATAATCCTTACATCAAGCCAGAACGACCAGTTCTCAATATACCAGATGTCCCTCCTGATGCGTTCCTCCATCTGCCACAGTTCCTTGGTCTCGCCACGGAAGCCTGTGACTTGCGCCCAGCCTGTGATGCCTGGCTTGGAGAAATGGCGAACCATGTACTTGTCTATCAGTGAACCATATACCTCCGTGTGGTGGAGCATATGGGGACGAGGACCTACAATGCTCATGTCGCCCTTTAGGACATTGAGGAATTGTGGAAACTCGTCAATGTTGGTCTTCCTCATGAAGTTGCCAAAGGCAAACTTGCGTGGGTCATCCTTTGTCGCCTGGGCTGTGTCAGCCTCGTTGTTCACGTGCATGGAGCGGAATTTCAGGCATTGGAATGTCTTGCCGTTCAATCCCGTGCGCTCTTGGCGGAAGAATATCGGACCAGGACTTTGTGTCTTGATGATGAGTGCGATGATAGGAAAGAAAGGCAGCATACAGATACAGGCGAAACCACTCAATGTCAAGTCGAAAAGACGCTTTACCGCACGGTTAGTGGCATTCGACAACGGTTCTATGTGGTTGGAATAAATGGTCTTTCCCATGAACACCTGTGGGTCGAGATGTAATTTATATTCACCGAACTGTCGTGGCAGATAGTAGAAATGAATTACATTCTTGTCGCAGAAGTGCATGATGCGTATAATCTCTTCCGACTCATCATGTGACAGGCAGCAGAACATTTCCTCGATATTGATAGGCTCACCGTTGATGGTGTTGTTGAGCGAGGAGTCCATGATATTGTTGAGTTGCTTGATGCTTCCAATGCGCCTGAAGTTCTTGGGCGCATTCTCCATGTCTTCCTCCGCATAATATCCCATGACATGATAACCAGCGGATGGATCTTCCGTCAGTATCTTGAACATCTCCAAGATGGCAGGGTCGTTGCCGACGAACACCACCGTACGGCTGTTGTAACCTCTCGAGCGATAATGCTTGAGCAATTGAAGCTCGAAGTATCGTGATAGTATCAAGACGGCATAGTAAGTAATGCCGAAAATGATGCTATATAAAAATATTCCACCCCCATTGCTCATGAACCTGATGGACAGGAAGAAAATCAAGGAAGTCAGTGAGGCAAGATAGAACGTACGTTTCAATACTTGCTCGAAGCTAACCTTTCTGATGTGTATGATGGTGGAATTGAAGTATTCGCTGATGAACAAAGATGTGTTAGCTGCGAAAATGGTGATTTTCGTGGCTGTGTCAAAAAAGGTAGGTAGTAAGTCGGGCGTCACTGTCGCAGACAATAACAACACCGTATTGAGGATGATGAAATCCACGACGATAACAAGCCTCCTCACCATATTGTTTCCTTTATAATTCTCAGTCATATTGTGCTAATCTCAAAAAGCTTCTGTCGTTATTATTTAAGTAATATATAAATCGGGGCAAAGTTACTAAAAAATATTGAATGGTAGAAATTAAATAATATAAAAACACCTAAAACGCAAGAAAAAAAGAGTTTGTTGATAAAAAACAGCTCCTTAGTTTTGATATTTTGCGAATTTATTGTAATTTTGCACAAAGAATTTAAATATAGTAAAGTAAAATAAAGAAAAGAATGGGAATATTTTCAAAACTGTTCGGACATAAGACTGAAGACAAGAAAGTAGGTGGAATGGAAGATTTCATGACACTTGTCCGTGTATATTTCCAGGCAGCTTTGGCATCACAACTGGGTATTACGAACCTTGCGATGCTGCCTGACCTGCGCTTGTTCAAGACTACACTTCATGTGCCGACAGTCAATAACCGACTGGGTATTGGCGAGAAAGCGCAAGTGAAGAAAATGATGAAGAACATCTATGATACGGAAGACGACTTTTTCAAGGAAATCGACCAGAGCATCCGTAAGAACTGCCATAAGTTGCAAGATGTCAATGTGTACTTGATCCAGTTCCAGAACTTTACACAGGACTTGATGATGCTGATGGGCAACTTGATGAAATTCAAGCTCCGTTTGCCAAGCTTCATGAGAAAGTCGCTCTATAAATTGACTGCCAAGACGGTGGATGACATCTTCAACAAGAACGACTTCAATGACCCAAGTGTGGTTAAGACGGTGTTCGAGATGCGCCAGCTCAACAAGCATCTTGGATTTAGCCAGAAATGGGTGACTGATTTTGTCTTCCAAGTAGTGATGTTGGCGAAGAAAGAACCACGTCCATCGGATGAGGATGTGGAGAAAGCGAAGGCTAAGATGGGCAAGTAAACCCGTTTCTTCGTGAAAAATAGACAAAAACATGGAGGAATATTTGTTTTTCTCAAATTATTCCTTTAAATTTGTAGCCAAAAAGAATTGTAATGAGTGCTAATGAGAAAACAATCAATACGTTTGCTACACGTGTGAGGCAGATGATTCTCAAGTTTGATGAGGTCAGGCAAGAGAACGCTGAGCTTTATGCGATGATAAACGAGCGTGATGCCAAGATAAAAGAACTGGAGGCAAGATTGACTCAGGCAGAGCATGATTACAGCAGCCTTAAGATGGCGAAGATGATGACAATCTCGGATGCAGACATGGAAGCAACCCAGAAACGCATCGCCAAGCTGATTAGGGATGTCAACAAGTGTATAACGCTACTGAGTGATAAGTAACTGGAGCGATGACAGATCAAACACAAGAGAAATTACTCATAAGATTGCACGTCTATGATATGGATCTCACGGTCAATGTGCCGCGAGAGGACGAGGAATACTATCGTAAGTCAGCTAAGTTGATTAACGATGTGGTGAACTCGTATAACAAGATATTCAAGGGCAGGAAAAGCGATAAGGAAATCTTGTATATGTCCCTTATCGACGTCGCCTTGAGATATGAGAAAGAGTCGGGACGCAATGATACGGAACCTTATAATAATATTCTCGAGAAGTTGACTGGCGAAATAGAGGAAGTATTGAAATAAAATACATCCTCTGGCTTTGGCTTGTTTCCCTCAGTATGTAAGAAGTGTAATAGGGAAAATTTAATCAACTTATATAATATGGTAACAATTATAGTAGCCTTGGTAGCTCTTTTGATAGGAGGTGCTGCAGGGTATTTCATTTTCCGTTATGTCATTAAGGGAAAATATAATGAAATGATTGAGGCAGCCAACAAGGAGGCTGATGTAGTGAAGGAGAAGAAACTCCTGGAAGTAAAAGAAAAGTTCTTGAATAAAAAGGCTGAGTTGGAAAAGGAAGTTCAGCAACGCAACTCTCGCATACAGCAAAGTGAGAATAAGTTGAAACAACGTGAGATTTCTCTCAATCAACGTCAGGAAGACTTAGGAAGACGTAAGCAAGAGGTTGAGCAATATCAACAGCGTGTAGATAACGAGAAGAAACTCTTGGCGGTAAAACAGCAGGAACTGGAGAAAATGCAGAAGCAAGAGCAAGCTAAGCTGGAAGAACTCTCTGGACTGAGCGCAGAGGAAGCTAAGCAACGCTTGGTAGAGAGCTTGAAGGACCAAGCTAAGTTGGATGCCGCAAGCTATGTAAATGAAATCATGGATGATGCCAAGCTCAATGCCAATCAGCAAGCTAAGAAGATTGTCATCCAGACTATCCAACGTGTTGCCACTGAGACAGCCATAGAGAATTCCGTCAGTGTTTTCCATATAGACAATGATGAGGTAAAGGGGCGTATCATCGGTCGTGAGGGTCGTAACATCCGTGCTCTTGAGGCAGCTACTGGTGTGGAGATTGTAGTGGATGATACTCCAGAAGCCATTGTCATCTCTGCCTTTGATCCTATCCGTCGTGAGGTCTGCCGTTTGGCTCTCCATCAGTTGGTTGCAGATGGTCGTATCCATCCTGCCCGTATCGAGGAAGTGGTGGCAAAGGTAAAGAAGCAGTTGGAGAACGAAATTATCGAGACTGGTAAGCGTACTGCCATCGACCTTGGTATCCACGGCTTGCATCCAGAGTTGATACGTATCATCGGTAAGATGAAGTATCGTTCTTCATACGGTCAGAACTTGTTGCAGCACGCTCGCGAGACAGCCAACCTTTGTGCGGTGATGGCTTCGGAGTTAGGCTTGAATCCTAAGAAAGCAAAGCGTGCTGGTTTATTGCATGATATAGGTAAGGTGCCAGATGAGGAGAGTGAATTGCCACACGCATTGTATGGTGCTAAGATTGCCGAGAAATTCAAGGAGAAACCAGACATCGTGAATGCCATTGGTGCTCACCATGATGAGATGGAGATGAACACATTGTTGGCTCCTATCGTACAGGTTTGTGATGCTATCTCTGGTGCTCGTCCTGGTGCTCGCCGTGAGATTGTCGAGGCTTATATCAAGCGTTTGAATGACCTTGAGGCTATTGCCATGAGTTATCCGGGTGTCACCAAGACATACGCTATCCAGGCTGGTCGTGAGCTTCGTGTTATCGTTGGTGCTGACAAGATGAACGATGAGGAGAGTACCAAACTTTCTGATGAGATAGCTACCAAGATTCAGAACGAGATGACCTATCCTGGTCAGGTTAAGATTACTGTCATCCGTGAGACACGTAGTGTAGCTTACGCTAAGTAAATAGATAATTCTTCCGCAGATTGCGCTGATTAGCGCAGCTATTTATATAAAGAAATCCACTTTCCTATCGTAAGGGAAGTGGATTCTTTTATATGATTCAAATGATTCTCCTTTTTATTTCTTGAATACATTGTAGATAGGTATGCCACGCCATGCTTGTGGGCGTTTCAAACCAAAGATTTCAGCAATAGTTGCTGGTGTGTCATACTGCATGACGACATCATTGATTTGACCACTGTTCTTAATGTTCTTTCCACAGATAATAAATGGTATCTCCATTTCCAACAGTGTTTGTCCTCCGTGGGTTGTATCCTTGCCACCATGATCAGCGGTCATGATGATGATGGTGTCATCATAGATGCCAGCATCTTTCAAGGCTTGGATGATGATGCCGATTTGTTTGTCCAGTTTTGCCAAGACATCATAATAACCAGGCGTGTCATGTCCTAAGGTATGACCAGTATGGTCTATCTGGTCGTAGCAGATGGCTAAGAATGTAGGCTTTTTTTCCTTGATATAGCTTACTGCCATATTACATAGTTGCATACTGTCTTTCTCATAATTTTTAGCTTCTGCCACATGATTGATAGTAATGCTATCAACTAAATACTTGATGCCATCCCATTCAGCCAATAATCCAGTTTCTACCTTTGGATATTGTTCGCGAAGGATAGAGTAGATGGAAGGGAAAATCCCATTCTTGTTAAGTGCGATAGGTGGAATTTCAGGAGTGCGAGAATCCCATTTGGTGTATCCATGTATCTCCGTGGGAGCGCCATTGAACATGGAAGCCCAGTTGATGGCAGATGCCGATGGGAGTACGGATCTCGCCTTGAGTGTATAGCATCCGTTCTTCATCAAACTTAGGATATTAGGAATGTCATGTGCCTTTGGCACGCTGTAACCTCCCCATCCATCGATGCTAATCATGACCACATGCTTGGCTTTCCAAGCCTTTGCTGCACTTGCTGGGAGCGTAAGGAACGCTAACAATGCAATAAAAGCAATAGATTTCATCTTTTCCATTTCGATAGTTGTTTAAGTTAAAAGTTAGATTGATATTTATGCATACGAGTGCATACCCGTAAGGAAGTAATTTACACCAAAGTAAGTCATGATAATGCTGAGAAAAGCAAGGGTCATGTAGATATGATAGGCAAGAGGTTTGCGGAAGATAGGTAGAGTTTGTGTATGTACAGCTACTGCATAGATCATGAAAGTAATAAGTGCCCATGTCTCCTTGCTGTCCCAACTCCAGTAGGTTCCCCAACTTACATTCGCCCATATCGCACCAATGAAAATACCAATGCCCATAGTCGTGAGGGCAGGGTATAAGAATAGTCGGCTTAACACCTGTAATTCTTCACCATGAGAGCGGAGAAAAATGCTCATGATGCCACAGATGAAAGTTAAAGATAGTAAGGCGTAGCTCATCATGATGACACTTACGTGCATACTCAACAAGGGACTATTCAATACAGGCATCATCTGTCCGATGGCAGGATCCATTTGGTTGATATGACTAACGAGAAGAAAAAAGCCTGATAGTAAAAATCCAAATACCATCACCATGCGTACTCTGAACTGTACAAGGATAGATACAAGTTGTACGAACCAAGCAACGGAAAGCATCGTCTCATAACCGTTTGACATAGGTACATTGCCGCTGATGATCCATCTTAGGATGATACCAAGGGTTAAGGTAAGGAAAGAGATACAAAGCAAAATAGGTAAGGCATAATCCAAGAATTTCACTGTATGTTTCTTGGTGAGACGATAGATTGTATAGAAAAGAGCGATAATGCCTAATGTGAGATTTGCCATAAAGAGAATTGTAGCAAAAGGAAAGGCATTGTTGATACGTTCAGCTTTGTATTGGATGGAAGATGGCAACGAATTACCCGCACTCACTTCTTGGTATCGTTTCATCTTGACAAAGAATTCATTTACACGAGAGAAGTTACCAGCTTTGACATCGTTGTATATCAAAGGAAAGACATTGGTGATGTATAGGGCGTGTTGGGCTTCTACGGTCTTGGGCAACTTATCTGTTGGTGCAAACCAAGTTGTAGTTCCTGCAGGAATCCTTGATGCAGTGTTTGTTCCATGTACATTCTTTATGAAAGTATAGGGGAGAACCTTGAGCAAGGAACCTCTGCGTAGTTCCATAATCAATTGGAGTTTCCCATCAATGTCGGCTGCTTGCTGATGAAATTTATCTTGTGCACCATTGTAATATTCTTGAACGTAAGGGCCAATGATATAACCACCCATGTCCTTATTAAAGAAGTTGTTGAGAGTACAATAGTCTGGCAAAGCCAAGGTTTCTTTTAAATCGCCACGTTTCACCTTGATGAATGGTTCTTTGTTCCATTCCTCACCATAGAATATCCACCCAGTTAGCACCTGCTCGGCAGTAAGTCCCTTATAGCTTCTGGAACCGTATATTTTCTTACAGAAGTCGAGTGCGAAAGTTTGGACAGGACAGATACGATCGTTATAAAGCATATTCATTTCGCCGAATTTCTCGGCGGTTTCTTTTGGCAAAACCGATTGCGCTGACATTCTTTGTCCAAAAGCAAGCAAAAGAACAATCAGCAAGGCTCCTTTCTTCAATAAAGGGCTTTCCAAAAGTCTACGATAGCTACCTTTTGGGTCAATGAGCATCCAAATGAGAGATAGAAATAGCAAGGCATATCCTGTATAAGTAACGGGAATGCCGTATGGGTCAGAATTGATAGAGAGCATACTTCCCTTGCCATCCTCATCATACGATGCTTGGTAAAAGCGGTAAGAGCGATGGGAAAAGATGTTATTCATTGATACCATATCTTCACTTTGTTCGTTTCCATCGATGACAGTGAAAAATGAAGAATAATCAGCTATGGCATTGGTGCCATCATACATCTTTGTCTCAAACTTGTTGAGCTTGAGAGAGAAAGGTAGTTTCTCCTCTTGCATACCCACGCTATTTTGGTCGTCATTGGAAACATAATAGGTATTGGTGGGTTGACCGATACGTAGATGGATAAAACCTCTTTTGGCGGAAATATGGGTAAGCAAGGCTCCTATAAGGATGATTAGGAAAGAGAGGTGAAGTGATAATATAGAAATTCTTTTCACTTTTCTTTTGATGATATAAAAAGTTCCAAGAGCAGCCAGCGCAGACCATATAAGAACAAACCACCATGCACCGTAATAATGGGCATGGACATAATCTGTACCTTGATTTTTTTCAACAATAGTGGCAGTAGCCATACAGATTAGTATGAGGATGTAAAGGATGTATATAATTCTTTTTATCATTTTTCTATAAGAAACAAATTTCATAAGTCTACTTCTAATTTCAAATGTATTCTATTTGCAAAGTTACGATTTTCTTTTGGAAAAAAACAAATTTTTATGAGTCTTTTGGAAATAGGGCCATAAAAGTAGCCAAGTATTTCGTACTTGGCTACCAGTGTCAATATATATGAGCGTAAATTTAGTGTTAGATGGAACGTAAGAACTTAACGACAGCATCACGTTCTTCCTTGCTGAGTTTGTAGAAATTCTGCGTAGCATAATATGCATCGCTGTTCTTGCTATAACCATGCCACATGATGGCTTCAATCTCATTCTTTGCACGACAATCATGTAATCTATCTTCCGCTCCTGTGTTAGCCAATGACAGACCTCTGCCCCATAACGGAGTCGTGCGGCACCAGCCTTTGATGATATCATTTACCATATATAGTCTATGCTGAACTAAATCGGTATAAGGATAGATCTTCTGGTTAGGATAAGTTGGCATCTTTCCTAAGCCTTGGATAAGCGAGGTAGCCCAGTAATCATCCTTGCCTGTTGTCCATGCTGGTCTATGACAGTTGGCGCATCCTATTTTCATGAAGATTTGTTTGCCTTGTTTCACTTGCTCGTCATCCAGGTTCCTTGCCTTAGGAATAGCCAAGCCTCGTTGCCAAACCATGAAGTTGTAATAGTTTTCGTCTTCCATTTCTTCTCCAAACCGATCAACAAAATATTTCTCGTAGATAGGAGCATCATTTGGGGAATTCAAGCCGAGTAGGAGATTAACCAAGTACTTGATGTTTTCTTTGGTACCATCTCCATAATATGGGTTTAACAGCTTGTCTTCCTTTCCATATTTCTGTATATAGTTGATGACATTCTCATCTTCGCTGTTGGCTTTTGCCCATTCTTTTGTTGTATATAAATAATGCAAATCTTTACGTGTCACATTACATATTTCCCAAATGGCATAGTCTTGTTGAAGTGATGAGCGAGATAATTGATAATTGAATTTCCTGACCACGTTACCTCTGCCTTCTAAATTCATGAATGCAGTTGCAGCCCAATCGTTTTTGTCCGCATCCCACATCATCGGATTTAGTTTGGCAAATTGTGCTTCATGTGCATATTGCTTTTTGATAGAGTCATCGGGGATGGCATCAATCAAGGCTGTTCCTTGAATACCGATGGTAGACTCCAGTCTTACGGTATAGCCTGTACGTGGCTTAGGGCTTGTATGAATGGCAGATTCGTCGATAGTAACTTCAGGGTAACTCAAGTCGTATGTTTCTCCATCGGCGAATTTATTGCCATGTTCATCAGTTGCTTTTTTCCATGTGATATGAATGCCACTCTCGTCAATAGGTGGTAGAAAAGGAGTCTGAGCCTTGGTCTGGGGCACGCCTGCAATTTCTGTCACGTATGTATCTTCTGCATATGTTCCACCTTTTCCATCGTTACTTCCTGCAGGATAAAACAAGGCTAATAAATAACCATTTCCCATCATGTTTCCATCGTATTTATACTGCTTCTTACCATGTCCATAACCAGGATGGCAGTAGATGCAAGAAGGGCGTACCCAACATGGACCTAAGCCCTTGAAAGGTTTGGTGTTCAAAGTATAGTTTCTTTCAAAAAAGGTTTCTCCATTGTTGAATTCTTTGAGTAAGCCAGCTTTTTCTACGGCAGGCGATTCATCTTCATAGCATCCTGCAGTGGTATTTTCTGTAGTTCCAAGCTCACCACCAGGATACCATTCTGAAGCAGAAAACACTTCATTAATATTTTCCTTATTGTCATTGGAGTCATCAGAGTTTGTATGGTCCGAACATGCTATAAATGATATGGCAACAGCAGTCAGAGCAAGAACTCTTGAAATAGGATATATCTTCATATTCTTGATTAAGATGTAAAGTAGAGCAATGCTCCTCAAAGATAAGATTCCATCTTCGAGGAGCATTGAATTATTAAAAAAAGATTCCTTAATTCTTAGATGGAACGTAGGAACTTAACGACTGCATCACGGTCTGATTTGCTCAAGTCATAGAACTGCTTTGCTGACCAGTAAGCTTGGCTATTCTTGCTGTAACAATGCCACATGATAGCTTCAACTTCATTACGAGCACGGCAATCATGTAAACGTTCCTCTGCACCAGTGTTAGCCAAAGACAAGCCACGACCCCAAAGTGGAGTTGTACGGCACCAAGAACCATGAATGTCATTGATCATGTCAAGTTTATGCTGGATGAAGTCTGAATAAGGGAAAATCTTTTGCTTTGGATATTTAGGGAGCAGTCTTCCCTTGATATTGTCAGAAATCCAATAGTTGTCATCACCCGTTGTCCAAGATGGACGATGGCAGCTAACACATCCCATCTGCATAAATAATTCTTTACCACGTTGAACATCTTTGTCGTTCAAGTTACGTGCACGAGGAATAGCTAAACCACGATGCCATACCATGAATGCATAGTAGCTGTCGTCATCTTGTTCTGGGGTGAATTTGTGCCATGGGTTATTAAACTGATTGGTTGAAGGATCAAGCAAATTGCGTACAGCATCCTTGATACCATCTTCGGTTCCATCAGCATAGTAAGGAGATGTAGGGTCAGCCTTGATAGCTGCGATAACCTGAGGGTTCTCAGACATAGCTTTAGCCCATGCAGAAGTGGTATACAGCTTTGGACGGTCGCTACGAGACACATTCGTAATGTTCCAGATAGCATTAGCACCAGGACCATCTTGAAGTGTGGCACGAGTTAAAGCGTATGTATAACGCTTTAGCATCGCTGGCGCATTGACCACCTTGTTGCTGATGATACAATCATGGTTCTTTGGTTGTGAACCATTAGCGTATGCTCCAGAAGCGGTAAATGTGCCATACCAAGCAGAGTTTGCCATTTTATTGTTGATGGCATCCCACATATTAGGATTTAAGTACTCTGACACATTGTAACCAAGTTTGGCGAATTGTGCAGCTTCTGTTTCATATTGTTTGATGATAGAATCCTCTGGGATAGCATCAATGAGACCTGTACCAATGATACCGATAGTAGATTCAAGACGTATTTCGATATTTGTTGGTTGCGGATCTGTGTTAAACGCAGTGGTAGGAATGGTAACCTCAGGATAGTGCAAAGCGAAAGTTTCACCATCTTTAAACTTCATGGGAATACCACTGGGCATAGAAGTTACTTCTTTCCACTGGATCGTGATGTCATCCTCGTTGATAGGAGCAAGGAAAGGAGAAGTAGCTTTCTGTTGTGGCATACCAGTGACCTCTGATATATATGGACCATCATTGCTACCTGGAGCTGTCGGGTGATAGATGGCCATCAGATAACCATTACCGAATGTAGCTTTAAGGATGCCGTTTGGCTGTGCCTTGCCATGACCATAGCCAGGATGACAATCAATGCAAGATGTTCTTAGATATGCAGGACCCAGACCTTTGAAAGGAGCGGTGTTTACTGTGTAGTTACGCTCAAACAAGGCTTCGCCCTTGTGGAAAGCTGTTAATAAGTCTGCGCTGTTGGACACTGCAGGTGTTTCATCTTCATAGCAGCCTGCCGTAGTATTGTCTGTAGTACCAAGTTCTCCACCAGGAAACCATTCCTCTGCAGAGAAATTACCAGTAGCCTTGCCAACATGGTTCGCATCCGTTTCTGTTCCTTCACCATAGTTTGTCGTATCATCAGAACATGAAGACAGTGGCAACGCCAATGTGGCGAGCATCATTAGATATAAACTGTTCTTTTTATTCATAAACTGTTAATGATTAAATATGTATTATGTTTCAAAAGAGTTATAGGGAATCACGGAAAGATTAAGTTTTCCATGATTCCCATTTTATATTTTTATTTAGAATTAGAGTTATTTCTGTGTAGCAAACCAATTACCAGCTTTAGTCAACTGCTCATCAAGAGCCTTTACTTTTTCCTGTGCAGTTCCAACCAATGGATCATTGATGTGTTCAACAAAGCTACCTAATTGCTTCTGGCAGTTGTCCAATGCATCAATAGCTTCAGTCAAACTCTTTTCAAGAGCTGCGGTATTCTCGTAATTGTGGTTCTTCATATACTGTATCAAAGATTTGCTCTCATCACGGCTTTCTTCACGACCGCCGTAGATAGAGTTCTTGATGCTAATGATGTTGTCCTTGAAGTCAACAAATGACTTATGGCTATATGGAGACTCGATGTAATTAACATCAGAGCCAGAGAAAGGATTACCAATCTTAACATTTGCAACCTCGTTAGAGATGTTCTGGCAACCAGCAATCAAAATAGTAGACATAGCTTCTGCGCATGTTGCGTAAGTACTACCAGCTTGTCCTGCTGCTAAGAAGTTCTGACCGTATGATTTCTCTCCGCCATTTACTGTGTATGGCAACTCTATTTCTTTTACTCGTTCCTTATGTGCTTCTGGGGCGTTCTCATTCCAAGAAACTTCCATCTGCCAACATCTGTCACGGAGGTCACCTGCAACGGCAGTTGCATAAATCAATTCTTCCTTGCCTGTAACAGTCTTGTTTTTGAATGCTTCGTCAGTTTCGTTTGCTTGAAGAGCTTCTACAGTACGGTTTTTGCCTTCGCGGAAGATGACGAACTCAATGCCATGGAAACCAAGGAGTTCTTGTCCCATCTTACCACCAGCGTATGTAATACCATTTTCACCGTCGAGATTAGCAATCTTCTCACTGTTGCTCAACTCGGTAGCCAAACCGTCAACATCAAGTGGCCAAGTATCAATGTGTGGGTCGATTCCGAAGTCAGTTGCCGCACCATAAAGGAAAGCTTCACTTTCTTCGTACTCAGAACGAGCCTCAAGGAAAGTTGTGCAGATGTCATCAATTTCACTCTGAGCTACAGATTTTGGATCTTTTTTGAACTTCTCTGTAACAGCAGACAACTTATCATATAGTTTACCTGTGCTTTCAGCAAGTTCTTTGTACGTCAAGTTGATTGTATTGTTGATGTACTGATTTGCAATCTGCTTCATTTGAGCCTCATTTTCAGAAATAGATGGCGTTGTTGGGTCATCATTATTACTACTGCTACATGCAGTGAAACCTGTTGTCATCAAGGTGCAAAGTGCTGCGAACATTGATGTTCTAAAATACTTCTTAATCATTTTCTTTTGAATTAATAAGTTATAAATTTGTGTTTGTTTTGTTTAAAGGAAGAAACCCTCGTAAGCGATACCGATAGAAACAGAAGGTTCGTTGTTGTACTGCTCTTTCAGGAATCTCTTGGAATATTCAGCTTTGACTGCAATTTGTGGAAGAGGGTAGTAGTTGACACCGAAAGTCATTACATTCTTCTTGGTGTAGTCATAAACTGCTTGATCCTTAGCAGGGATATATGTGTTATAATAGTCGTAACGACCAAATACATATAGTTTCTGATTATCTTGACGTAATTTCTCTATTTGTGAGAATATGTTATAACCAGCTTCGATAGCCATGTCAACGGCATTCTTGCCAACTGGTGTCTTTTGATAAGGAGAGTTGTTGGCTGCTAAATTTCGCTTGATATAACTGATGGTTGATGCATCGCTTACGTAACCATAATCGGCATTACCTCTAATAATCCAGTTATATTTATTGAATGAGAAATCAATGGCGCCAATGGCAACAGTTCCTTTTATATCACTATATTGTAGTTTGCCTTGGTTTTCCCCATTGGCATTGTATTTGTCACCTTCCAAGTCATGTGGGTAACTGTTATGCATAGCTCTGCCATAATAACCACTGATGCCAATTCTAACACCAGGAATGGAATAGTTATCGATGCGAGCGGCAAAGCCATATTTGTTAGCAACTTTGAACTCGTATGAAGAACCTGCACCTTTTTGAATCCAGTTTTCACGGTTGAACTGGAAAGCATCAAGACCCGCAAGGAATTGAAGCTCATATTTCCAATTCTTGGTACGTCCCCAGAAACTGATACCAGTGTCATGCCATGTACAAGGAAGAATGGTAGCTTCACCTTCAGGACGATATACGGTAAAGAAATTCAATGGTTCATGATGAGCGTTTGTCATGCCAACAGGTACAACCATGTGACCAATTTTAACGTTTGCCCATTTTGCAAATTCTTTGTTTATCCAAAATTGTTCAAGCTCAACTTCACCACCTTTCTCAATTTCAGATTCCCATTCACCACCTTCAGTATATTCTTTTTCATTGGCAGAACCAGTACCAGTATGTTCAAATTCAATCTCTGAACTCATGGTCCACCCTTTGCCAAAATCATATCCAATGTAAATTACTGCATGAGGAATATCAAATCGCCCATGACTGGGATCGTTCTTGTATTGTTTTGGACGAGTGTATTTGTAAACGTTATCACTATAATAATTACGTGATAAAGCTACCTCTCCGTATCCACCGATACTTAACCTGTTTCCTTTGGCATGCTGAAAGACACTATCAGCTGCTACTGTCTGTGCGTGGGTCGTTGCCAAACCAGCAACTAATGCACTCGCTAATAATCCAATTCTTAAACTGTTCATTTATCTTTTTTAATTATAGTTATCTTTTTATTAATCTTTAACCTATCGATGAAATTCAAAAAAGGCGGATATCTGTTTGCGGTCTCGACTTTAGAGTGATACCAAGTACTTGGCTATCAACAACTGCCGCTCGGGAATGGCAAGCATCACCGCACTTTTTTGGTTTCTGGGTGCAAAGGTACAGACTTTAAAAAATCCTTGCAATACTTAAAAGTTGGTAAACTTTAGCATCACCATTTCTAGGTATTGCAAGTTTCGTAGGTTTTTCGTAATTTTGCAACCTAGAACAAAAACATCATGAATGTTTCTAAATAAGTACATAAGATGAAAAATCAAAAGATGTATGAGGCTGACGATAAAATGATCAGCATTATTCGAGACAACTACAACATTTTGCAAAGTTTGGGGAGTTTTGGAATCAGTCTTGGTTTTGGTGACAAGACTGTACGAGAGGTGTGTGAGGAGCAGAATGTAGATACTTATACGTTCTTGGCAGTGGTTAACTTTACAATCAATGGTTACAAGGAATATGACAATGCTTCTCGCTTGTCGCTTCCTACATTGCTGCATTATCTAAAAGCTTCTCATGCTTACTATATTGACTTCCAATTACCTTTCATTCGTAAGGAGCTGGTTGAGGCTTTGGATGAAAACGACAATCTTGCTCGTCTCATCCTTAAGCTCTATGATGAGTATGCCCATAGCATCACCAATCACATGAAGTATGAAGAAAAAACGGTTTTCCCTTATGTTCAGTCACTTATAGATGGTACGGCTCCTTCAAACTTTGATATAGAAACGTTCTCGAAGCATCATGGTCAAATAGACCAGAAATTGAAAGAACTCAAGAATATCATCATCAAGTACTTGCCATCTGATGGTCTTCATAACAATCAGTTGAGTGCTACTCTTTATGACATATATAACAATGAGGAATGGCTTAGCCATCATTCGGAAGTAGAGGATGAAATCTTTATACCAGCTATCCGTAATGAGGAACGCAAGCTGAAACAGAATGACGTGAGTGCCAAGATTTCCAATATGATTAGTCAGGCTCCTCAAAGCGACGAGCAGTTGAGTGACCGTGAGAAAGATGTCATCGTGGCTTTGGTACAGGGAATGACCAACAAGGAGATTGCCGACCACTTGTTTATTTCCATAAATACGGTTATTACGCATCGTCGTAACAT
>CAKQXI010000035.1 GCA_934281565.1 uncultured Prevotella sp.
AAGATAGACCGAAAATATCCCAAAATCCAGCATTGCCATTTCTATAAAAACGCATGAAATAAATGTCGTTGGTACTCAACTCATAGAATAGCGTGAAACTCTTGATACGCTTACGCCGACTATGGGGTATCAACTTGGTAAAGCGTTCGCCGATGAATATGTTCGGTCTGATACGGGTAGAAAAAGGATAATACCCACTCTCATATTTGGTAGGTTGCTTAGTCCAGAAGTCATGTCCGAAGACTGTGTTCACGTATAGTCCACATTCCAAAGGCTCAAACGACCAGCCTTTTTTCATATATACAGACCATGGGATGAAGTTCTGTTTCAAGGTCATGGTATATTTCTCATCGTCAGAGCTGAACTTTGGGATATAGCCAAACAACAGCATCGTTTCCCATTGGCTTCGTCTGCCATAACTCCAACCGATACCTATGGAAAACAGTCCCATATTGCCACAAGTTTGGATAACTCCTTGGGTAGGTATCAATGAATTCCAATGCTTGCGATAATAGTTCACTCGCTTGTCATACTTGCTCATGTTGTTAGCATCTCGAATAAAGTTATTCTTGTCGGCAATGGAATCCATGCTTAAATATAAGAGTGAATCTTGCTCCGACTTTTGAGTCAATATGTTTTTTTCTTGCGCAAAAACCGAACCTGTGCAAATGAGCATCAGGCACAGGCATTTAAAAGTCAATGATCTCATATCTATAATCTGTTGGAGTTATTGTGAATATATAATACTTATGCTTGGGCGCATTGCCTACCTCGTAGTACATCGTACCATCTCCATAAATGTCACTTTGCTCTGTCTGGTGCCCATGCCCATAGAGACAGAATAACAAGTTGGGGAAATTATGGGTATAAGTATTGAATATCTTGGCGACATTGTTATTGAACTGCTCCGAGTATGGTGGTGCGTGCATGGCGATGACCGTCTTGTCGAAGTCGGCTAAGTCGGTCGTTGCTTGTTCTTCCATAAAATCGAAGTTAGGAACAGGCCTGGAATAGTCATACTCTATGGCGTTCGTATTGAGGCAAACGAACTTTACCCTGCCAGCAATAAAACTGAAATCAGGTTCTCCAAAGATAACTTTGTATGATTGGTTTCCTGTTCCCAAGCAGTCATGGTTGCCCAAGAGGACAACAAAAGGTTTGTTCAACTTCTTGAGCCTGTCCCTTGTCCACTCAAACTCATTGGTAGAACCAAAGTCCGTGGCATCTCCACCATGAATGACAAAGTCAATGCTATCATGCTTGTTGATGTCGTTGACCTCGGATTTGAGGTCATCCAACCATTGGTGTGAATCACTGATAAAGGCAAAGCGTATTGTATCTTTGCCTAACGTACTACTTTCAATCTTTGCGATGTTGCTGGCATTGACATCTTTCTCACCATTTATGTACACGTCATAAGGATGAATGTCGAATACCTTGTCGCAACCAGTAAAGAATGTACATAGGAGTGCCAGCCCAGAGACCAGCCTCCATGTCTTTGTCCTATTTGTTTTCATTTTCCCTGTTGTTTATATCTCGCAAAGGTAAAAAGAAAACTTGGTTTTAGCAAATATATTTTTGGCAAATCATGTGGGTTGATCCTTATAAACACACAAAAGAGGGCTTTTTGACTATTTCTTCTGTCTCAATCTAATGTAGAAATCCCTTAGTTGACCAGCCTTTAGCCCTAATGACTGGAGACGTTTCAAATCTTCAAGGGCTTCGTTCTTACGTCCCAATATAATCAAGATGTCTACGTGATTAATCAAGTAATCGGTATTGGTGCTGTCTTTGCGCATAGCTTCGGCATAGTCATACTCAGCCAGCTCCATTTGCCCTTTCTCCTTTTCCATTCCTCCCCTTGCAGCGTATGCTATGGCACTGTCGGGATATTGCTCGATAAGGCTATTGATGCCATCATACGCTTCGGTATAGTGCTTGTCCTTTTCATTAAGGAGAGCCAAGCCTAATTGTGCCTGAAAGTTGCCGGGAACCAAGACCAAGAGATTTTGGTAGTCCAGACGGGCAAAATTATATCGCTTTAGCTTCTCATTGACAAATGCGCGATAGTAAAGTCCTGCAATATTGGTGTTGTTGAGAAACAATACCTTGTCGAGGTCATCCTTGGCATAGTCCCATTGCTCCAGTTGAATGTTCCATGCAGCTTTCTTCAATCGTAGGTCAATGCTATCAGGATGATAAGCCAGCACTTCGGTAGCCTTAGCCAAAGAATCACGCAAAACTTGGTTGCTTTGCGCATATATGGCGGATGATGCGGTCAATAGCATCAAGACAAAAGTAAACTTAATCTTTTTCATGGTCACAAAGGTACGTTTTTTAAAATAAAGCGCCAAATGCTTAAACTTATTTTATAAATAATTCATTTCTTCTCCCACAGATTTCACAAATGGCACAGATTTTAGTTGTCCTCTATAAATAATTTTTTCATCTGTGTTATTTGTGAAATCCGTGGGAGAAAGATAGTATTATGCGTTCTTGATCCAGTTGACAATCCACTCGCCTACTTCCGTAGTGCCGTAATGCTTGCCACCCTCAACCTGAATTTCAGGAGTGCGGACATTGGCATCGAGAGAAGCATCAACAGCCTTGCGAACCAAGGCACCTTCCTCATTCAAGCCGAAGTGTTCCAACAACATAGCTGCCGAAAGGATTTGAGCCACTGGGTTAGCTAAGTTCTTGCCAGCGGCCTGTGGCCATGAACCATGTACAGGCTCGAACAAAGGTGTGTGCTCACCGAGAGAGCTGGATGGTTGCAAGCCCATGGAACCCGTGATGCAAGATGTCTCATCGGTCAAGATGTCACCAAAGGTATTCTCCGTAACGATTACATCGAAGAACGTAGGTTCTGTCAAGACACGCATGGAAGCGTTGTCAATGAACATATAATCAGTTGCCACTTCTGGATACTGTGGTTCCATCTCCTTGGCAATCTGGCGCCAGAGACGAGAAGAAGCCAATACATTTGCCTTGTCCACTACGGTCAAGTGCTTGTTGCGCTTCATGGCAAACTCGAAAGCTACCTTCAAGATGCGCTCTATCTCTGGGCGTGTGTAGATGTCTGTATCGTATGCCTTGTCATTGTCTTGATACTTATCACCGAAGTACATACCACCAGTCAACTCACGAATGACAACGAAATCGGCACCCTTTAAAAGTTCGTCTTTCAATGGTGACTTATGGAGCAAGCAGTCGAAAGTAGCGACTGGGCGAACATTGGCAAACAAGCCCAACTTCTTACGCATAGCCAACAAACCTTGTTCTGGACGAACCTTGGCAGTTGGGTTGTTGTCGAAGCGTGGGTCACCTACTGCTGCAAAAAGAACAGCATCGGCATCCATACAAGTCTTGAAAGTCTTTTCAGGGAATGGATCACCTACCTCATCAATGGCATGAGCACCACAGACAGCCTCATTGTAGGTAAACTCATGGTTAAACTTTTGGGCAATAGCTTCCATTACTGCTACTCCCTGCTTCATAATTTCTGGTCCGATACCATCACCGGCCAACACTGCGATGTTTAATTTCATGATCGTTATATTTTTTAATTATTAATTTTCTTATTCCTCGCTTTCATAAGTATTCAGCATTTTCAAGGTTGCCTTGATGGCAGCCTCCGTCTGGTCGGCATCCAAGCCTCTTGTACGCCAAAGACGATCGCCTTCGCGCCATGTGATGACGGTCTGGACAAGAGCATCCGTTCTACCACCCGGTGGAATGCTTACTTGATAATTGTCGAGTTTCGGGAAAGTTCTGTTTAGTTTCACTTTATATATATTACGCAAAGCTTTCACAAAAGCATCATACTGTCCGTCACCCGTACTTTGGTCCTCGTATTCCTTACCCTCAATCTCAACCTTGACACTGGCGATAGGTTTCAATCCATACGATGTAGAAACCATATAACTAACAAGTTTTACTTTGTCTTCTGGAGTATTGTGCTTGAGTACATCACTTACGATATATGGTAAGTCATCTTGGGTAACAAGTTCCTTGCGATCACCCAGTTCGGTAATTCGCTTGGTGACAGCCTTGGTCTGCTCAGGTGTCAATTCTAATCCTAATTCATTGAGGTTTTGGATGATATTTGCCTTACCAGAGTTTTTGCCAAGAGCATATTCACGATGACGTCCAAAGCGTTCTGGCATTAAATCGTTGCAATAAAGTTTATCCTTGTTGTCACCGTCCGCATGAACACCAGCTACTTGTGTAAATACATTCTCACCAACGACTGGTGTGTTGGGAGCGACGGCGATGCCACTGTATCCCTCTACCAACCGAGAAACATCGTTCAAGCGATCTTCCTTGATGTTGGTATGGGCATGGAACATATCCTTTAGGATAACCTGCACACTTGCCAGTGGAGCATTTCCACAACGCTCACCTAACCCATTGACCGTAACGTGCAATCCTTTCGCTCCACTTAGTACTGCCGCCAAGGAATTGCTTACAGCCAAATCGTAATCATTATGGGCATGGAAGTCGAAATGACTCGTAGGATAGTGGCGCACCATCAAGCGTATGAACTCAACACATTCCAAAGGGTTCAAGATGCCCAGGGTATCAGGCAAGAGGAAACGCTTGATAGGCAACTTGACCAATTCGTCCATCATGCCAAAGAGATAGTCACGGGAGTCTCGCATACCCGATGACCAATCTTCCAAATAAAGATTGACCGTAAAATGATGGTTCAAGGCATAGGCTATGGTGCGTTTGATATTGGCAAGATGCTCCTCTGGTGACATCTTTAGCTGCTGCGTACAGTGCTTGTAACTACCTTTGGCAAGAAGATTGATGACATGACCGCCACACTCCTCTATCCAATCAACACTTTTATTGTAATCAACGAAGCCCAGTACCTCAACGCTGTCCAACTTACCAATGGTCTTGGCATAACGGCAAATTCGAGAAACAGCATTTTTTTCACCCTCTGAGACACGTGCAGATGCTACCTCAATGCGGTCTACATTGATGTCGTGCAATAACATTCGAGCTATCATTAATTTCTCATGAGGCAAGAACGACACACCATTGGTTTGCTCACCATCACGCAGTGTGCTGTCCATAATCTCTATTTCCCTGATACGAGAATTTTCTCTTTTTCCGCCAATCTTCATTTCTCTATTTAATGTTAAGTGTTAGAATGTTAAATGTTAAATTCGTCTGTTACCCAAAAGGCAACTTAACATTTAACACTTAACATTTAACATTCCTATTACATTACTTATTCTTAGCTTCCCAAGCCTCTACCTTATCACGGTTCTGCACAAGGAAATCCACATCGTCAAGACCATTCTCCAAACAGTGCTTCTTATAGCCGTTGATGTCGAAATGCTCGCTGTGTCCAGTGGCAAGGTTAGTAACAGTCTGATTAGGAAGGTCTACCTTCACCTCTGTCTTGTGGTCCTTGTCTATGCTCTCAAAGAGTTCCTTAAGGAAACCCTCGCTAACGACAACAGGCAACACGAGATTATTCAACTCGTTGTTCTTGTGAATGTCAGCAAAGAAAGAGCTGATAACAACACGGAAACCAGCACCAGCAATCGCCCAAGCAGCGTGTTCACGAGAGGAACCAGAACCGAAGTTCTTACCAGCTACGAGAATGACACCACTATATGATGGGTCGTTCATCACAAAGTCTGGCTTTGGTGTTCCATCGGCATTATAACGCCAATCACGAAAGAGGTTATCGCCCATGCCCTCTTTATCAATAGCCTTGAGGAAACGAGCAGGGATTATCTGGTCTGTATCTACATTCTCCAAAGGAAGCGGAATGCAGCTTGATGTGATTACATTGAATTTCTGTTTCATCGTTATTTATATTTAATGTTGAGTGTTTAATGTTGAGTGTTGATTTGCCTAACGGAATTAAGGGCGTATGCCTCAATTCAACATTCAACATTCAACACTTAACATTCAACACTATAAATTCTACATAAACTCTCTTGGGTCGGTAATCTTACCCGTGATAGCGGCAGCAGCAGCTACGTAAGGACTGGCAAGGATTGTACGAGAACCTGGTCCTTGACGACCTTCAAAATTACGGTTGGAAGTACTTACTGAATATTTGCCAGCAGGTATCTTGTCATCGTTCATAGCCAAGCAAGCAGAGCATCCTGGCTGGCGAATTTCGAAGCCAGCAGACTCTACAATCTTGTCGATACCTTCTTCACGTATTTGTTTATCAACCAACCATGAACCTGGTACAAGCCAAGCTGTTACGCTGTCTGCTTTCTTCTTTCCCTTAACGATAGAAGCAAAAGCACGGAAGTCTTCGATACGCCCATTGGTACAAGCACCAAGGAATACGTAATCGATTGGATGACCCTCCAATTTCTCTCCAGGCTCGAAGCCCATATAGTGGAGACTTTTCTTGAAGCCAGCTTGTTCTTCCTCAGGGATTTGATCCAATGTAGGGATGCTCTCGGTGATACCGATACCCATGCCCGGGTTAGTACCGTATGTGATACGAGGTTCTATGTCCGCGGCATCAAAAGTCAACTCTTTGTCGAATACGGCGTCATCGCCACTCTTCAATGTCTTCCAGTAAGCCACAGCCTTATCCCAGTCCTCACCCTTTGGTGCATATTCACGACCCTTGATGTACTCAAATGTAGTCTCATCAGGAGCTACGAAACCACCACGGGCACCCATCTCAATAGAGAGGTTACAAAGAGTAAGACGACCCTCCATGCTCATATCTTTCACGACATCACCACTATACTCTACGAAGTAACCAGTGGCACCCGAAGTGGTGAGCTGGCTCATCAAGTAGAGAGCTACATCCTTGGCTGTTACGCCCTTACCCAACTTACCATTGATGCTGATGCGCATAGACTTAGGCTTGCTCTGGAGAATACATTGTGAAGCCATTACCATCTCAACCTCGGAAGTACCGATACCGAAAGCTACGGCACCCATGGCACCATGAGTAGAAGTATGAGAATCGCCACAAACAATGGTCATTCCTGGGAGAGAAAGACCTTTCTCAGGACCAACTACATGGATGATACCATTGTCCTTGGTATTCATGGCGAAGTGAGTAACACCAAAGTCGGCAGTATTCTTAGCCAATGTATCAACCTGTTTCTTTGAGATAGGATCCTCAATAGGTTTATCTTGGTCGTGAGTAGGTGTATTGTGGTCAGGCATACAGAATATCTGGTCAGGGCGGAACATCTTGAGTCCGCGAGCACGCATACCAGCGAAAGCCTGTGGTGATGTAACTTCATGACAGTAAAGACGGTCTATATAAAGTTGGGTAGGACCATCCTCTACAATCTGGACAACATGCTTGTCCCAAATCTTGTCGAATAATGTATTCATTTATGTTATTGTTTAATGTTTATTGTCTAATGTTTACCGAGTAAGTACTATCCATGTTTAGTGTTCAATAAAAAATAGGTACCGCATGAGTGAAACCTAACTAAACATTAAACACTAAACATTAGACACTACATACTATCTAATCTTAAACTTGTTGATACAATCAATATAGGCTTCTACCGAAGCGGTTACAATATCGGTATCTGCTCCGAAACCATAATAAACATGACCATCGTATTCAACTTGCATATGAACCTTACCAACGTCGTCGGATCCCTTGTCAATGGCTTGGATTGTAAATTCTTTCAAGGTCATTTGCTTTTGGATAATCTTCTTCAAAGCACGGATTGCAGCATCAACAGGACCATTACCAGATGATGCTTCCTCAAATTTCTGTCCTGCAATGTCAAGACCAATACTTGCAACACTCTTAACTCCCTTGCCTGTCGTAACCTGCAAGTAATCAAGTGTAACACCATGATGATCTGAAGAATCGGCACCAGCAAGCATCAATACATCCTCATCGGTAACTTCTTTTTTCTTGTCCGCCAACTGGAGGAACTTCTTATATATCTTGTCAAGTTTCTCGTCATCCTCAATATCCACACCATTTACATGGAGACGATACTTCAAGGCTGCACGACCAGAACGTGCTGTCAATACGATAGCGTTATCGTCCAACCCCACATCCTTAGGATCCATAATCTCATATGTCTGCACATTCTTCAAGACACCATCTTGATGAATACCGCTGGAATGAGCAAAAGCATTGCGACCTACAATCGCCTTGTTTGGCTGAACTGGCATATTCATCAAACTGCTCACCATGCGAGAAGTAGGTACTATCTTGGTCGTATTGATGTTGGTGTCGATATTGATGCCCTTGTGGCACTTTAATATCATGGCTATTTCTTCGAGCGAGGTATTACCAGCACGCTCACCAATTCCATTAATGGTAACTTCAACCTGACGAGCACCATTTAAAACGCCCTGTAAAGTATTGGCGGTAGCCATACCCAAGTCGTTGTGGCAGTGGGTGGAAAGACGAGCATTTTCAATGCCATCCACATGTTCCATCAGATACTTGATCTTGGCACCATACTCATCAGGCAAGCAATAGCCTGTGGTATCAGGAATGTTTACGACAGTAGCACCCGCCTTGATGACAGCTTCTACGACACGAGCCAGATACTCATTGTCTGTACGACCAGCATCCTCGGCATAAAATTCTACATCTTCAACATATTTCTTTGCATACTTGACTGCTGCGACAGCTCTCTCGATTATTTCCTCACGAGTAGAGTTGAACTTATATTTAATGTGGCTATCACTTGTGCCAATACCCGTATGAATTCTTTTATGTTTGGCATACTTCAAGGCATCTGCTGCGCAATCAATATCTTTCTCTACTGCACGTGTCAAAGCACAAATTGTGGGCCATGTAACAGCTTTGGAAATTTCAACGACAGAGTTGAAATCACCAGGACTGGAAATAGGGAAGCCTGCTTCAATGACATCTACTCCCAGTTGCTCCAACTGCTTAGCCACTTGAATTTTCTCAACTGTGTTCAGTTGACATCCTGGAACTTGTTCGCCATCACGAAGAGTCGTGTCGAAAATAAATAATCTGTCACTCATTTCAATATCTATTATTTTATTTTTATTCTATTATAGAAAAAGCCTTTCACACTCCATGCAGGAAGTGGAAAGGCTTTATATCTTATTATCCTCGAACTATACGCATACCTTATCACTTCCGCCCACATGCTGTAGTCGAAGTCGAATAATAATGCTCAATATGTTCAAAGATTTAACCATCATAACCTATGTCACTTTTTATATTCGGTCGCAAAGGTAATGCTTTTCTTTGATATACGCAAACAAATTATCACTTTTTTCTATCAAAATATAACAAATTACAATCTACGTTCTTTAATATTACACAAAATCGTAAGGATTGTGCACATTTTATTAGAATGGAGCATCTGAGTTTGGTGATGGAGAAAGATCAATACCGTTCATCTTGGAACCCATGATCTCACCACCAGCCTCCAAAGGGGCAATAGCTGCATCTTGAGGATCTTGGAAGCGAGTAAACTCACCACGGAAGTTGAGCAATACATCACCAGTGGCACCCTTACGGTGCTTGGCAATAATGATTTGTGCCATACCATGAAGGTCATTGCCTTTTTCATCCAGATAGATGTGGTAATACTCTGGACGGTGTACAAAAAGTACCATGTCGGCATCCTGCTCGATGGCTCCAGACTCACGGAGGTCGCTCAGCTGTGGTCGCTTTCCCTCAAGACCTTCACGGTTTTCTACATTACGAGACAACTGTGACAAGGCTAATACAGGTATGTTTAGCTCCTTGGCAAGTCCCTTTAGAGAACGAGAGATTGTAGAAACCTCCTCCTGACGACTTCCAAACTTCATGCCATTGGCGTTCATCAATTGCAGATAGTCAATCATAATGAGCTTGACACCTTTCTCACGGACAAGTCGTCTGGCTTTTGTTCTCAATTCAAAAACAGAAAGTCCTGGCGTATCATCCACATAGATTGGCGCACCTGTGAGATTGCGCAACTTTTTGTCAAGTCTCTCCCACTCTGCTGGATCCAACTGTCCGTTCAATATTTTATGACCCGAAATCTCACACACATTACTAATAAGACGGTTCACTAATTGAACGTTGTTCATTTCCAGGGAGAAGAAGCCGATAGGTATATGATAATCAACAGCTACATTCTTGGCAATACTAAGGGCAAAAGAAGTTTTACCCATGGCAGGACGACCGGCGATAATCACAAGGTCGGAGGCTTGCCATCCACTGGTTATATCATCCAAGCCCACATATCCAGTAGGAATACCAGTCAAACCACCAGCGTTCTCTGCAGCACGTTTCAATATATCAACTGCTTCCTTGATGACAGGATCTACTTGTGTGTAATCTTGCTTTATGTTATTTTGGGAGAGTTGAAACAATTCTCCTTCAGCATGCTGCATCAAGTCATCTATATCAACACTCTCATCAAAAGCCTGTGTCTCAATGTCACCTGCATAATGTATCAACTGACGAGCCATATATTTCTGGGCTAAAATACGAGCATGATATTCGATATGGGCTGCAGAAGCCACTTGTGAAGAAATCTCCATCAAGTAAGCAGCACCGCCTATCTTCTCAATGGCTCCCATCTTGGTAAGCTCATTAATCAAGGTCATGATATCGACAGGGCGTTCTTCTATGTTCATTGTTTGTATTGCCTCATAGATTTTCTGATGACGAGGGTCATAGAAAGTCTCTGGCTTTAGTATTTCTGAAACCATAGAAAAAGCATCCGAGTCAATCATCAATGCACCGAGTACAACCTTTTCGAGGTCAACAGCTTGTGGTTGCAGATGAGCATAATTAGTATCTATATTATTGCTATTTTTCTTTGCCATGATTGCAGTCTTTTAATTGTCCGTGTTTGTAGGATCGTCAGCCTTGTTGTTCGTTTCTCTACTTTTTATCAAGGCTGCATCCAGCATCATCATTACTTCCACATCCTCAATGTGGTATCGTTTTAGGAGGTTGCGATCAGCATCTAACTTATCGAGTAAGTCATGCTTGCCAAATTGTACCATATACCGAACGAAACCGCGGAGCGAATGAGTTAAATCTCCCTTGCACCAGAAACATAAAGCTACGTTGTAGATGTCTTCTGCGACTTGCTCTTTATCATCTGTACTATCTAAGATTTTGTTGTAATAATTGAGAGCCTTGTCCATAGAGCCTTTCTGTACAAGTGCCCAAGCCAAAGGGCGCATGATTTCAGAGTTGCCGGGATTTTGGTAATCCAACTTATACAATATTTCCAAAGCTCTGTCATAGTCCCCTATCTCTATCAAACAGATAGCGATGCGCCTTTCTAATCCAACATGGTTGGGATATAGTTTTAGAAGGTGCTTGTAAGCATCCAGCGCTTCTTCATATTTCTCCATTTGAAAGTAGCATTTCGCCAAAATCTTCAAAGCAGGTTGGCAATCAGGCTCTTTCAATAGAATAGGTGCCAGATAGTTGGCTGCAGTCTCGTAATGCCCCTCATAGTTTGTCTCATACAGAGCACGGATAAGTAAGTATTCCTTATCATGTGGCATGGTCATATCTATGAAAAAGTTCAAACGAGCATAGTCTTTTCTCTTAATTAAGAAACGGCACATCGACAGATGGGCTTTTTCAAACTGCTTGGTGTTGAAAAATATGGAGCTAAAGAAGAATGACTGAAAAGAAGCCTCCTTGCCAAAAGGAGAGTTAAAGCTATCTTTCATAGGTGACAAGAGGAAGAACCGATACAAATCTTGCAAGTATTTCCTACGACTCAGCGAAGCTTTTAAGTTTTGGTCTTGGAATATGTCTTTTTGTGAAGTAAACATTCCTGGATGGATCATTTTCTTCAATACAGGCATTTGCTTAATCATTTGCGTCAGCACCAATGTAAAGCTATAGGCATCACTACTGCAAAATGGAGAATTTCGCTCTATATTCAGAACCAGCTCACCATCATCATCCAAAGTCTCTATCAATGGATAGAGAACAGGATTTTGTATGTAGAATGGAGTAAGCCAATTGGCTAAAGAATGAAAGAAGCCAAAGTTCTTCATCATACGGAACCCTTTAAAATAAAGGTCACTGCCTGCCTTTTCCATCTCTGCATATTTCTTCATGCTATTTTCCAAACGTTCAGAAAGTTCTTCTTCCTCCTCTGGACTGATAATGTCCTCAAACGAAGAAATGTCTACCCCGTCATTTTCAGTTAGTTTCTTGAGTTTTGGATTTCTTTCCACCATGTCTGTTATGTCAAGAGTTAGACTTGCTTCCTGAGTGTCTTTCTCTGTGTCAAGCAAGTAGATTACTTGCTTTTGGAAATCCAATATATTCATGATACTGCTTTTGTCGCTGCAAAACTTTTCTATCAGTTCTTTCTGCTTTTCTTCCCAGAACGTTTCTTTAACATTCAAAGAAAACATAGCACCAACGAAAGCTCTCTCTTTAACATCACGAGAATTAACGCCATGATAGATACGGAAAAGAGCCTGAAGTTTTCGAATATCGAATACTATCAACTTGCTGAGCATGAGAGCACTTACTATCAGTTGGGCAGATACGCTGTCTGAAGAAATCGTAGCCTCTACAAATAGGTTCTCTGTCGTCTCGTCCCATTGGGGAGAAACCAATATATATGAAAAAAGTTGATTACGATAGTCTATGCTTGACTGTTGGAAATCCTGAAACTTTTTTATAAGGACACTATATGGCGTATTGGAATATAAAGAAACCATAGCCCCCTCAGTATATATATAAGAAAGTTTTTCACTAATCAAATCTGGATTTATCTTCTTGGCACGTTGAGCCACCGCAGAGAGTGTACTACTGTTTTTAATGCACTCTGCCATATATATGTCTTGTATAAGACGGTATGCCTCAATCCTATAGTTGGAATAATATTCCATTCTCTTAGGGTCATTCATACCCTCCAAGAAGAATTGCAACATACGATCATAATTAGTGGACAAATCGTTTAGACGATCAGTAAAACAGTTCAAAGCAGGATGCGTTTCTATATATTTGCGCAATTCATCAAGAGGATAAAGCAACTGTCCATCCTCTAAGACTTTTTTACATTTCAGCAAAGTGTTATCTTCCTTTTTGGATTCCATTGTTTTCTTTCTCCGTATTAAGATGGTTTTATTTAACTAAAGAAGCAGCGATGTTCACATCATGCTGGCGTGGTGCCTCTGCTTTCGAGAAAGTCAATCGGGGTAAATTTTTAATCGTCTTGGCATCTGCATAACAATATTTCTGGATTATTGAAGCATAAGGTTGTACCCCATTTTTGTTAATGCTGTCTACAGCCATATTATATGCCTTGATGAATTTCTTCATCTGTTCTCCTCTATTCGGCTGTCTTAATCCTTTTTGCCTAAAGGCGAATACTCCAAGATGTAAGTTTTTCTTGCGACTATCCATTAAGACGACATGACCTTCCGAACGAGCTTTCGTTGCTTGTGGCTCTGTGAGTAGCATGGCATCCATCTCGTTGTTTAACAGCATCCTAAGGCGAATGGTTACATCATTGATTTGCACCTTATATACATCGTATTTTGGTTTGACACTATCAATGACTAAGTTTGCAAGATAGTCAGTAGCTGAATTACGAGTTATGGCTATCATCTTGTCTGATAGTTGTTTCGGTTCAGAAATACGAGCTTTCTTGTTGGAAATCAACTGCCAGTAAGTATTGGTACTGATAGGGAAAGTCAAGGCAACACCTTTCTTTTTCATATAAGCTGCTCTTATCAAATCTGTTATGGTTCCCATGACTCGTCCTTTCTCCAAAGCAGTGTCACAATCCATCTGAGCTGTATATCTACGCAAATGGACATCAACCCCAAGTGTATCAAAAAGACGTTCCTCTTTTGCAATAAAGACAGGCAGACAGTCTAACGTAGGCATGACTCCAACCTTGAATGAAGCACTGTCAATGCTATCAAGGCGCATTTTCTCTATTTTAGTTCGATGTGCCTTGCTACTCTTGGAATGACAACTTGCCATGAAACAGACAAGGCATACTAACACTATAAAGAGCAAGCTTGTTTTTCTCATATTCATTATACTTCCCCCTCTTAACAATAAATTATTCTACATAAAGTACCAATCCTTTCAGATATTCACCCTCTGGATGATAGATGTTGATAGGATGGTCAGCAGGCTGATGAAGTTGATGCAAGATACGCACTTTCCTACCTGCTTGGGCAGCAGCAGTGAAGACCGCATTTCGGAAATTATCTTTGGTCACTACTTGAGAACAACTGAATGTAAAGAGAATGCCACCTTTCTTAATTCGCTGGAAACCTTTAACATTCAGTCGAGTATATCCCTTTAATGCATTATGTAGGGCTGCACGATGCTTAGCAAAAGCTGGTGGATCCAAGACAATAAGGTCATATTGCTGATCATGCTCGTCAAGATACTTGAAAGCATCTTCGCAAAAAGCTTCATGTCGTGCATCGTCTGGGAAATTGAGCGCAATGTTGTCATTGGTCAACTCTATAGCCTTGGCACTACTGTCAACAGAGTGTACCAGCTTGGCATTTCCTCGCATAGCATAAACGGAAAAACCACCTGTATAACAGAACATATTAAGTACACTTTTACCTTTTGCATAATGCTCGAGTAAAGAACGATTTTCACGTTGGTCAACGAAAAAGCCAGTCTTTTGACCTCTTAGCCAGTCTATATGAAATCTCAATCCATTCTCTACGGCTACATTATTAGCATCTCCCCCAAAGATAAAGCCATTTTCTTGTCGCAAATCAGCTTTATATGGCAAAGTTGTCTCACTCTTATAATATAGGTTAGCAAGGCGCTCCCCCATCACATCTTTCAATGCCTTGGCTACCTCCATACGATGTACGTGCATACCTACACTATGTGCTTGCATGACTGCCGTATTGCCATAGCAATCGATAACCAATCCTGGCAGATTGTCACCTTCACCATGAACAAGACGATAAGTGTTGTTCGCAGGATTATCAGCTATTCCTACGGCTATGCGCATATCAAGGGCAGACTTCAAGCGAGCACACCAAAAGTCATGGTCAATTGGGATGTCACGGAATGATAAAACACGGACAGCGATAGAGCCAATCTGATAATGACCTATGGCTATAAAGTCTGCATTGATAGTAAAGACTTTCACTATCTCGCCCTCATCTATACCTTCATCCATGTGATGAATAGCTCCAGAGAACACCCAAGGATGAAATCTCTTTAGCGATTCTTCCTTACCTTTCTTTAAATATACGTTTTTATACATACAATTCTAAGTTTTAAATACTCTTAATCCTATATTCTTAAGTCTTATAGAATTCTAACATCCGATACCTCGTTCAGTTCGTAATCTTTGAGGGTATTGAGCCTTGTGAACTCTTCATAAAGGTTGATGCAGCACCAAGCATCTGTGGCAGCATATACTTGCTGCGCTTCTTTCAGTTCCGCTGCCTCCCAGTTGCTTAGCCGTTGTGACTTGCTAATTTTCTGGTGGAACAAGTTGGCATAAAGTTTCTGTAAACTTCTGTCTAAAATACCGAACTTGGCAGCAATGTCTTGGAGTTCGACAAAAAGTCCTGCTTTGAATTCTACCCTACGATGTAATTGCAATAAGTCATCGTGCCATGAAAGTCCTACTTTAGGAACATTCTTGTCTTCCAAGAATCTTACGATGGCTGGTGTAATACCTGTTAAATGCAAGCGAAATAAATAACATACATCGTGTGTGCTTACTTGTAGCAACGACACTTGATAGCGTTTCCCTCTTATAAAAGATGGTCTTGTTTCTGTATCAACTCCTAAGATTTCTTGGGAAAGCAAGAAATCAACGGCAGCTTCTGTATCTTCTGGGGTGCTGATTGTCACTATTTTACCAGGAAACGCAATTCTGGGCAAATTCGTGATAGTATGTTTGTCAAACCTCGTAAATATTATCTTCATCTCTTGTCATTTCTTTTTCAAATCGGTGCAAAAGTACATATAATCTATGAATTAACCAAAATCTTAGGTTAAATTCTTGCAAACGCATATAGAAATCTTCTTCCCATTAACCGAAAAGCAAGCGAAGTGCTTCCTCTACTTTTCTGACAGGATGCATCTCAATGGAATATTTCGAGTGGTCGAATCCTTTGTGGTTATATTTGGGTATGATAATATGTTGAAAACCAAGTTTCTCTGCTTCAGCAATACGTTGCTCTATCCTACTCACTGGGCGTACTTCTCCACTCAGTCCTACTTCGCCTGCCATGCACCAACCAGACTCTATTGCAGTGTCTACATTGCTACTTAAGACAGCAGCGATAACACTCAAGTCCATTGCCATGTCAGTAACACGCAGTCCTCCTGCAATATTAAGGAATACATCTTTCTGCATCAATTTGAAACCTACACGTTTTTCCAGCACAGCTAACAACATATTTAGTCTACGTTGGTCAAAGCCTGTCGCAGAACGTTGTGGAGTTCCATACGCAGCACTTGATACCAATGCTTGAGTCTCTACTAAAAATGGCCTAACTCCCTCTATGACGCTGCTAATTGCAACACCAGAAAGTCCATCATGTTCTTCTGTCAAAAGTAATTCGGAAGGGTTGCTGACCTGCCGCAATCCTCCTTGTTGCATTTCGTAGATGCCAAGTTCAGAAGTGCTGCCAAACCTATTTTTTATACTTCTTAAAATACGATACATATAGTGTTGGTCACCTTCAAATTGGATGACGGTATCTACTATATGTTCCAGAATTTTTGGACCAGCGAGTGTTCCTTCTTTATTGATATGTCCAATTAGAATGACGGGTATTCCACTTGTCTTGGCAAAACGAAGCAAAGCCGCAGCACATTCTCTTACTTGCGAAATGCTACCAGGTGAAGTCTCTACATCCTCGGTTGCTATAGTCTGTATAGAATCTATGATGACGATGTCGGGAGTTATTTCTTGAATATGGGAAAATATTCTTTCCAAGGATGTCTCACAAAGGATGGAGATATTGTCTGTGTACGTGCCTCCCATCAAACGGTCAGCACGGAGTTTGATTTGGTGGGCACTTTCCTCTCCACTCACATATAACACTCTTTTTTCAGGAATATGCAAGATGGTTTGAAGGGTAAGCGTACTCTTTCCGATACCAGGTTCTCCACCTAACAGTGTGATACTTCCTGGTACTATTCCACCACCAAGTACACGGTTCAATTCTGAATCGTGCATATCTATACGAGGTTCATCATGGGCAGAGATGTCACGTAGATTAATAGGTGCTGTTTCCTTAGTGGAATGCACGCCACCAAACATTGTAGCAGCTCCACCATGTCTCATATTCATACCCGCATTTCTGGCTGCTTGTGAACCAGTGTCACCAGCAATACGAATTTCTTTAAAGGTATTCCATTGTCCGCAATTAGGGCATTTTCCTATCCATTTGGCCGATTTCTGTCCACAGTTGCTGCATACATAAGCTATTTTATCTTTTGCCATAATTTATGAAAGATACTGGTAAATTTCTTTCGTCCAGTCACTGCCATTCTTTGGACAGAATGTCTTGATACCTAACTCACTGGCTGCAGCAACATTTCTTGGACCATCATCTACAAATAAAGTTTCCTCTGGCAACAACTTTTCTTGTGACAAGACATAGCGAAAGAAATTTTCATCAGGTTTCATGTACTTAACTTCAAAACTTCGATACATTGCATCAAAATAGTCGCCAATGGCATGGCCATCACCAGAGAAGTCCTTGCTATCTGTCCAATTGGCAATATATGGATTTGTGTTTGACAAAAGAATAACACGATAACCTTCTGCCTTTAATTTACGAAGCGTTTCCAATTTATTGGTAGGCACTTCTCTCATGTATCCCAACCAGCAATGTTTCACTTCGTCAAAAGTAAGTTCCCTTCCTACCATTGCACTCAAAGCCTTGCGGTATTCTATTTCGGAAACTTTTCCTTCTTCTAAATCACCAAAGATACCGTTTTGACGATAAGGGTCAAGAATAGTGTCCGCATCCTTTAAACCTAATTCCATGAAGCGCCTTTTAGCCTCCTCATTACTGATGGTGATAATAACACCACCCATATCAAAAATAATAGTCCGTGTCATTTCTGTAAAAGCTTTTAAATATAATTTTTACCCACTCTTTCTTACTAATTAAAATAAGTCCAACTTATTCTGTCTTGCTTCGTCAAGGGTCGCTAACTTTGCTTGATGCTCATGATATTCAGCCCTTAACTTAGCGTATGTATCCTCTAATTCTTTAACAAATTTAGGACCTTCTTCTTTATTGAGAAGACGAGCGCAAATTCCTGCATTCAGACTGGCATCCTTGATCCATATTACAGGACCGTCATAGATGGGGGCAATCTTCAATGCCACGTGCATCTGACTTGTTGTTGCACCACCAACCATGATTGGGATATGTAACCCTGCCTTTTGCATTTCTGTAGCAATATGAACCATTTCTTCAAGTGATGGAGTTATTAGTCCACTTAATCCGATGGCATCGACTTTTTCCTCAATAGCCTTCTTGACGATTTGTTCGGCAGGAACCATAACACCCAAGTCGATGATTTCATAATTATTGCATGACATAACTACACCTACAATATTTTTTCCAATATCATGCACATCGCCTTTTACAGTAGCAAGGATAATCTTGCCAGCTTTTGCCGATTCTCCTATTTTCTCTGCCTCAATGTATGGTTGGAGAATAGAAACTGCTGATTTCATCGTACGTGCTGTTTTTACAACTTGTGGCAGAAACATCTTGCCTGCACCAAAAAGTTCACCAACTTCATTCATGCCGTCCATAAGTGGACCTTCGATTATATTCACAGCATGAGCGTATTTGGTGAGAGCTTCATTTATATCTGTTTGTAGATATTCTGAGATACCCTTGCGCAGAGCATATTTCAAGCGATCTTCTACGGAATCTTTGCGCCATTCAGGAACTGTTGGGTTAGAGGTTGCAGTGGTAACAGTTTTAGCTGCTGCTTTGGCTGCATCTGCTTTTTCTTTGATTTCAGTTGCCATCTCTATCAAATCCTCATAAGCTCCCTTACGACGATTTAAAACTACATCTTCTATTATTTTAAGTTGTTCTTGAGGTATTTTGTTATAATCCATTCTTGCTTTGGTGTTTACAATACTAAAGTCCATTCCTTTTTGTTGTGCATAATGGAGGAAAACCGAATGAATAGCCTCACGAATATAGGTGTTGCCACGGAATGAGAATGAAAGATTGCTGACTCCTCCGCTGATATGAGCACCTGGTAGATTGGTATGAATCCACTCGGTCGCACGAATAAACTCAACGGCATAGTTATCATGTTCTTCCATACCAGTGGCTATAGCAAGTACATTAGGGTCAAATATGATGTCCAAAGGGTTCATACCTACCTTGTCAACCAATATGTGATAAGCACGTTCTGCAATCTCTATACGGCGTTCATATGTAGTAGCTTGTCCTATTTCATCGAAGCACATTACTACACATGCTGCACCATAGCGCATAATGTCTTTGGCATGAGAGATAAACACTTCTTCTCCTTCTTTAAGGGAAATAGAATTAACGATACATTTTCCTTGTACACATTTCAATCCCGCTATGATAACATCCCATTTTGAAGAGTCTATCATAATAGGTACTTTAGCTATTTCTGGTTCAGCAGCTATCATATTGAGGAAGTTGACCATTTCTGCCTTGGCATCTAATAATCCATCATCCATATTGACGTCAATGACCATAGCACCATCGGCGACTTGCTTGCGTGCAATACTTAATGCTTCTTCATATTTCTTTTCATTAATCAAACGGAGGAACTTCCTGCTGCCAGCTACGTTACAACGTTCCCCGACATTAACAAAGCGAGATATGTCAATAGGTAATCTAACACTATCGTTTACATCAAGTAAA
>CAKQXI010000036.1 GCA_934281565.1 uncultured Prevotella sp.
TCAGCAAGACAAATCTCTCTATTGACGAACGCAAACAGGTGTCTGGTGTAAAAGCTGCCTCTGCCGACTTGCAGGTCCTTGATGGCGAAATGCTCTGTGCGACAAACTATCAATTGTCAAGTGTTTTTAGCGAAAAGAAGATGACTCTGTATGGTTTGCCACAATACGATATGATTGTTATTGAGGAAGCTTCTCAGGCATTTTTGACAACAATTGTTGCATTCAAGCAATTAGGTATAGACTGCATGATTGTTGGCGACCCTATGCAGTTGCCTCCTATTGTAAGACTCAATAATCCACAATACAAATCGTGGAATGTCTCAAGCCAAGTAGAAGGTTTGAAGACGGTGGCATTAGGCTCACATATGAAATCGTATCGTATTGTTACCACATTCCGTCTAACAAAACGTTCTGCAGCTTTGACTAAATACTTCTACGGGAACCGTTTTGTGTCAGTAAAACAGGACTATTTAGATTTTACTGATGCAAATAGCCCTCTTTTCCCATCTGAGGGAGGGTGCCTGTATCATTGCACATACGATGTGCGCAATGGAGTGTATTCCGATAAAGCGGATTCTATTATACGCAATGTGATTGATATAATGGAGAGGTGTTATCCAATACGTTCGTTGGCGATTATCACTCCATTTCGTGATTCTGTGAAAGAACTTCAAAAGCGATTTTGTACATCTAACATAGAATTGGATATAACAATTGAAACAATAGACCGCATCCAAGGAATGACGGTCGACTATGCTATTCTCTATATTCCTGGACGTAATCCAGGCTTTGCGCTCGAGGATTGCCGCTTCAATGTGGCAACAAGTCGTTCGCTTAGCACAACACTTATTATCTCTGACATTCCGTTAAGTGAGTTCCATACAGTTTCACCAACTGTCTTGAAATTCATTCATAATTGCGATAGATATGATGGTGGAGTTCGAGTCATTACAAGTGACAGTCTTGATGAAATGCCAATCTCAGAGTCAAACAAAACGGTAGTGAAACCGGCTAATCCGAAAAATGCAGTTCCAACAATAGGTGTAAAAGTAGCTGGCAAGATTGATTTGTCAAAGTTTGAATGCAAGAAAAAGGTACTGAGTTCTGATAAAAAGAACTTCTATATCGTTGATACGAACATCTTTGTAAACTGTCCAGATATTCTCGGTAAAATCGATAAAAAATATCCTATTATTCTTTCCGCAAAGGTAACAGATGAACTTGACAAAATGAAGATAAAGTTGAATGATGAGTATAAACGTAATGCGGAAAAAGCACTTCGTAATCTCAATAATGAGACACGACATGAGATCATTTATGAGTTTGCCGACACATCTTTATTGCCAGATGATTTTGATAAGCGTTCGCCAGACAATATGATTCTTTCTGTTGCTTTAAAATACAGAGATGAGAATCCCATTGTGTTGACATCAGATAATGGCTTGCAGTTGAAATCAAAAGCCTTAGGTATATCCACGATAAGTCTAAAAAGTTTCTTTAAATGATAATAACCATGTTCGAACAAGAACTACAACAATATCTTCTTCGTGAATATCCACAGGAGAATGCACGATGTGAATGGAAAGAGTTCAAAAACCTGAAGAACTCTTTCTGTGGTGACGGGAAAGACGATGTTATCTCGTATGTGTCTGCCATTGCCAATATGGAGGGTGGACATCTGATAATAGGCGTAAAGGATAAAACGCGAAGTCAAGTGATTCTATTGGCAAAATAGGCAGAATTGGCATTCCTCATTTCGGGAATGCCAATTCTGTTTTATAGGAATGGGGTCATATAGACTGGTAATAGAAGGGTTTGACCATCCTTCTTCATGTCCTTTGTATATATAAGGTATCTTTTGTCAATACGGTCTGAATACTTGGTGCAAAATTCATCAAGCGACTTATGGCTATTATAGCCGGAAGACTTCACTTCTATTGGACAAACCTTTTTCCCCCTGGAAAGTAAGAAATCTATCTCATAATTCTTATGACTTGTTGCATGAGGGAAAGTATAATAATAAAGTTTGTTACCTGAAGCTGTCAACATTTGTGCCACAAGATTCTCATATACATAGCCTAAATCACTACTCAGCTTATCGCTCAACAGTTTGTCGTAGATAATATTTTCTGTGTGGTCTTTGTCCCAAAAAGCCAAAGTGATAAACAAGCCTGTGTCACTTGTAAACATCTTGTAGAAATTGCCATCGCTATGAAGAGCAAAACCTACGCTCGGATCATTGGCATGATAAGCAAAGTTAACCACCATACTATCTTTCATCTCCTCCAATATCCCCATCACGTTCTTTCGTTCCGAATCATCAAGTACACTTGCCACTTGATAGCGAGAGGCATTATTGTTCAACTGTGCTGGTATATTGGCGTAGAGTTTTGCTGCACGTCCGCTGGCATCTATCTTGCGAAAGTCGTCCAAGTACAGTTCGATGATTTCTCTCTTTACTGCATCCGTCTTGCTGAGATTGTTCGTTTCCAAGTATTCATTTATTGCTTGTGGCATACCTCCAACAAGCATGTAGAGGCGGAGGCGTCGCATCGCATCTCTGTGAGCTGCTTCCAAAGAGATTCTTGCTTCATAAAACTGTTTCAATAAAGGGTATGTGGCAGTGTCGCCCAATGCCCAGCAAAACTCTTCATAGTCCATAGGAAACATTTCCAAACGAGTTTCCTCACTTGGGATGATAATGTTTTCTATGTTCTTTTTGATGCTGATGAGCGAGCCTGTCTCAATGTAATCATATCTACCATCAGCTACTAAATGCTTAATCGCCTGGCGTGCCTTAGGGCATAGCTGAACTTCATCGAAAATAATGACCGACTTTCGCCGTTCCAAGACCACTTGGTAAATGGATTGAAGACGAAGGAAGATAAAATCAAGGTTCATCAAGTCGTCAAAGAGACCCGTAACAACTTTTGATGCTTTGGAGAAATCTACCAATATATAACTGCTGTACTCTCGCTCTGCGAAAGTACGTACGATTGTAGATTTTCCAATACGCCTTGCACCCTTAATCAAGAGAGCTGATTTGCCTTGACGTTCTTGTTTCCACGCAAGCATTTTATCGTAAATTTTTCTTTTAAATACAATGTTTGCCATAACTGTCTGATTTTGAGTGCAAAGATATATAAAAAATCCAGATTCCCCAAATGTTTTTGTTTGAAATGTTCCAAATTCCCCAAATGTTTTTGCTTGAAATGTTCCAAATTCCTCAAATGTTTTGCTTGAAATGTTCCAGATTCCCCAAATGTTTGCTTGTCGCCACTATCAATCACAAGATTGGATTCAAGAAATAAGGGCTTACTCCATCGATGGGATAAGCCCTTATTTCTTGAATTAATTTACAATATGTTGCCCCACAATATACCCTGTGGTCCAGGCAGCTTGCAGGTTGAAGCCTCCTGTGATGGCATCGATGTCTAACACCTCACCGGCGAAGAAGAGGTGAGGGCATACTTTGCTCTCTAAGGTATGGAGGTCGATGTTGCTGAGGCTGATTCCACCGCAGGTTACAAATTCTTCTTTGTGCGCTCCTTTTCCATTTACTTGATACTGGTCATTGGTCAAGGTTTCTATCAAGAGATTGCAGCCTTTCTTTCCCATTTCGCCCCATCGCTTCTCTGGGGCAAATCCCATTTTTTGGATAAGGAAGAGCCAGAGGCGAGAGGGGAGATTATACGGACGAATGCTGGCAAGCTGTTTTTGCGGATTGGCAGCGATGATGCCCTGAGTGTTTTCCTCTACGAGAGAGCGATTGCTCTCATTGACCCAATTGACGGCTATCTTTACTTGGTAATTGTTTTCATGCAGATAGTGGGCGGCATGGGATGACAACTTCAGGATGGCTGGTCCGCTCATGCCCCAATGGGTAATAAGCAATGGTCCTTGTGTCTTAAACTTAGTGCCAGGCATGGAGGTCATTACGGGTGCTACCACCGTACCCATCAACTCCTTGAAAGCCTTGTCGGCGATATTAAAGGTGAAGAGTGATGGGATGGGGTGCTCTATCGCATGACCTAAGTCTGCGAGATGTTGGTAGTGCTCAATGCGAGGATGACCGCCAGTTGTGATTGCCACACGGTCGAAGACCATTTGCTTTTGTTCTTGAGCTTGTGAACTCTTGGCAGTATGGATGCTGCTTTGCGAAACCTTGAAATGGAGCAGGAGTGATTCGTCTTCTTGCTGGGTAATGGCTGTGAGACAATGTCCAGTCTTGATATTCACGCCCAATGACTTAGCCGTGTTCACCAAACAGTTGATGATGCTATGTGAGTTTTGCGATTGGGGAAAAACGCATTGATCTTCTTGAGTAACCAATGGTACACCGTTCTCCTCAAACCATTTGAAGGCATGGTTGTAATCGAATCGCTTGAAGAGTCGTTTCATGAGTTTATGACCACGAGGGTAAGCTTGCTTCAGGTCGGCTATCTCATCAAATGAGTTGGTGAGGTTGCATCTTCCTCCACCTGTGATTTCTACCTTGGCAAGCACCTTCTGGTTCTTCTCAAAGATGGTGATGTCGGCATGAGGTGCCTTTTGCTTGGCAGCTATGGCAGCGAAGAAGCCCGCTGCTCCTCCTCCGATTATGGCGATATGTAATGTGTTGGTGTTGGGCATATGTTATACAATTTCTAATATTTTGTCCAATACTCCTATGTAATAGAAAGGAAGATTGATGAGACGGAATGGATGACCGGTTGGGGATACAAGCTCATCTATGCTATGTTCACCTGGCCAGATGCGGATTGCTATATCTGGTGCATCGGCTTGCGACATGAAAGAGTGGAGCGAGCGAAGATGGGCATTGGTGCCTGACTTGACCTCTATGGGAAGAATCTTTGCTTGATGCTGCCATACGAAATCAACCTCTGCAGAAGACCCTTTCTTGTCTCTTACCCAGAAATATTGCTCATTTCGGAAGTTACGATCCAAGACGATGCGCAGTTCTTGGGCTACGATTTGTTCAGCAGCATGGCCTTTCCAAACGTCTAAGAGCGAGCTGTTTTGTAGATACTCAGTCTGAATATCTACCGAAAAGTTCATGATGCCTGTATCAACCCAAACCAGTTTCGGTTGTCTTGTCAGCGCAGGAACTGCTGGGGCTTTTACTGCCGTGACAGGGTAATCCAAGTTGAGCAAGAAGGCTTTCTGCATCACTTCCAATGCCTCATGCACTTCTTTGCTGCTATAATTGCTGCCACCAAATCGAGCAAAAGTGATGGTTTGTCCGGCTTCTGCCCATCCATGGGTTAGCAAGTGGCGTATCACTCTCACTTGGTTATCATTGCGTGCATACTTTTCTACATCTTCATTGTAGCCATCGAGCAGGGAACGATAGATAGGGGCGAGGCGCACAAGATCTTTATGCTTTACATACGAAACAATGGCTTCTGGCATACCCCCTATCAGTGTATAGCGGTTGAAATGCTCCATCAACATCTCGTGGTACAAAGGTGAGACCTTCACCTCTTTTACCATTTTCACCAATTCTTCTTCACCTATCGCATTGAGGTATTCTAAGAATGAACATGGTCGTAGGGATAGGTATTCCACTCTTCCTACAGGGAAAGAGATTCTTTGCTTGATGAGGGTTTGAAGTCTTGAACCGGCAGCAATGATATGAAGCCATGGCAACTCTTCATAGAAGTATCTCAGTAAACCAACAGCTCTTGGTTCGTTTTGGATTTCATCTATGAAGAGAAGGGTGCGTTTCTTCTCATTTACCTTTACTTTCTTTTGTAGGCAGATATATTGAAAGATTTCTTTCACATCATCTGAGCGGGTGAATATTACAGCGTCGGTGCTATGCTCAAGGTTTAGTTTGAGATAAACATCGTATTGTTTGCCAAATTCGTCCACTAAGGTTGTCTTTCCTACCTGTCTTGCTCCTCGTAATACGAGTGGTTTTCTGTTATCTTGTTCGCTCCATTTCTGAAGTTCCTCTATTAATTGCCTATATATCATACCTTCTGTCTTTAAAAATACTTTGCAAAAATACATTTTTTTTCTTAAATCATAGGCAAATATATAGTAAAATTATCCTAAAACATAGGCAAGAATACATAAATAATTCCTAAAACATGGGCAAGAAGTAAAAGAAAATGACCTAAAAGATAGGCAAGAATTGCGTAGTATGTTATGTCATTGATTTTTTTGTTTGTAAACTGGGGATATCAGTGTTGAAATATCCTCTGCTTCTTGTTAATAAATGTTGTAGTATTTGCGTATTCTATCAATAAGGCTTTTCGATTGACAGTGGGCTTGGCGATTGTCCTTGGTTTGCTTATCTTGGTGGGTTGTTTCATGGAATCGGATTTGCTCATTTAAGGGTCTCAACCGTGTAGGTCAATTATTTTTTGCATAGAAAGCTTGCGCATTTGCTTGAAAATTTATACTTTTGTGCTTTACTTATCATGTTCCACTAATGGTTGAAATTTAATTTGAGCGATATGCAATATACAGTAACAAAAAATGGCAAGGAATTTGACGGTGGTGATATTGCTATTACTACAGAGATGTGGTATGGATTCTTGAAGCAAGAAAAGGCGAAGCTCTATATGGATGCTCTGATTGCTTTCTTGCGTGAACCTAATCATAAAAGCTCTTGCTATCTTGTAGGTAAGAAGTATGGTAAAGACCCACAGCACTTTAATGCTAAAATGACAAATTTAGGCAAATGGGTGAACTCGCAATTGGATGATTTCTCAATGATAGGAGCCGATGGCGAGCGAACTTATTGGGCTATACCTATGCGATATGGTTGGGATACAAAGAAAGGCTTTGTTTGGCAATTGCGTGATGAACTTGTTGAGGCTTTGCAAAAATTGTTGTTGGAGGGACTTATAGACGACTTTAGGGATGGCAATGGTTATCCTGTTTCTGATGAGACCTATAAATGGAAGTTGTTGCAAGAGTGTGATGGAAAGTCGAATGTCGAAATTGCAAAGGCTTTAAGAAGTCAGAACATTGTTGACAATCCACGTGTAGATAGTGTGCTCAAATATTTATGGGAAAACAAACTGGATAGCTTCAACACATGTATTGGTAATCTTTTTGATGAAAGTGAATCTTTAAATGCTAGAATAGCAAAATATAAGGAAACTATGCGTGATCTGTGTCCGCAAGAATGGAATAATAGTGCTAACGATGAGCGTACAGCCGCAGCATTTGTTACTTGTCGATTTCCGCAAAAGTATACTTTCTATAAAGAGGAGGTATATAGCGTAATATGCAGCTTTTAGGTATCGAAAAGCGAAAGAGTGCTGGATTTAAATACGAGCATTTTATGCAGATTATCAATGCAATTACTGAGAAATATGGAGATGAAATACAGAATATTGTCTCCAAAGATATAGAACTTTTTTCCATCAAGCCTAAGATTTTGGCAGTTCAAACCCTCTTTTGGTGTTTAAAAGACGAGATGGATAGAAAAATGAAAAAGATAAATATGGAAGAATCTGTTATGGAAAAAGAACTTGGTACACAACTATATATTGACTTGTTAAAGGCAAATTATAATATAATATTGAATGGAGCTCCCGGTACAGGAAAAACTTACTTGGCTAAGAAAATAGCAGAAGAAATGGGGGCAGAAGTGAAGATGGTACAGTTCCATCCTTCTTATGATTATAGTGATTTCGTGGAAGGATTGCGCCCTGTAAAAGATGTACAGGGAAATATTGGATTTGAGCGTAAAGATGGAGTATTTAAGAAGTTTTGTAAAGAGGCTTTGAGAGCTTCTGAATTTACTGATTTTCAAATACAGAAAGCTATTGAAAAGTTTCGCAATGAAATGGATGGTAAACTTATTCCTAGTTATAAACGACCACAAAATCAATTTGGAGTAAAGGTTATAAAAAATGATATTCGTATAATTCCAATGGGTAAACTTGCGGATTACAAAGGAGAGACTCAATCCTTGTCTTCTATAAATATTGATGAGGTTGTTGACTTTATCAAAACTGGAGTCGCGCATCATTCATATGAACCTTCCGTTGGCAATTTTGTAAAAATGCATTATCTGTGTGAACAGAATCAGAAAGCTTGTTCTGAAAGTTCTACTCCTTTCGTTTTCATCATCGACGAAATCAATCGTGGAGAAATCTCGAAGATATTCGGAGAATTGTTCTTCTCTATTGACCCAGGCTATCGTGGAGAAAAGGGAAAGGTGCAGACACAATATCAGAATCTGGTGGAAGATGGAGATGTGTTTAAGGACGGCTTCTTTGTGCCAGAGAATGTTTATATTATCGGAACGATGAATGATATTGACCGAAGTGTGGAGAGTATGGACTTCGCTATGCGCCGTCGTTTCGCTTGGCATGAAGTTACAGCTGAGGAAAGCGCTAAGAACATGAAGATAGAGGGTGAACTCTTGGAAAGAATGAATCGCTTGAACCAAGTAATTGGTGAGACAGAAGGGTTGGGCAGTTCTTACCATGTAGGTGGAGCGATGTTCTTGAAAGTACAGAATGGGGAGATGAAGGTTGAATCTCTTTGGAATTTGAACTTGAAGAGTTTGATGAAGGAGTATCTTCGTGGACTGCCTGATGCGGATGAGACTTTGAAGAAAATGGAGAATGCTTATTTCTTGAAAGACGAATGATAATACAAGACAATAGAACCAAGAAGGTTTTGCCAGAGGAACTCGAAGACTTCAAACTCTTGGCTGGCAAAACTATCAAGGAACTTTCTGCGGAAAAGTTCCCTGGGCTTCTTATGTTCCCTCGTGACTTGGGGCAGAGTGAAGATTTATCTGATGAGGCTCGTATCTACTCCTTGTCAGGAGAAGGTGAAAATATGGTGATGGAGACCAATAACATCGTAGGCTTTATTGGCATCGGAGACTCGCAACTCACCATTCGCTCTCGATTCGCTGATGAAAATCAAGAAGACTTTTTCTTGCATTATATGTTAGAGAAGGTGTTGGCGATTAATGTCTTTGACTTCAAGCATCAGACGGCTGATGAGCAAATCTTCGACTTCTTGATTTTCTTGTTTCCTGCTTTGCTGAAGAAGGCGATTCGACAAGGCTTGTTTTGTGAATATCAGAATAGAAGTTATGACGACGCCAATATCAAGGGAAGAGTAGATGTTGCTCGCTTCATCCGAAAAGACATGCCTTTCGCTGGGCGTGTGGCTTATCAAACTCGTGAGTATTCGGCGGATAATGACATGAACCAACTTATTCGCCATTCCATAGAATACATCAAGACGCATTGTTTTGAGACAGGTCTTCTTGCTATTGATGAGGAGATGAAACGGGCAGTAATCCTAATCAATGCGCATACGGAAAGCTATCAATTGCAGAATCGTCAGAAGATAATCTTCCGTAATCTCAAACCTCTTCGCCATCCTTATTTCTCCGCTTATCTGCCATTGCAGCGATTATGTATGCAAATCTTGCGCCATCAAGGTTTGAAGTATGGACAGGATAAGGAAAAGATTCATGGCGTCTTGTTTGATGTCTCTTGGTTGTGGGAGGAGTATTTGAATACATTGCTGAAACCAATAGGATTCTTGCATCCTCAGAACCGTAAGAATATCGGTAAGATATATCTCTTTGAAGACAATAAGTTGCAGCCTCGTTTTCCAGATTACTATCGTAAGGATATTGTGCTTGATGCCAAGTATAAACATAATGTGCAGCGAGAGGACTATCACCAGATGATTACGTATCAATATATCCTTAAGGGCAGAATGGGAGGCTTCATTTCTCCTAATGATGTTACGGAGTTGCGGCGATTAGGTAAGTTGAACGGATATGGAGCGGAATTGTTCTCCATCCATTTGGGGATTCCAAGAACTTGTGCTTCTTATTCTGATTTCAGAAAGAAGATGGAGCAAGAAGAGCTGGAATTTTGCACTTGCTTGTTGAATTCTGGTTGTCCCTTTTTTAGTTAAAGATTGCTACATTTTTGAAGTAACTTCTTGGCTTTGTCACAAAAGTTGCTATTTATTCGACAGACTTTGCTTCGGCTCACCAAAAGCGGTTTGATAATTTGGGTGGCACATCCCTGAGCAAGGTTTGGCATTTGATTGAGCGATTCTCTGAGGACATTGACTTGGCAGTTGATCGCTCTCTGTTTGGATTTGAGGGCGACTTGACGAAAAAGCAAATAAAGAAGCTACGCAAGGCATCGTCTTTGTTTGTCAAGGACACTTTTTGCCCTGCTTTGCAAAAGACTATTGTGCAATATGGCTTACAGGACTTGTGTAAAATCTGGGCAGAACCATCTGAATATCTATCGCCAGTCGTGATGCTGGAGATTGGAGCGAGGTCTTTGTTGGAACCTAACGAACAGACCTATATCAACAGTATGGTTGAGGGCGTATTTCCTACCATACAGACTACCATTGTCAATAGTAGGGTTGCAACGGCTCTTGCCAGCAAGACTTTCCTTGAAAAGGTGTTTTCTTGCATGAGCTGTTTTCTGTCGAGGGGCGTGGTGCCATTGCAGACCGCAAGTCAAGCATCTTTATGACCTCTCACGAATGATGGACAAAGATTTTGCTTTGGCTGCTATAAAGGACGATGAACTATGGGAGTCCATCCGTCATCATCGTGAAATATTCACAAGCATCAGTGGCATGGACTACACGCCAGACATTCGCCGTCGTATAGTCCTTGTTCTTCGTGAGGATATACGCAGCGCATGGGAAGCTGACTACAAAAGCATGTGTTCTTCCATGATTTTCGGAGATAAACCTTCCTTTTCGCAGCTGATAGAGAAAATGAAAGAATTTGAAAGTAGGTTCCACAAAGCATAATTCATACACGAAAGGACATATAAAAATCGGTAGATATTAAGCTTAAGTTTTAGAATCTACCGATTTTTATCAATATAAGATGGAAAAGATTAATTTAATGTTCCATTCTTATATTGATCATGTAGCTTCTGTAAAATCTCATCCTTTTCGTCTTTTGTTAAAGCATCAAACTCTAATTTATATTCATGTAAAGAACCATGAGGATTTTCTATTTGATTTCTCAAATTTCGATAGAAAGGCTTCAGTTCTTCTATAAAATAAGCTTGCGGACTACCTTCATCTTCAGAATTGAGATATTCTATCAGATTTTGTCTGTCGGATAAAGACAACTTATCTATTATAGATTGCCATCTATATTTCGACATTTTATGTCCCTTACTTTCCAACCATTCGAAGAAGAAACGATACAAGATTAATGTATCAGGCATAATCAATATATCCATATACTCATCTTCTGTTTTTCCGAATGCTCTATAAAAGAATGTTTTACCTCTGCCAATACAACCTTTTGTCACATTTAATACGGCTTGAACTGCTCTTACGTATTTCATGTTCCATTTTTGTCCAATATAATTTCTGTCATGACTATGTTCATTATATAAAGGATGATATTTCATTGGAAATGAATAGATGTCTATATCTAATTCTTCACATAACTCTACGTTTATTTTTAAACGGCGATACAAATCAATCGGGTCATCTTTGAAATTGTACAGAAGGTAATTAGAGAATCTTCTCAACCCCTCTTTTTGACACATTTTTATGGCTCTTATATATGTATCTTTAATTGCCATATTGTCAAAAGCGATACGAAGTGGATTGATTGCTATTCTCGAAAATTGTTTTGCCATGTGTGGAGTAAATAGTCGTGCATCAACTCCTTGATTGAAATCAACATTTCTTTTTTTAGGTCTTTTCAATTTAATTTTTTTCTCATAAGCATCTCTCACAATTTCGTAAACATTATAAATGCCTTCCTTTGTTGTGGTCTCGATACGCATTAAATGATTGTCCTCCAATGCTGTATATACTTGATAGCTGAAATCTTTATCCTTAATTGATTTGTAAAAATCAAGCAATAAGCTTCTCGCTTTTCTTAAATAGCCCCTATCGTTGATTCCCAAATGTAGATTCCTTACTGAAATTTCCAACATATTGGGTTCTATATATGTAGATCCTGCACCAAATCCACTTTCAACAATATCATCTATTATCTCATCAAACTTTTTTGAGGCCATAACATTGTTGTCCATTAATAGTAAATCGCGTTGGTCACCGCACAATTTCCTTACAGCCTCTATTCGTTCTTTAAGGGGAATGTGCTCTTCGTATACAGGCTCCAATTTTGGAACAGCACAGAATGGGCAATGTCTAATACACCCTTTTGTAAGAGACCCATAAAATGCATTTGACATTTCATATTTATAATCTATTTCTTCCAAAATGGTGTAATCCAAAGGTAAACTATCAATAATCATGTCATTGTCATCTAAGTCTCCTGGATGATTCAGCAACCCTGTATGGGGCTTAATACCAGTAGCTTCCTCCAGCTCGTCTGGTTGAAGTGTTGCCAAGACCCCACCGACCATAACGAGTCCGTTGGGCTTCACCAAACGCTTAAAATCATTTATGCATTTTACCGTTATATCAAAATAGAAAGTAAATAGAGTCGTAATAAATACTCTATCCCATTCTGGTTCTAATAAATATTGCTTCTTCCAATAATAGTCTTTATAATATATAACCCAGTTACTGAGAAGAAGTTCACTATCGTAATTGTCTAATCTAAGGGATGACAAGAATTCTTTTCTTCTTGTCTTTATAAAATCGTAGACATAATGCTTCTTTGAACCCCAATCTTCTTGAGGCTCAATCTCACACATTTTTTTTACACACTTATCTGATATTTGCTCAAGAATAAAATTCTTAAACTCTCCCTTATAGAAGATGACATTGTCTCCCAAGCTCTTATGGTATGTTGATAATTTCATAAGAGCTATAGGAGGAAACTTATTTTTATAGTTGGGCTCGATAAGAAGAATATTTCTTGCCATTACTTCTTTGCTAATTTCTTCACCATCTTAGCTTTCAGTTTTTCTCTGATGCTGGGAGCTAAGTCTTTTTGGCTGTCTAATATTTTATATACTGTTTTAATTACGGACTTCTCTAGCGATGTCAACCCTTTATAAGGGTCAAATTCGGACGGGACAGGTTTATTTTCACCTTGGCTGACTCTTCCAGAAGTATTTGGCGTTTTCTCATTAGCTATTACTAAGGTACTTTCTCCATTTGAGACATTCGTGCCATTCAAATCATCTTGTTGAGCAGATGAGTCTTTTTCTCCCATAATTTTTTGGATTTCATAAGAGATGGTGACCTTGTTTATTTGCCCATTAGCTTTTTGAATATCTTTCTGTTTGTTGTATTTATCTATCTCATTATCAGAAATTTCTTGATAGTATTCAATTATACCATCAACTAAATCCGTAATACGATTGTTTTTGCGAACCTTTGTCAGATAGTCAGCCAATTTGTTTTTAGCCTCATTGAGAGAGTTAAAGTAGCGTAACTTGGATTCTTTTGCCTCTTCTGACGTTTTTAGTCCTGTTTCAACGGCCTTTTTTTCAATTTTTAATAATCGAATATTTGTAACAAGCGGATCTAACACTTGGCTACCTAATTTACTTAGTTCATTATACTCTTTATTAAGTCTTTCAAACAATTCTTTTACTTTGTACTCAAAAATTTTTTTGTAATTATTGTCAACGAGTCCTTCTCTTCCAGTTGTGGGTTCTATCTTTGGATGCGTAGCATATATTTCACCTATAAAATAAGGGGCATCTGCATCTTTTTTGTATAGATTGTCGAAATATGTTAAGTCTCCAACAGCCATATTAAGCTGACGCAAACGTATCTTTCTAAATGGTACTGTACAGAGAAATTGCTTTGCAGTAACCGTCATGGCATACCATCCCCATGCTAAGATTTCTTCGTCATTTTCAAGTTTAAAGAATCGTATTTTACCAACTCGCTCTTCTTGGTTCGTACTATTGGTCACAGATGATTCGTATAGTTTTTTTATAGGAGCACCATCAAGCATGACATTACAACATGGTACCTTTTCATACAGGTTTTTGAAACCTGCATTCTCATCAAAAGCAGGTTTTAGAAGATAATCTTTGAATGAAGATGAAAAGTCAACTGGCACAGTTTCTGCTAAGTATCTTTTTGCGCCCTCCTTATCAAGAAGATGACTTTCAAAAACATTATTCATCGTTACTCTAAAATAATGCATATTCTGTTTTTCGTCTTCTTGGGTAAATGTTGTTACCTTATTCACGACTTCAGTACATTCCATCTCTTCGTCAGATTCGATAATTTCTCGTGCTTTTTGAGCATTAAAGCGCACTATGCTTTTCTTCGTTTCTCCAAATGCAGAAGTCTCGAAAACCAATTCGTCACAATATTTAGCACCAGTTAATCTACCAATGCCATATCTACCTATATTGTCACCATTCTTCTGAGAAAACGACAAATCTATAAGACTCGTAATTATATTTTCAGATTTGACACCGATACCTCTATCATGTATTGAAATACTGTTAGAGTTTATGGTTATAGACACTATTTTTTGGATATTGTTGCCAAACAACCCTTGCTTCTCGGCTTCCTGTAATGAATCGCAGGAATTCTGAACATATTCCCTATATACAACCATAGGGTTAGGGTATATATCCCCCATGCAAATTTTTAAGAGCTTTTTACCAGCTCTTGCATTAAATGGTATATTCTCTGCCATCATTTATTTTCTTTATAGGTTGGATGTGGAAATTTAATGTTTATCAATGATCGTAATGCAGGATTTGAAATGATATATTCCCCTGGAGCTAATCTCGTCATCATTGTCCGATAGGTATCACCAAGGAATCTATAATCACTTTTTCCTGCTTCCACAAAGTTTGTTCTACCATAGGCGAAAGTCGCACAATTGCCTTTAACTCTATCATGTATAGCACTTCTGAACTGTTCAACAGAAAATAGGATGATACCTAAAGAACGTCCACGCTCTGCTACTTCCAAGAGTTGATTGAGGATAGGAGAGGATTTTGGGGCATCTTGAGAAGCATACTTATTTAGTTCGTCAACAAATATGACTATTTTGTCTGGCACGTTTTCACCATCTTTTGAATTCATCAAATCCATTATGGTCTCCATAACATCACCAAATACAAAGGCCTGTGTCTTATCATCCAGTTTGGCTATATCAACGACCTTTACTTCATTTGGTTTTATACTCTTTATACATTTTCCTAAATCCACTTCTTTTAAGTTTGGATCTAATGCATCTACAAAAACCTTGTCGTTTAGCGCTTTTTCCAAAATGCGGTTAAACTTTTTCCAAGAGGAGAGTTGTATTCCATTTTTTCGAGCAGGACTATCAGGATTGTTCAGAACCTTTTGTATATCTTCTTTGAACGTATTCCAAGTGCCACATCCTGCAAATGGAATGCCATCATTGTTTATCCACGAAATAATACTGGCTATAGTGCCAGTACTATCTTCTTCGTTAGCAAACAAAAATTCCAGTTTCTCCTTACTGAAAGGATATGTATATTTGTATCTACTTGCATTCTCATAATGGCTGAATTGCTCTGATAGGTAGTTTTTGTCTGCAAAAGTCTTTGCATGAACATCATTGTCCGAATATGGATAATAGTAGTGGACATTGCTAAATGGTTTTGCTTCCATACCAAGCATTTCATATATATTAGCATCGATATCAGCTACATTGCCTTTTCTGTCAATTGATAACAAGTCACGTCCTTTTACATTAAACAGGACGAATGCGATAGATTGTGCATCTTCTACTTCTTCAGCCAACTCTTTTGTGCATTTTTGTTGCAGGGCATTTAACAAAAACATTGTGTATGATGTTTTGCAAGCAAGTCCTGATATACCAGAAATATTCAAGTGGGCACCATCTGGTCCTACCAAAAAATCGGCATTAATTTCAACTGGAACCTGTTCACCATACATTTCCAAATACCCGCAAACAAGAGGGTTCTTGACATTTTTCAATCCTAATGCGCTTTTAATGTCATCAACGCTGCACAAGCGCACATGTTTCCCATGTAATACAGGTGTGTATATATTTTCAGTATTTCCAACCACACGTGCCTTTACATAATTGAAGGCAAGTCTGTCCGTGTTACCTTCCGATTGAGGAGAAACATCTCCAAAATCTGATGATATGTAGCTTGCAAAATGACTAGAAGAATCTGTTACATGACAAATTTCTTCTATTACACCAAACGTTATGGAATTCTCTATGTGTTCTACCTTAATTACATCAAATGGACTAAGTTTATAGCCTGGTTTTGTCCAAAAAAAGAACTCATTAATTGTTGATGGGTTCTTTTCTGTTGCAGATACTTTGCCGATGATTTCTTCTGCCATATTTATATGAGTTTTATTATTATCTGATCATTAATATATTTAGACTTGCAATAACTTTCTGTCAAGTAGACGGGATAAAGGTGGTTTGCCCATCTCGAATCTTTACCAAAGCATACTGGATATGCTTCATTTATCAAATGCGTAGAGATAGAGTTGATTAGTTGTGATGACATTTTCTCTTTCTCAACCATAATAATCTCAACTTTTACCACATCAGAGTAGCGGGTTGCCGCATTCGGAGTTTCACGGAGTCGAAGATACCACATACAGTATTTTTTGCCTTCATGGACATACTTAAATGCATTAGTCCTTGAATATGGTGGCAAATCTGCTATTATCTTGCCTATTTGCGGTTCTATCTCATTCAACAATTCAGGATCAAACAACTTAGATACACCTATTACATTTTCAATATTTAAATCAAACATCGCACTATCCAAATCTGCATCTGGCATATTGGTAAAATCTTTTTTGTATTCCAATGTTCCGTCTTTTACCAACATAGCTTCTTCGTTTATGGTATAGTCTGAACAAAGACTATTCACCATCATCCTTTCTTCATCCATCATTTCATTTTGAATTACAGTAATGGCTTGATGAAGATACTTATTCCTTCCTGAGGTTATATCACCATCTATTTTATATGGCAATATTCCGTCAAATTGAATTTTGGGATGTATATTTACATCTTCCATAATAGCTTTATTTATGTCTGCACATTTTTTGCGAAAGAAATTTGCACCGTGATTATCTGCATCATAAATTATAGGCATGGCTACAATCAGTTTTCTTTTGTGCCTAAATTCCTTAATTTGTCGATTCTCCCGAATACAGCATCCTACTATTATTTGACCAGCCACAACAGGATAAACCGTACCAGCAATTAAAATATCACCGACTTTGTAAACATGTCTTGAACCATCCAAAAAGTATTTTATTCTGCTTTTATTATGGAAATTCTTAATGTCAGATTGTAAAATAGACCTATACCCTGTTTTTTGAGGATGGTCTTCAGCATACTTATTATGAGAATCAAGCGAAACGTCTTCTTGCTGATGGTCCTCAAATTCGCCAAATGTATCTTGTTCCCTTTCATCAATAAAGCGTTTAAGAGTATCGTATGATGACACTCTCTTGTCTGATGTTTCAACTATATAATCTATAACAAATCCCATTTTTACTTGGATGAAGTTATTAAATCTTTTCTATCAATATCAAGAAGTTTTGTTATTTTGTCTAAAGTTTGCAAATCTGGTTGTGCTGAGTTTGTATACCATTTACTTATCGTACAGGTAGATTTACCAAGCTGAGTAGCTAACCACTTGCCTGTTTTGCCTTGTTCAACAAGGACAATCTTTATTCTATTCAAATTCGACATAGTATCTTATTAACTAAATTTAAACGCAAAGATATATAAGACAAACGAGAATGTTAAGTGTTTATTGTGTAAATTCTTTATTTGTTTATTTTATTGTCTTTTCCACGGCTCATACCCTCTTCATCTTTGCTTTCAAAAAACAAGATATGAGCGATTCCATCATTTCGGGAGTCTATGGCCTCCCCACACATCGCGCATCCGCCTATCGCCAATACAGCCGAGGTCTTCAAGGAGGACAACAACATTACATTTGCCATATATTGATATTTTATTCTTTCTCTTATTCTACGTGAATTCTTGCTCGTAATCCCAATCCTCTATCGTCCTGGTCTTCGTGCTAAAGCTGACACCTATTTTATATAGCTTTCTGCCATCAGCAGAATATGGTATCATGTAGCCTTGGTCGTCAATCTGTTTGAGAGCTGCGCTTGCAGGCTTATTGATTTTTATTTCAAACACAAAGATGGCGTGGGGGGAGAATAGGACGGCATCTGCTCTGCCACGGCAACTTTTCACTTGCGTCAAAACAGCCACATTCATCAATGACAGTACGATGTAGAGTATAGTCTCGTAATAATACTCACTTTTCTGCATATCTGCCAAAATGTCCTTTCCTCCATCAGGATAAGGGATGGAAGCAAAGTAAGCTTTCATTTGTTCCATAGCATTGTCAATGTCGCCCATTAACAATGATTGATAGAATCGAGCTGCAAAACCAAGTGATTGACCATCAGTCTTGGCAGTATATAGTGGTAGAAGATTCTCCATCAATCCTGCTCTCACTTCCTTGTTCGGAATGCCGAGGTAATAACCATTGGTCAATGGGTCAAACTTTTTGATGGTGAGATAACCGCTTTGGTAAAGCAAAGGTAAGGCATCTGTCATATCATCAGTCGGACGGTCGAAAGATGATGCAAAAGCGAAGATTTCATCCAGAGAGGTAACATCCGTCTTGAAACGCTTCATCTGATGAATCAAATAAGCAGAAGTGCCTGAGGCATACCAATAATTATCCATATAACCAGCAGCGAAACAACGCATCAAGCTATAAGGATTGAATACATCCTCGCTCTCACGGCTGAAATGGTAACCATCGTAATTCTCCCTAAGCATCTCAGACATTCTGTCAAACGACACATGGTTTTTCTCTGCCAATAATTCTACATCTTCTCGAAGTGTAGAAGTCAGTTCTTTCTTAGTAATACCGCAAATAGCAGAGAACTCTGGTTCCATACTGATATTAGTAACATTATTGATGGTGCTAAAGATGCTTAGTTGCGAGAACTTGGTGATACCTGTGATAAAAGCCATACGAATGTAAGCATCATTGGACTTGATGGGAGCATAAAACTCTTGCATCATCATTCTGACGGCAGATAGTTGCACTTCTACATGCAAGACATCAAGGAGAGGTGCATCATATTCATCTATGATAATAACCACCTTCTTGCCTGTCTTTTTATAATAAAGCTTGATGATTTCAGAAAGTCTATCTCCTGGTGTTTCGGTAGAATTGTCGATGCCCAATGCTTCTTCATAATCTTTTAGCAAATTATTGAATTTCTGAGGCAATAAATCAACGCCACAGTTCTTCAAAACGGACATATCGAAATGAAGCACAGGATACATTGTCCAGTCTTTTTCGAGATGCTCTATTGCTAATCCTTTAAATAAATTCTTCTGACCAGCAAAATAAGCATGGAGGGTGCTACTCAATAAAGACTTGCCAAAACGGCGTGGACGACCAAGAAACACATACTTGTATTTCTTGACCATACGATACATAAGATCTGTTTTATCAACATAAACCATTCCCTGCTCTATGATGTCGCTAAAGGTTTGCACTCCAGCAGGATATATTCTGTTTTGTATCATAGCTATGCCTTATTAAAATATGTGCAAAGATAATACAATTTATCTAATAATCAAATTAATTGATTAAAAATAGTATGAGTCCTTACCGAAAAAACATCCATGGCAGGTTTTATATCTATATTATTCTGCTTTCTATGTTAATATCCAATTTTTTAACCATTATTTTCATTTTAAGCTGAGATTTTATATTCGAGGTTGAATGTTTGTCGATTTCTGACCATAG
>CAKQXI010000037.1 GCA_934281565.1 uncultured Prevotella sp.
GATTGTAGAGAACCTCAGTTGTACCTGTGATTCCGTACTTTGCTAAAACTGACTTATCAAACTTTGCCATTTTTATAAATGTATTTAAGTTGTGAAATATTTCTTTTTAAACCGCCGCAAAGTTACGAAAAATATGTTTTACGACCAACTTTCCCATTTATTATTAATGCAATTTAAATTCTTTTTAGGTTAAAGAAGATTAAACACGTCTTATTCAGCTATGATTTGCCACATAGACTTTGCAAATATTCCTTGATATTCGAGGGCTCGACAAGCAGTCCTCGCTATTTTACACCTAATTTATATATAACTAAAATCTCGCAAATGGGAAGTTAAAGAAAAGAAGTTAGAGAAGTGCATTCTTTCACTCTCATCATATTTATTATAAAAGGGTTATAAAGCACTTCCTCAAGGTTTCATGAATATTTTCTTAGGGTCCCATGAAGTGCTTCATTAAGGTCTCATAAAGCACTGTGTCACACCCTAACGAAGCACTGTATTACACCTTAATGAAGCACTTCATGGGACCCTAAGAAAGTACTTCGTGGGAGTAACATAAATGGGATATTAATGTGTAGTGACAAAAAACGATTTATAAAAAATGAACGAAACATTTTGCCATTTCTACAATTTGCATTATCTTTGCAAAAATTTAGCTAAAATTCCGAGAAAAATGAAAATTATAAACCTGAGTGAACAAAACTCCATCATCAACCGATACTTGGCTGAGATGCGTGACTGCGAGTACCAAAAGAACCGATTGCTCTTTCGTAACAACATCAAGAGAATAGGTGAATACGAGGCCTTTGAAATCTCCAAGACTCTTAATTATGAGCCCAAAGACATTACCACTCCTTTAGGTGTAGCAAATGTCAACTTCCCTACCGACCAAATTGTCATTGGCACTATCTTCCGTGCAGGACTTCCTTTTCATGAGGGCTTTCTTAACATATTTGACCACTCTGGCAACGCTTTCGTCAGCGCATATCGTGAATACACCGACCAAGCACATACCGAGGTAGGAGTACACATAGAATACCTTGCCACTCCTGAGATTGAAGGCAAGACCCTTATTATTGCAGACCCAATGCTTGCCACTGGCATCAGCATGGAAATGGGACTGAAAGCCATCCTTACCAAGGGACATCCGAAACATATTCATGTAGCCTGTGTTCTTGCCGCTCCTGAAGGTATCAAGCACATAAAAGAAACTTTCCCAGATGACAAAACCACTATCTGGTGCGCTTCCATTGATGAGGGACTGAACGAACATAAGTATATCGTCCCTGGCTTTGGCGATGCTGGTGACCTCTGCTATGGAAGCAAGTTATGATCTCTACATCATGGGAATTCAAGAGAAGTTAAGGGAAGTTAGAGAGAAGTTAAGGGACAACAGTTTTATAGATCATACTTTATGACTGTTATCTCCTAACTTTCTTAACGACCGAAAGGAACGATAACTCCTTTCGGTCGTTATTTTAATAATGGAATGAACTGCCTCCCAAGAATTCCCTCAACAAAGAGGTTGGAGGAAGATTATTATAAGGAATACCTCTAAAGTATTTCAAGAATTTCAACAGACGATAAGCCTCTGAAAACTCATCACAGTTCTCTGGCACTTGCTGGAGAAGAGGCTCTGCCTGCATTTTGATGACTGCCAGTTCATAAAGCATGGCTGTATTGAACATGGCATCGGCATTCTCTTGGTGAGGGAATATCCACTTGTTTTCTCCTGCACGGACAGATGGCCAACGATGAATTGTTTCCTGGGCACTTACGCCCCTATACTTATAGTCACGAATGATGCGACGAAGCAAACGATTATCCGTAGTAGGAATATAATTATGGTTATCCAACAAAATAGTAGTCAACGCCGAGGCATATACACGAAATATCTGTTCATCAGGAATGTGGGAAGTTAGTTCTGGGTTCAAAGCATGGATACCTTCCACCACCAAGACATTGTTCTCACTCATACGAAGTTTCTTGCCACTTCTCTTACTTCTTCCAGTTTGGAAATCATATTTTGGCAATTCCACTTCCTCACCACGAAAAAGAGCATTGAATTGTTTATTAATCAGTTCCAAGTCGAGCGCATAGATACTCTCATAGTCATATTCGCCATGCTCGTCCTTTGGAGTCTTTTCTCTATCCACGAAATAATCATCCATGGAAATCTGGAGAGGTTTCAGACCGTTTACAGCCAGTTGGATAGAAAGTCGCTTGCACGTAGTGGTTTTACCCGAAGAAGACGGACCAGCCAACAATACCAACTTAACACCCTTGCGGTTTGCTATTTCCTCGGCAATCTTCGCAATCTTCTTCTCCTGCAAAGCCTCACTGATATTGATGACATCAGTGGTAAAACCAGCATCTACCGCCGCATTGAAATCACCCACAGTGCGAATACCTATAATGTCTTGCCATCGATGGTGTTCCTTGAATATCTCGAACATCTTGTCTTGCTTAGTCAGCTTTCCCAATACACCTGGATTGGAAAGCGAGGGAATGCGAAGCAGCATGCCATCATAATATTTCTCCAAGCCGAAAAGATAGAGTTGGGCTGTATTCGCAAGCAAGGTGCCATAATAGAAATCAACATATTCCCCTATTTGATAATAAGTAGTATAAATCGTACCCGAAGTCTTCAAGAGCTTCACTTTCTCCACATCACCTTTCTCCTGAAAGAGTGCTATGGCTTCCTCGGTTGGCACAACAAATCTGCGCAAAGGCATCTTTGCATCTATGATCTCTTGCATACGGCGACGTATGTTATCAACATCTTCATCAGTGACAGGACGCCCGAGTTGTATATCCACATAGAAACCATTTGACACAGGAATATCAATCACGACATTAGTACCTGGGTAAATATCCTGCACCGCCTTGCAAAGCACAAAGAAAAGGGTACGCGTATAAGCACGTGACCCCGAAGCCGTGTACATATCAAGGAACTCAACATCCTTATTGTTATACACACGGTAATGCAAGCCTTCCACCTTGTTGTTCACCTTGGCGGAGACAGGTCCATAGTTCATTTTAAGGTCAAATGCAGAAAAAATATCAGAAAGTGTGCTTCCTATTGCTACTTTCTGAGTTTTTTTATTATTTTTGCACCGGATTTGTATCACCTGTTTCATTTTCATTACGATTATGTTACACTGTTAGACATTCTATTAACTTTTGCGTAAAGTTACTAATTAAATTGGAAATAAAGCACTATTGGCAACATAAATTAAATTAAAATATGTCGATTTGGATATTTTTTAGGCTTATCGGAGCACTCGCCTTGCTGATGTTTGGAATGAAGTCGATGAGCGACAGTTTACAGAAAATGGCAGGACCACAACTCCGCCATGTGTTGGGAACCATGACCACTAACCGTGTGACGGGTATTCTATCGGGGACACTCATCACTGCTGCGGTACAATCGTCAACAGCTACAACCGTGATGACGGTATCATTCGTGAACGCAGGTCTCTTGACCTTGGCTCAAGCCATTTCCGTAATTATGGGAGCCAACATCGGAACAACTCTTACGGCATGGATCATGAGCGCAGGTTTCTCATTCAACATCACCGACTTTGTATGGCCAGCGTTCTTCTTCGCCATCATCCTTATTTATAGCAAAAGGCGCAAGATTACAGGTGACTTCATCTTTGGCATTTCCTTTATGTTCCTTGGTTTGGGAACTTTACGACAAACCGGTATCGACATGGACTTGGCACATAACCAACCAGTGCTTGATTTCTTCGCAAGTTTCAATCCCCAGAGTTTCCTCACTACCATCACTTTCCTTATTATCGGCAGCGTACTTACCATGTGCGTACAGAGTTCTGCTGCGGTCATGGCAATCACGATGATTCTCTGCTCCACTGGTGTCTTGCCCATCTACCAAGGCATTGCATTGGTAATGGGTGAGAACATCGGAACCACAGTAACCTCCAATGTTGCCGCCCTCACCGCCAATACGCAAGCTCGCCGAGCTGCCATGGCTCACATGGTGTTCAATATCTTCGGTGTACTGTGGATTCTGTGTGTATTCAAGCCATTCATCAATCTTGTTTGCGGATGGGTAGGATACGATACCGAGATGTTGAAAACCAATCCTCACTTCATGGAAAACGCAGCCAAACTATCATTTGTACTCGCTGCTTTCCACACAACCTTCAACCTTTCCAACACTTTCATCCTTATATGGTTCGTGCCACAGATTGAGAAACTTGTATGCAAGATTATTCGTCCTAAGAAGAACGCCGATGAAGACGACTTCCGCCTACGCTTCATACAAACAGGTATCATGAAGACCCCAGAAATATCGGTGTTAGAGGCTCAAAAAGAAATACATTCCTTTGCCGAGCGTATCCAACGTATGTTTGGCATGGTGAAAGAATTGCTGGGCGAGACCAATCAGGATAAGTTTGTGAAACTATTCACTCGCATCGAAAAATACGAGGGCATCTCTGACAACATGGAAATAGAGATAGCCAACTATCTTGACCAAGTGAGCGACTCTCATCTGAGTGATGAGACCAAAGCCAAGATTCGTGCCATGCTACGTGAGATTTCGGAGATAGAAAGCATTGGTGACAGTTGTTACAACATTGCCCGTACTATCAACCGACGTATCAAGGGCAAGGAAGATTTCATCACTTCACAGTACGAGCACCTGCACCAGATGATGGAACTTACAGACCAAGCCCTTACCCAGATGAACATTACACTCGTAGGTCACAAGGGCGATAACGATGCCAATCGCTCATTCAACATCGAGAATGAAATCAACAACTATCGCAACCAGTTAAAGAGCCAAAACATCAATGATGTAAACAATCACCTTTATACTTACGCCATAGGTACCATGTACATGGACATTGTACAGGAATGCGAGAAACTTGGCGACTATGTAGTAAATGTCGTGGAAGCTCGTATGGGAGTAAGACAACATGAAGCATAAGAAATGAAAAAGTCCCTTTCCTACGAAAAGGAAAGGGACAATCAACAATAATAATAAATAAACTTCTCTTCCTCACGAAGAGCCTATGATGCTATTTAACTTTAATCACAAACTTAAACTCACGGTCACCATAATGAAGTCTGTACTTCTCTAAAGGTCTTGCTCCCCAGCTATCAATACAACCTAAGCCATATTGAGCCTGCTGAATATGGAGCTGAACCAAGTCGGTATCTTGCAAATCACCACTATGATGCCCCCAAGCGTGCTCTTTTACTGGACCGTCATCCAAATCTTCTATTGGATAACCAATGGCACTACATTCCATCGGTGCAAAACCTTCAAAAGTCAAACCTTTGCCTGAAGCAGGATTATAGATAGAGAAAGAACGAATATCCGTATGGTTGCCACTCTCCTGTGGACGGATATAGGAATAATACTCATCCTTGACATTAGCCTCATACTTGCCGATGAACGTATTAGAGTTGCGATCAATATAATTCTCGACAGGTCCACGACCATAATACTCTATCTTAGAGAACTGGGCAGGCATCTCCATCTGCATACCATACCTGAACAAGTCGCTAATCTTAGCGGTCTTGTCGGTTATCATCTTCTCAGAGACTACGACCTCTCCTGCTGCATTAATCTTATATCCCATGACAAGCTGTGCCTTGACATCTGGCATATCGAATTTAGCAGTCAACACGATGCTATCCTTGCCAATGTTTTTGTCAAATGACTGCAAACGCATCTTAGGCTTCTTCCATACACTAAATGCCTTTTGAAGTCCAGCACCGTAGTCATTGTCTGTTGGAGCACGCCAAAATTCAGGTTTCATACTCTCACGGAATTTCAATACTGGCTCGTTGTCCACATCCAAGTAATCAATCATACCAGTATGCTTGCCAACAGTAACAGTAGTTCTTCCTGCAGAAACCTTAACATAGCTGTTTGTTTCCTCTACGGAGATATTACCTTTTTGGGCTGTCTCCACCTTGTCAAACTTGTAGCCTTGTACAACAAACTGTTGTCTTGACATCACTTGGCCTTTGTCAACAAGAGGAACATTGCCATCGCTCATGAACTCAAAGTTCACTGTGATCTCTTTATCTGCATTTGCCTTGGTAGCCTCAGCAATTGCTTTCTTCAAATCCTCACTTTGGATTGTCTTGGTAGTTTGAGGCAAGATACCCTTGGTATCAAGGATATTGACAGAAGCCGTTTCTACACCATTGACAAAAACGGTTGCCTTTAAAGACTGTTCATCAATATTCTTGAAAAAGTTCTCATTATAAACCTTGAAACTTCCACTGTTCGCATCAAAATCCTTTATCCACTCGTTTTGATAGTAATAACCTACCTCATAAGCATGAGGATTCAAACGACGGTCAGGAGCGATAATACCATTGCAGTTGAAATTATAATCACTCGCTGGATAGCGACCATAATCGCCACCATAAGTAAAGATTTCCTTACCTGTAACAGGACTCTTGTCACGCAAACCTTGGTCTACAAAATCCCAGATATATCCACCTTGATACTTAGGATACTTACGAATAATTTCCCAATAGTCCTTGAAACCACCCATAGAGTTACCCATGGCATGAGCGTACTCACACTGGATGAGAGGCTTTGTTCCATTGTCCTTGCCATAACTCTCACAATCATTTGGAGCCATATACATTGGGCAATAGATATCTGTCTTTCCCTCATAGCCAGCACGTTCATATTGTACAGGGCGTGTCGTATCATATGCTTTCACCCAATCGTATGCTTTTTCAAAGTTGATGCCATAACCAGCCTCATTGCCAAGGCTCCATACGATAATGGACGGATGATTGATGAATGTCTTTACATTCGCCTCATTACGCTCGATATGGGGAGTCAAGAACTCAGGATGCTTTGCCAACGATTTCTCCTCATAGCCCATGCCATGAGTCTCAAGGTTAGCTTCAGCGGTAAGATATAGTCCATATTCGTCACAAAGGTCATACCAACGTGGATCATCCGGATAATGGCAAGTACGGACAGCATTGATGTTCAAGCGTTTCATAATCTTGATATCTTCTATCATTCGCTCAACACTTACCACATAACCACCATCTGGATCTATCTCATGGCGGTCAACACCCTTGATTAAGATAGGTTTGCCATTAACCAACAACTGGGCATCCTTGATTTCTACATTTCTAAATCCTACCTTGATAGGTACAATTTCCTTCATGCCCAGCTTGTCCTGCAATGTGAAATAAACCTTATAGAGGTTAGGTGTTTCTGCTGTCCATGCCTTTACATGAGGTATTTCCATACGCCCTTTGGCACCTGTCGCAGTGGCAACTTGCTTACCGTCCTTGTCACACAAGGAAACCGTTACATCAGCGTTGCCGACAAGCGATGTAGTATATTCCAACACACCATCCTTGTAATCATTGACAAGGCTCGCATTTACCCTCACATCACCGAAATGAACCTTGGGACGAGCATACAAGAATACTTCACGGGCAACACCTGTGAGACGCCAGAAGTCTTGATCCTCGAAGTAACTGCCATCACACCATCTCATTATTTGCATGGCTATCAAGTTCTTGCCAGGCTTAAGATACTTGGTGATGTTAAACTCGGCAGCCACTTTGCTATCCTCGCTATAACCTACAAATTTTCCATTGACCCATAAAGTCAAGTTGCTGGTAGCAGATCCTACATGGAAATAAACATCCTTGCCTTTCCAGCCAGCAGGAAGATTGAATGTACGGCGGTAAGAACCTGTATAGTTATTAATCTCACTGATATAAGGAGGATTATTATCAAACTGGGTTGCCCAAGCATAACCTATATTCTTATAAGTTGCATCGCCATAACCATTCAACTCAAAAAGTCCAGGAACAGGGAAGTCTTTCCAAGAAGAATCATTATAACCAGTCTTGAAGAAATCCAGCGGACGTTTATTGTAATCTTTCACAAAGTTGAACTTCCACATTCCCTCCATAGAGAGATAGTTGGCTGAGTTTTTCTTATCAAAACTCTGAGCTTTGTCCATGCTTTCATAAGCAAAATAAGAAGCACGGCGTGCTTCTCTGTTCTGTTGATTCATATCAACATTCTGCCACCTGGCAGGATTTTGTGCCATGGTGCCTTGCCCAGAAAGGGCAAGGGCACAAGTCACGGCAAGATATATTATTCGTTGTTTAGTATGCATATAACCAATCCATCTTATGAATTAATGAAACAGTTGAGTGTCGGCTACATTAGAGAAGTTCTTTGCGCCTTCCTTACGCATCTGGATGCCAATGCCATTCCACCAAGAAGGCCATCCACCCTTGATATTGGCAATAAAGACAATCTTGACAGGATGCAAACCTTTCGCCAAAGCGATTGAGGTATCATTACGAGAGAAACGCTTTACATCTGGGTCATTGTTGATAACCAACTCGTTATCAAGCCAAAGTTGGTCGGTAAGTGTCGAGATGGTATAAATGCCATCCTCTGGAATATATACATAACCCTCTGCAACAGAACCGTATGCGCCAGCACCTCTCAATACGGCAGCATCGTCTTTCTGGCGAACAAGCATTTCTTTCAAGTGGTAGATGTTGGATGTTTCCCATGTAGAATCGGTGCTGTTCAACTCGTCCACATTATGGAAATAACCTTTGACACGCTTCAATGTCAACCCACACTTAGGAGCCTCTACAGGAGTAGCAGGAGCATAGTTATGTTTCTCTACATAAATAGTCCTTACCGCACTCAACTTGCCTGTTGCCGAAGCACTGGCAATCTTAATGGTAGTATTGCTATTAACCTTGATTGGAGCCTTATATTCTGGCGAAGCGAGAGTAGGCTCGGTATTGTCCAATGTATAATACATCTTGGTAGGTCTGGAAGTCTGGAAAGAGATTGTCGTATCATTCATAAAGACAACCTTGTCAATAGAACCACCTGGCTGCTCTGGCATTGGAATATGATAAGTGATGTTGTGCTCCTCCAATCTCAAGAGGTTGGCATCCACACGCTTGCTGAAATCCTTAAAGTCCTTTCTGCTCAATGGAGACCAAGCCACCTCTGCCAAAGCCAAGGCACGAGGATACATCATGTACTCCATCTTCTCGTTGTCATACATATACTCAGACCAGTTATTGCACTGTACACCCAAGATATGCTTATCCAAGCCTACTTTCTTCAACGTATCAGGAACAGGATCATAACTATAAGTCTTAGAGAGAAGGGTCTTGCCACCGATAGTCACAGGTTCCACATGGTAATCGCCTTGATAAGCATCCAAGTACATACCATTGCCAGAAGGTGTCATGATGACATCATGTTTCTGCAAGGCAGCAGCAATACCGCCTTCCTCACCACGCCAAGACATAACAGTTGCCTGTGGGCTCAAGCCACCTTCCAAGATCTCATCCCATCCTATAATCTTCTTGCCATATTTAGCCAAGACTTTCTCCATTCTCTTGATAACATAGCTCTGTAACTTTTCCTCGGCAGAATGTTGGGCGTCACCCTCAAGATGCTCTTCCTTTATTCTCTTTTGACAAGCAGGACAATTCTTCCAACTAACCTTTGGGCACTCATCACCACCAATATGGAAATACTTGCTTGGGAAAAGAGGAACCATCTCCTTAATGACATCCTCCAAGAACTGGAATACCTTTTCTTTGCCTGGGCACATTACAATTTCTTCCACACCCCAGACAATACGAGGTGTATTGGCCTCGCCCTTACAAGAAAGCTCTGGATAAGCAGAGATAGCCGCCATCTCATGACCTGGGATCTCCAACTCAGGAATAACAGTAACAAATCTCTGGGCTGCATATTTCACAATATCCTTAATCTGCTCTTGGGTATAAAATCCTTCATGAATGGTACCCTCACCCTCTGTTCGCTTACTGCCGACAGAAGTCAATCGTGGATATTTCTTAATCTCTATTCTCCATCCCTGGTCTTCCGTCAAGTGGAAATGCATGACATTCACCTTGAACATCGCCAAGAGATCTATTTGTTTCTTTACATTCTCCACAGAAATAAAGTGACGGCATGGGTCAAGCATGAAACCACGATAACCAAAACGAGGATAGTCTTCAATGCTACAATTCTGGGCTACCCACTTAACATCTTTAACTACAGTAGGACTTTCTATCTCTGCAGGCAACAGTTGCATGAAACTCTCCATACCATAGAAAGCACCTTGGGCTGTCTTTGCCTTTACCGTAACTCCCTGAGTTGTTACATCCAGGCAATAGCCCTCATCATGCATACTTAACGCAGGGTTGATGACAATGTTGATGTTTCCTTTCTGCCCAAGTACTTTCACATCATAACCCGTAGAAGACTTGATTCTACTAGCGAAGAAATCGCCAATGGCTTTTCCCTCGGAAGTGTTGAACGAGATCACCGTTTGTTGTGGCAAAGTAAACTCACCACTCTGCTTATCCACCTTTACTGGGATAGGTATAATGTTAATGTCAGCGCCAACGGCAAAGGTTGGACTCATACACAACGCTGCAGTCAAGGACAAAAGCGATGTTAACTTCTTAAGCTTTAGAATATTTCCCATTATGAATAATTGTTAGTTTGTTATCTATATAGATTGTTTGTTATTTCCTTTATACTTAATTTCTTAAACTGGATGTCATAATAATCATCCGGTTCTTTCTCAGGATGGCGGCGGAAAGCATTCTCCTCATAGAGGAAAAGGATGTCACCATCTTGACCTTGTGCCATCGTAGAATATGCGGAGGTAGTATCACTTACCTCATAGCAGCCCTCCCAATCCTTTGCGATGGCAGCAGGTGTCGCATAATCTGCCTCTGACTTCAATCTCTTATAATAAATAGCCACATGACTTCTGCCTGGTCCTAATGGCACGCTCTGCAACAACAAGTTCACTTTCTTGCCTTTCTTCTTAGCCTTGGCTAAAAGGATCTCACCATTGCAAGCATTGTTGCTTGCCTCGACACCCTTGTTACCAACATACGAATACACGGCAGCATCCCAAAAGCCAAAAGTCTTCTTTGTATCACTATACCTAAATATATTAAACAAGCGTCCACCAGGGTATCTGCTGCTTATCAACACACTTCCATCAGGAAGTTCCTCAATCTTAGCCTCATCTCCCATCGGGGCGGCATCAGCAGCATTGACACCCAAAAGTCTCCAATGCTTGCCAAAATCATCACTATATAAGACACGGTTGCCTTTCAATGTCGTCATGGCGGAATAAAGACGATAATGGGTACCCGCCTTTATCTTACTGCTCTGGCAAATTCTACCACTTGAAAAGAAAGCCTGATTTATATCTGGCATCTCGGCATAAATCTCGGCGGTAGCATCTTCTCCATACCAAGCCTCTCCCTCGTCTTTGCTATAATATCTGCCTATCATCAAAGGATTCTTACGAGTAGACTCCCAAAAGCCAATACCCCCCGAAGCACACATTACCAAAACTTCTCCAGTCTCACGATCTACAACAGCCGCAGCATCTCCATGAGCACAATCAAAGTCCGATGCCACCTGTGTACCACCTTGTGCCATAATTTGCTCTGGTACGCTCCAGTTCTTTCCATTATTCTTACTGGTTCTCACTACAATATCTATGTGTCTTCCACCACCAATGTCCTTATTGTCATATCGATGATCTGCAAAAGCCATGAATTGTCCCGACTTGCATGATACAATGGCTGGGATACGATACTGTGCATACTGATTGGAAAACAAGGTCTTTCCATATGTCTTTGACTTTGTAACACAGGATTGTTGAACAGGAAGTGGATTTCCTATCTTACTAGAAGAAACTGGTGTCGCAACTAAAAGACTTGCGACAAACATCGACAGACCAAACAATCTGCAAGATGTCATCTTAGGTTTATTGTTATTTACCATGTGAATTAAAGGAATTAATCATAGGATTTTCGTATTCATAATCCGCTGCAAATATATAACTTTTTTAAAGAAGTTCCAAACTTTTTGAAGAAATAATTGTTTTTCAAGCAATTTTTTTCCTTTTCTATATTCTTTAATTAAATTATCACAAAAGAATTAGCCAAGCAAGTAAAGAAATTAATAAAGCATTACCGTTCATGACAGATATATCATCTCATCTCCAAGCAGTTCCATTTAACGAAAATAAATAGATGAACATTCACGTTGACGGAATAAAATAAAACCTGCATTTTCATTACCTTTATATTTAATATAATAAGGTACGTAATACATTCGAGATGGCAAAAGGAACTTATTTCTAAAGAAAAATGCGCATTTTTAGAATAATTAACTCTAAAATATTTGATTTATTTATTTAATCTTATACTTTTGCAAAATAAAATATTTTATTTATGAAAGAGCATATATTAAAAGATATTATAAACGCCAATAAAAGATCTGCCACCCAAAGAGCATTGCTCAATCAATTCATCATGCAAGGGTCCTCTACTATACCTGAATTGTCTAAGAATTTGGGTATCAGCATCCCTACAGTCACTAAGTCTTTGAACGAATTGATGGACAAAGGGCTTGTACAGGAAGTAGGCAAAAGAGACAATAGCTCTGGTCGCGTACCTACTATCTACGACTTGATACCTACTTCTGGTTATTTTATCGGTATCGACCCTACCATTAACTCTTTGGCTTTTGGTATCAGCGATTTTTGCGGAAATCTCGTCTACAAGAAAAACAATATTCCTTTCCATTATGAGGACACACCTGCCTGTCTTGAAAACTTAGAGAAACTATTGTTAGATTTTATTGATGAACTGACCATAGACAAAAGTTTGATACTTGGCATCTGCATGAATGTGGCAGAACGTGTCGATCCTTTTGAGGGAAAAGCATACAACAAGTATACGTTCCTCGACAAGCCATTGGCTACCGCCCTATCAGAAGCAGTAGGCTATCCTGTATATGTTGACAACGACTCCAGAAGCATGGCATACGGCGAATACTTGAAAGGTTGTTGCAACGGTGAGAAGAATGTCGTATTTGTCAATATTGGCTGGGGTCTCGGCATGGGACTTATCATTGATGGCAAGCTATATTTCGGCAAGTCAGGCTACTCTGGCGAAATCGGGCATATGTCGGTTTACGACAATGACATCATTTGCCATTGCGGTAAGTTGGGTTGCATGGAGACGGAGGTATCAGGACTTGCACTTCAGCGTAAGATGACCAAGCTGTTGATGGATGGTGGTCAGTCTATCCTATCGGATAAGGTCGTCAACCAAAAGCAAACATTGACATTACCTGACATCCTCGATGCCATTGCCAAGGAAGATGTGCTCAGCATCGAAGCATTGCAGAAAGTAGCCGATGAACTGGGCAAGAACCTTGCTGGCATCATCAATATCTTTAATCCAGATATGCTTGTCATAGGTGGCGACTTGTCTGTTACAGGCGACTATCTCATACAGCCAGTCAAGATGGGAATCAAGAAATACTCACTTAATGTCGTTAACGAGGATTCCAAGATTGTCACATCGGAATTGAAAGACCAAGCAGGCTTGATAGGTGCTTGCTTAATGGCTCGATACAGAACATTATCAGAATAAACATTTATAAAAATATTAATAGTTATGCGTGTCATTATAGAAAAAAACTACGATCAACTGTCAGAATGGGCAGCTAATCATGTGATTGAAACCATCAATGCGTTCAAGCCAACGGCAGAACGTCCATTCGTCTTGGGTCTTCCTACAGGTTCTTCACCAATCGGTATGTATGCAGCCTTGGTAAAGGCTGTGAAAGAGGGCAAGGTTAGCTTCAAGCACGTTCTTACTTTCAACATGGATGAATATGTAGGCTTACCAGAATCTCACCCAGAGAGTTATCACTCTTTCATGGCTCACAACCTCTTTGATCATATTGACTGCCCTAAGGAGAACATTCATATCCTCAATGGAAATGCAGAAAACCTTGAGGAGGAGTGCAAGCAATATGAGCAAAAGATCAAGGATGCTGGTGGCATCGACTTGTTTATCGGCGGCATTGGTCCTGATGGCCATATCGCTTTCAATGAACCATATTCTTCTCTTACCTCACGTACTCGTGTCAAGACACTGACAACAGACACTCGTATTGCCAATTCTCGTTTCTTCGGCAATGACCCAGAAGCTGTTCCTGCTTGTGCTTTGACAGTAGGTGTTGGCACAGTCATGGATGCTAAGGAAGTAATGATTCTTTGCAATGGCCATAACAAGGCACGTGCCCTTCAAGCAGCCATCGAGGGTCCTGTAACCCAGGCTTGGACTATTAGTGCTCTCCAGCTCCATAAGCATGGCATCATCGTTTGCGACGAAGCTGCTTCCGATGAGTTGAAAGTTTGCACTTACCGCTATTTCAAAGACATAGAACAAAAGAACCTTTAAATATAACAAAAAATGAGACTTCACCTAAGTTCACAGATCGTACTAAACAAGGTACCCGTAGAATTCTACAAGCCTAAGACGACTGTAGAGTACTCAGAAATCTCCAGAATGGAGAAGATTCACACAGACATCTTTGCTTCTGCCAATGAAGGAGCAAGCCATATTGCCGATGTCATCGAGAATGGCATCAAGGCTGCCCAGCATGAAGGAAAGTACTATGTGATGGCATTGGGAACAGGACTTTCCTTAACTCCTGTTTATGAAGAACTCGTAAAACGTTACGAGCAGAAAAAAGTTAGCTTCCGTAATGTTATTGCTTTCAATGCATACGAATACTATCCTCTCCACAAAGACAGCTCTATCCGTAGCATTAACCAGCTCAAGGAAAGATTCCTCGACCACATTGATATCGAGGCACAAAATATCTTCACCCTTGATGGTAGCGTAAACCAAGACACCGTGCAGGACTGCTGTCGACTCTACGAACAGCGCATCAAGACATTTGGTGGTCTCGACATATCACTCCTTGGCATCGGTCGCATGGGTAACATTGCTGCCAATGAGCCTGGCTCAAGCATCCAGTCTATCACACGCCTTATCTTGATTGGCAATACCTCTCGTGAGGAAATGGAAAATAGCTTTGGCACCAAGGAACAAGTTCCTCCATGTTCACTGACAATGGGTATCTCTACCCTTCTCTCAGCGAAAGCTGTGTTCTTGACTGCATGGGGTGATGAGAAAGCTGAGATTATGCAAAAGGTTATCGAAGGTCCTATCACCGATACACTTCCTGCAACTTTCTTGCAAACTCATGCCAATGCCAATGTCGTACTTGACTTGAGTGCTGCCGCACATCTTACTCGTATAGAGCATCCTTGGCTTGTAACCTCTTGCCAGTGGACCGACAAACTCGTCCGTTCTGCTTTGGTATGGTTGTGCCAGAAACTCCACAAGCCTATCTTGAAACTTACCAACAAAGACTACAACGACAATGGTTTGAGCGAGTTATTGGCACTCTATGGTTCTGCTTACAATGCAAACATCAAGATTTTCAACGACTTGCAGCATACTATCACAGGTTGGCCTGGTGGTAAGCCTAATGCTGATGACACCTATCGTCCAGAACGTGCGAAACCATTCCCAAAGAGAATTGTTGTATTCTCTCCACACCCTGACGATGATGTTATCTCTATGGGTGGAACTATCCGTCGCTTGGTTCAACAAGGTCATGACTTGCACTTGGCTTACGAGACTTCTGGTAACATCGCCGTGGGTGACGAGGAAGTAACACGCTTTATGCACTTCATCAATGGCTTCAACCAAATCTTCGCAGATTCCAAGGACAGCATTATTTCCAATAAGTATAAGGAAATCAAGGAATTCTTCGCAAACAAGAAGGAGGGCGACTTCGACACAAGAGACATCTTGACCATCAAGGGTCTTATCCGTCGTGGCGAGGCTCGTACTGCTTGTACTTACAACCAGATACCTTTGGATCATGTTCATTTCTTGGACTTGCCTTTCTATGAGAGTGGTAAGATTGAGAAATTGCCTATGACAGAAAAGGATGTTGAGATAGTAAGACATCTGTTGCAAGAAGTGAAGCCTCATCAGATTTATGTAGCTGGTGACTTGGCTGATCCTCACGGAACTCACCGTAAGTGTACTGATGCAGTACTCGCTGCCATCGACTTGGAGAAAGAAGCTGGCGCAGAGTGGTTAAAAGACTGCCGTATCTGGATGTACCGTGGCGCATGGGCAGAATGGGAGATTGAGAACATTGAGATGTGTGTTCCATTGAGCCCAGAGGAGTTGAGAGCAAAACGTAACTCTATCTTGAAACATTCATCACAGATGGAGAGCGCACCATTCTTAGGCAACGACGAGCGTTTGTTCTGGCAACGCTCTGAAGATAGAAACCACGGCACAGCCCAGTTGTACCATGAGTTGGGTCTTGCTTGCTACGAGGCAATGGAGGCATTCGTTGAATACCGCCCTCTCTAATCTCGAACTTAGGAATTAAAGCTGTTACTGTCTACACAACATAACAGCTCCTAAAGAAATAACGTTCATCCGTGAAGTAAGACAAAAAAGCCTTACTTCACGGATTTTTTCTTTCATATTATAACCGTTCTATTTCATTAAAACTATTCTCACGAGTACTCTTTTGCTTACCAAAACAATAAGTTACATTCAGTTTAACTTGCCTAGACTCGCTCTTTCCCCAATTCCATAACTGGAAACCCGGATAAGAACTGTTGTTATCCCATCGACTGGTCCAAAATATATCACTTATAGCAAGATTAACAGTCCATTTCTTTTCTGCAAAACTTCGACTAAACCCTATGTCAACATATCCTGACGATTTAATTTGCTCATTCGAGGCACCCGGACGCTTGGTTATATAAGAACCATTTAGTTCCATTTGGATTCGCCAAGGAAGACGTAATGAGTTCTGTATTGTAAAGATACCTGCAAAACCGTGATTATCGAATGAACGATATTGGTCAAAAGAGAGATTATTCTGCACATAATAGCCGATGAGATTCAAGCTCATTTCCCACCATCTTGCTAAGTTCATACCTTGATGAAAAGTTAAGGACATTCGTCGTTGCTTTCCTAAATTTCGGGGAGTCATAATAACTTTATTGGTCGAAAGGGTATCCGTAATTTGGGCTTTATAGTCTTTCATATAAGAATAAGATGCAGTTAATGCTGTACGTTTATAAGAGTAAGTTAACGATACTCTATGCGCCTTTTGTGGAGTCAAGAATGGATTTCCTTTCCAATATGACAACTCATCCAAAAGATATTCAAATGGATTGAGATCTTGGTATGCTGGTCGATCTATGCGACTCGAATACCCTAAAGCCAAAGATTGATGCTCGGATATTTGATAATTCAAGTTAGCTGTAGGAAATAGATTGAAATAACTCCTACTATTATTTTCATTGTTACTGCCATTTATAGTTATAAGATGACCATTTGAGAACGTATATTCTCCTCTTAAGCCAACCTCTACACCCAATTTCTTACCAATGGTATGAGAATAAAGCAGATAAAACGCCAACACTTGTTCTTTATATTTAAACTTATTAGATTGTGTTTCATCAATATTTTCTTCTTTTCCCAGTATATGGTAGAATTGGTAATCGTTATCAGCATTCACTGATGAGAATTTGAACCCCGACTTTAAATCACCTTTCCACAAAGGATGTTGTTGATTGTATGACAAGGCATAAATGTGAATATTGCGACTATTCACCGACTTATAGAGATTATCTTGCAAAATATTTCCATCTGGAGAAACATACTGGTTAGGTTGCCAATTGCCAGACCCTCCATCAAACCAAGCATAATTAAAATCAACAGAATAGTTGACTCCCTCACGAGGAGTAGAGGTGTAATAAAAACTTCCGCCATACCGATTAGCTTTTTGCTTGTAATAATCGTTTTGCGCATATAGAACTTGTTCCAATCGATTAGTTGCAGCATCTTTAATCTCAGTCATTGTATTTGTACGACCAGGACCAAAAAGAGTATTTACTTCCAGACGTCCCCCAATCACTTGTGTTTCAGACAAATTGTATTCTAATCCTATGTTTCCAGAGATAGTCTTACGTTTATCAGTATCTTGCGTCGGACTATAATAATATTTTCCATTTTGGATACGGTGCATACCATAGTTCATGCCATTATAGCCAAAAGCATGGTTATAATTACCTGTTAAAGTCAAACTATTTTGGGCATAACTGAATGACATTTCTGTATTTTCTCTTAAATGATCCCAATAAGAGACACCATTGTTGATAGAAAAAAAGAAACCCTCTACTTTCTTTTTCTCCATAGTTATGTTAATAACTCCACCAGAACCTTCCGCATCATATTTTGCCGAAGGATTATGTATAACTTCTATGGTAGATACAGATGCAGAAGGAGTCGATTTCAGTAAAGAAACCAACTCTTCTTTCTGCATATAGGTCTGTTTACCATTTAGAATAACCAGTACACCGTTCTTTCCGCCAATACTTATATTGTTCTCTCCATCAACAAATACTCCCGGAGTCTTTTTCAAAACATCAAGGCTGTTGTTCCCACTAACAAACTACTGTTTTTTGGAGTATATATCATCCTTCCTCCTTCTATCTTCAATGAAGGAGTTTGTTTCTCACCCACCACTATAACATCATTCAGCACAGTTGTTTCTGTTTGCAATTTGATATTGCCCAAATTTATATCTTTGTCTATAACAAATGGCTTGCTTAGATATTGCTTATATCCTATACAACTTATATAGATTTGCACTTTACCAGAAGCTAATAAATCATATTCACCTTGCTCTGAAGCGATTGATTGCTGAATTGTATTACCATCTTGTGCATCCATCATAACTACAACTGCAGCATCTATTGGATTACCTATAGAATCTATTACAAATCCTTTAACATGGTATTGGGCAGAAATAATTAAGCCGTGCAATAACATGGAAAATATAAAGAAAAATCGTCTCATTGCTTATATAAATTATTGATAGTTCTTCTGTTGCAAATATACGCATTTTGTTTCAATTTTATTGTTTTTGAAAATAATAGTATAATATTTATTAATATATTTTTTTATATGATAAGTTTTAAGTACTTTTGTTTCCAAAAAATAATACAAATGAAAAATAGAGCAACTTACTTTAAATTATCTAATTTTCTACAGCAAAAGATAGAATATTTTTTGTTATCTAAATTAGGCTTATTATATTTTCATTTAAAGTTAGTATTCATTTATTTTTTTTTAATATTTATAGTGAGTTGTAATCAATATAAGTTATTGCCACTCGATGTAGAAGCTACACTTTCATGTGCGGGAGATAATAGAGAAGAGTTATCTAAAGTATTGCAGTACTATTATAACCAACATGATACATTAAAGATTCAAGCTGCTTTTTTTCTTATAGGGAATATGAAAGATCAATATTCTTATGGTGGAACACGTTATAATCAATATTTAGATTTTATAGATTCTATTTTTCAAAAAAAAGAAAACTATTATAATGTTGAGGAACTGCAAAAGAAGTTTCAGAAAAAATATAATATAAAATCGCAATCTATAAGAAAAATAATGGTTCCTGATTGCTATTCAATGAAAGCAAAATGTCTTATAGATAATATAGATAATGCTTTTACAGTTTGGGATAGAAAAGGAAATATAAGTTTTAAAAATTTTTGTGAATTCATACTTCCTTATAAAGTTTATCATGAAAAAATAGAGGATTGGCGTACTTTATGG
>CAKQXI010000038.1 GCA_934281565.1 uncultured Prevotella sp.
GACTGAAGGCAGGCTGGGATGAAGAGTACTTGTCAAAACTTTTGGAGGGCAGCGCAATTTAATGCGTCTGCCCTGAATAATGTGAGGAGCATTCCTGTAAAACATATTGCTTCTGGGCGTGTTATATTGATGTCAAAAATAGATAATCAATGGGGAGGTCTTGTCATAGATAAAAACTATTCTGGGGGAAATGGAGAACATATTTATAAATAGTAACTAGTGATAAACTACAATTAAAAACAGTATTAACGATGAAACATAAAGTAAGCTTATTCCTATTGCTGCTGCTTTCCCTGCCGACAATGGCGCAGGACGAGAAGCGGTTCTTCGTAGAACCCAAGATAGGATTGACTATCTCAAATTTAACACAGGCTCATTTAAAGAATAAAACGAGCTTATGCTTGGGCGCAGATTGTGAATATTTCATTAGTAAACCATTAAGTGCATCTTTGGGCATGATGCTGTCCATAGAAGGAGCCAAGGGTGAAGCTGGAAAACTAAATCCAACTTACCTAAACTTCCCTTTGTTGGGAAAGCTGCATCTTTCCAGAAAACTTGCAATAGAGACAGGAGTGCAGTTAGGAGTGAAATTCTCTGATAACAGAGAAGATTTCATCATAATGGGGAGGGAGAAAACGTTTAGTTTCGCCATTCCCTTAGGCATGTCATATTATACTAAGCATTGGGTTTGGGATGCAAGGTATAATTGGGGACTGACAAACGTTTATGAATATTATAATTTCAAGAGTCGTGTCTTTCAAGTAAGCGTTGGATATAAGCTCTAACATGGGATAATAGAACATCGGGTGTCGTATTCTGATACGACCAAACTCTTATCTGCCGAGAAAATCATGCTTTCTCGGCAGATTGTATTCATTAGTTTTTGAAACTATGGATTGGGGCAGGGATGCGACCTGTACGGTTGACAAACGCCTCGCAACTGAAACTGTTGACAGGCATGATTGGCGCATGACCCAACAAGCCACCAAAGTCTACGGTATCACCAACTTTCATGCCTATGACAGGAATGACACGAACAGCCGTGGTCTTCTGGTTCACCATACCAATGGCAGCCTCGTCGGCAATGATACCGGAAACCGTTGTTGCTGGTGTGTCACCCGGAATGGCAATCATGTCAAGACCTACGGAACAAACGCAAGTCATGGCTTCGAGCTTCTCGATGGTCAGGGCACCAGCCTCGACCGCATCAATCATACCTTGGTCCTCACTGACAGGAATGAACGCACCACTCAAACCACCTACGTAGGAAGATGCCATGATACCACCTTTCTTCACTTGGTCATTGAGCAAGGCGAGGGCTGCCGTTGTACCGGGGGCACCAGCGTGTTCCAAGCCAATCTCTTTCAAGATGTCCGCCACACTATCACCAATGGCTGGGGTAGGAGCCAATGAAAGGTCGATGATGCCAAATGGTATGCCCAAGCGAGCTGCCGCTTCTTTGGCAACTAACTGTCCTACGCGAGTTATCTTAAAGGCGGTACGTTTGATCGTCTCGCAAAGAACCTCGAAACTTTCGCCACGAACACTCTCCAAGGCATACTTCACTACGCCCGGACCACTGACACCAACGCTGATGACAGCATCAGCTTCGCTGACACCATGGAACGCACCTGCCATGAATGGGTTGTCGTCTGGCGCATTGCACAATACCACTAACTTAGCACAGCCAAGCGAACCCTTGTCCTTGGTCGCCTCCGCCGTATCTTTCACGATTTCGCCCATCAGCTTCACGGCATCCATGTTGATGCCAGTCTTGGTAGAACCCACATTCACAGAACTACAGATAAAGTCGGTTTGCGCCATTGCTTGGGGAATGGAACGGATAAGAAGCTCATCGCTCTTGCTCATGCCCTTGGAGACGATGGCGGAATAACCACCGAGGAAGTTGATGCCCAGTTCCTTGGCACATTTGTCAAGGGTTTTGGCAACCTTCACATAGTCATCGGTAGTCTTGCAAGCAGAGCCACCGACAAGTGAGATAGGAGTGATGGAGATACGCTTGTTGACGATAGGCACGCCAAACTCCTTGGAAATGTCCTCACCTGTCTTCACCAAGTCCTTGGCGAGGCGAGTTATCTTCTTGTATATGTTCTGACAGAGCACATCGACATCGGTGGCAGCGCAATCCAACAGGTTGATACCCATGGTGATCGTGCGCACATCGAAGTTCTCCTGCTCAATCATCTTGTTAGTCTCGATAACTTCGGATATATTGATCATAGCTTTTCTTCATTAACATTAATTGGGTGTAAAACATAGGGTTAGATGCGGTGCATCATGTCGAAGATTTCTTCACGTTGGGCTTTGATCTGCACTCCCATGCCCTTGCCAATCTCGGTAAGCTCGTCGGCAACCTCCTCGAATGATTTCTTCATCTTGCCCATGTCGACAATCATCATCATGTTGAAATACTCCTGTACGATGGTCTGTGATATATCAAGGATGTTGATGCCGTTCTCGGCAAGATAAGTACAAACCTTGGCAATGATACCGACGGTATCTTTGCCCACTACTGTAATAATTGTTCTGTTCATGTATTAATATCTTTAAATTTTAGTGTTTCCTGGGCACAAAAGTACGATTTTATTATCAGACTACCAAATAAAACATAAAATATTCGCTCATTTGAGATATAATGTTTATTTTTGCACGAGAAATGAAGAAAAGGCTATACATATTCCATCTTTGGGTGGCAACGCTCGCCATGTTGCTGTCTACCGTAATGATGCACCACCATCATTACGACCGTATATGTATGGTCTTGGAGCAATGCGCCGAGGACGGCAACCTGAATGATGAGCATACCGAGCACCATGAGAACGAACAAGAGGGATGCCGTGTTCATCAGATGCACCATTTTGTCATCAACGCCAAGGTCGTCAAAGACATACGCAAGCATATTTCCAACATTGACACGATGCCCCAAGCATTGTTGCCAACGGAGATAGGGCTACTTTTGTATGGCAAACTGACGACCGTAGGATGGCAGGAAACCGCCGAACTTCTTGACGATGGTTTCCCGTCAGTCCGTTATCTGCGTGGTCCACCAGTCCTTTCATTATTATAATAGTCGTCGGTCAAGTTTTTGCAACCTTGTTGCAAAGGTTGCCCCTATGCCGTGTATGCAATTGAGTTGCAGACGATTGTCTGTACTTTTGCATACGGAAATATAATAATAATGAATACAAAGAACATGAAAAGGATTTTATTGATAATAGCAGTGACTGCTATTGCCTTGACTTGCTTCACCTTTTTACAAAAGGGAAGCAACGCTAATGCTCATGCCAGCGAGGAAGAACATGAGGAGGAGATTGACTTTGAAGACATTCCATTGACACAGAAACAGGTGAATGCCGTTGACTTGAAAATGGGAGAAGTGGAGCCACGTGAGTTGGATGCTACAATCCAAGTGAATGGCAGTTTGGTGCTTCGTGCCCAGAACATCGGCAATGTAGCTGCATTGATGGGTGGCATCGTAAAGGGCATACAAGTCAAGGAGGGACAGCAAGTAACCAAAGGACAAGTAGTCGCAACCATCGAGAATACCGATGTGGTGTCGCTCCAACGTGAGTACTATTCCGCCTATAAGGGATGTGAGCTGGCAAGACTGGAAATGCAACGCCAGCAGACATTGGCTTCCAATGGCGCAGGCATCAAGAAGAACTTGCAGCAGACACAGAAAGAATATCAAGTGGCTCTTGCTAACTTGGTTGGTATCGCCCGACAACTACAACAGATAGGTATCAGTCCTGCGACAGTGGCAAAGGGGAAATTCACTACCGTGTTCCCATTGCGTGCCCCGATTAGTGGCACTGTCAGCCAGATAACGGCAAGCTTGGGCAGCTATGCCGATATGCAAACGCCATTGATGAGTATCCGCAACAATGGGGCGGTGGAGTGCGACCTCAATGTCTTTGAGAAAGACATCAACAAGGTAAAAGTTGGCGACCGTGTACTCCTTTCGCTTACCAACCAACCCGGTGTGAAAGTCAGCGGACACGTATATGGCATGAACGAGTACTTCAATGATGGCACAAAGTCGGTGGCAGCCCATGTAAGGTTGGATGCGACAAGAGGTGCCAAGCTCTTTGACGGTATGTATGTGTCTGGCAAGATTGCCACAGGCAGGCAAGCCTGCAGCGCACTGCCATCAAAGGCTATCGTCACAACCGATGGCAAGACCTATATCTTTGCCCTTAACCAAATGCCTAAGGCTGGTAAGTATAGTTTCTCCCGCCATGAGGTGACGACAGGTGTCAGCCAAGACGGCTATACGGAAGTATCGCTTTGCAAGCATATCAAGAAAGGACAAAAGATAGTGACCGACAATGCTTTCTATCTCGCTTCGCTCACAGGAGAGCATGGCGAAGAAGATTAAGTTTCACTTTTGCTTATAGGAGACAGAACGCTATGTTTCAGAAACTTATTACATATTCGATACACCATAAGCTGGTGGTCGGAGTACTTACCCTTGCCCTTGTCGCATGGGGCATCGCATCGTTGGTTCGCCTACCTTTCGACTCCACTCCAGACATCACGGACAACCAAGTACAGGTTATCACGCAAGCCCCCTCGTTGGGTGCGCAAGAGGTGGAGCAATACATCACAACGCCCATTGAAATGGCACTCGCCAACATTCCTCGCTTAGAGGAACGCCGCAGTATCTCACGCAGTGGTCTTTCGGTCATCACACTCGTCTTTGACGATGATGTGGATATTTATTGGGCACGCTCGCAAGTAAGCCAAGTGCTGGAGACAGCAACGAGGGAGTTGCCCAAGAATACAGATACCGAGATGGGCCCTATTGCTACGGCACTGGGTGAAATCTATCATTATACGGTGCGTGCCAAAGAGGGATATGAGAAAAAATATTCACTTACCCAACTTCGTACCATCCAAGACTGGATAGTGCGCAAGCAACTGTCAGGCACCCCCGGTGTCGCCGAAGTGAGCGGATGGGGTGGATATGTGAAGCAGTATGAGGTGGCAATCAATAGCGACCAACTCAATGCCAACAACCTCACCGTGTCAGAAGTGTTTGATGCCTTGGAGAAGAACAACGCCAATACTGGTGGCAGCTATATAGAGCAAAATTCCAATCAATATTATATCCGTGGCATCGGTGTCGTGAAATCGTTGGGGGATATTGCCAACATACCTGTCAAGACAGTGAATGGGACTCCTATTAAAATAGGTGACATCGCCAAGGTGCAACAAGGACACGCTACTCGTTTCGGGGCTGTTACCCGTAATGGTGAGGGCGAAGTAGTGGCAGGCATCGCCATCATGCTTAAGGGTGAGAACTTCCAGGAAGTCATCAAGAATGTAAAGGTACGCATCGAACAGATACAGAAGTCACTTCCTGAGGGCGTGGTCATAGAACCATTCATCGACCGAACGAACCTTGTGGACCGTGTGGAGGGTACGATCGCCCGCAACCTGATAGAGGGAGGTCTTATCGTCATCTTCGTACTGGTTGTCTTCCTTGGCAACTGGCGTGCTGGTCTGGTCGTGGCAAGTGTCATTCCTTTGAGTATGCTCTTTGCCTTTGGCATGATGAAGACCTTTGGCATTGATGGCAACTTGATGAGCCTTGGAGCGATTGACTTTGGTATGATTGTAGACTCGGCGGTCATCATCGTCGAGGCAGTGGTGACCCATATCAATAAAGGGGAATTCTCACAACCTGCTGTGAAAGCTGCTTATTTAGCTAATAACTCACAACCTTTTTGTCTCTCACGAACAGAAATGGACGAGGAAGTTCATTTCTCTGCCTCACGCATCCGACAGAGTGCCGCCTTTGGTGAAATCATCATCATGATAGTCTATATCCCATTGATGACCCTGGTGGGCATCGAGGGAAAGATGTTTCGCCCGATGGCATTGACGGTGTTCTTCGCCATCTTGGGAGCGTTCATCCTCTCATTGACATACGTGCCTATGGCAAGCAGTCTGTTCTTGAGCCGTAAGGTGCATACTCGTGAAACCTTTTCTGACCGAATGATTGCAAAGTTGCAAAAATGGTATCAACCTGTGCTCGACTGGGTACTGTCCCAAAGCAAGAACGTGATTACGGGTGCCGTAGCCCTTTTCTGTGTCAGTGCCGTAGCTTTCAAGTTCTTAGGTGGTGAGTTCATCCCAAGTTTGGAAGAAGGCGACTTTGCCGTAGAGATGAGCATGGCGCAAGGTACATCCCTGTCGCAGATGGTGGAGAGTTGTACCAAGGCAGAGAAGTTGCTCAAGGCACAATACCCAGAGGTGAGGCAAGTCGTAAGCCGTATCGGAAGTGCCGAGATCCCCACCGACCCAATGCCAGTGGAACGTGCCGACATCATGGTGTCGCTCAAGCCTAAGGCAGAATGGACTTCTGCCAAGACAACGGATGAACTGATGGAGAAAATGGAAGAAACGCTGAAGACAATCCCAGGCTTGGAGGCAGAGATTTCGCAGCCTATCCAGATGCGCAACAATGAGTTGCTGACTGGTATCAAACAAGATGTTGCCATCAAGATCTTTGGCGACGACCTTCATACACTGACCGAACAAGCACGAAAGATAGAGAAGCTCATCCGCCATGTACGGGGTGTAAGTGGCATCTTTGTGGAGGAAGTCTCGGGATTGCCTCAAATACAAGTGAAGTACGACCATGAGCGGATGGCAGAATATGGTGTGAGTGTGGATGATGTCAACCAAGTGTTGGAAACAACTTTTGCTGGTGGGGTAGCAGGTGCCGTATATGAAGGGGAAAAGAAGTTCGACCTTGTGCTTCGCATGGATGAAGATGCAAGGACGGCAGAGGCACTTCAACATCTTGCCATTCCCATCAAGGATGGTTCTACGGTTCCTCTAAGTCAGTTGGCTGACATCATCTATGAGCCTGCGCCAGCCCAAGTGTCCCATGAAGATGGAGCACGCCGTATCTACGTAGGTTTCAACGTGAAAGGGCGTGATGTGCAAAGTACAGTGGGAGAGATACAACAGATACTTGACCAAAAGTTGAAGATGCCGGAGGGCTATTACTATAACTATGGTGGTGAGTTCCAGAACTTGCAGAGTGCAGTGAACCGCCTGATGGTAGTGGTGCCGGTGGCATTGATAGTCATTCTTCTCTTGCTCTATGCGACAGTGAAGAATGTGAGGGAATCGCTGTTCGTGTTCTCCGCCATTCCTTTGGCTGCCATCGGTGGCGTATGGGCATTATGGCTTCGGGGTATGCCGTTCTCCATTTCCGCAGGGGTCGGGTTCATCGCTCTCTTTGGTGTGGCGGTATTGAATGGCATCGTGCTCATCGGACAGATGAACCAGATGCAGGCATTGCCAGTTCACCAGCGCATCATAGACAGTTGCATGATTCGTTTGCGCCCAGTTCTCATGACAGCGTTGGTCGCTTCCATGGGTTTCTTGCCCATGGCATTGTCCACAGGTGATGGGGCAGAGGTACAACGCCCACTTGCCACGGTCGTCATAGGCGGTCTTGTCACCTCTACGTTGCTTACCTTGCTGGTGTTGCCAGCTATCTACAAGACTTTTACAAAGAAATAGACATGATAACAATGAAAAAGAAGAATATACTTTTGCTTGCGCTCATGGCATTGCCATTGGGTGCAATGGGACAGCGACTTACCTTACAGCAGTGCTTGGACATGGCAGTGTCCCAAAATCTTTCCTTGCAAGCAGCAGGGAAAGCCATAGAGCGTGCAAAGGCACTGCAAGGTACGGCATGGGACATGAACAAAACGGACTTGTCTCTCTCGCAAGACCCTACTTCTGGTGGTAGTCCCGACAATGCCATTTCCATATCCCAGACGATGGAGTTTCCTACCGTCTATGCCGCTCGTCACGGACAGTTGAAAGCCGAGACAAGAGCCGAACAGAGTAAATCCAAGGTATTGGCACAACAGTTGCGTGCCAATGTGGCGAGTACTTATTACCAGATGGTATATTTGCAAGAACGTATGCGCATCATCGCAAGCCAAGATAGCGTATTCCAGCGTTATTCCGACTTGGCATCCAAGCGATACAAGACTGGTGAGGCACGACAGTTGGAGGCACTTGCCGCCGAGCGTCTTTTGCAAGAAAACAGATTGGAGTTGGTGGCTGCGCAGAGTGACTTCGCCGCCCAGCAAATGCAACTGATGACATTGCTGAATACCGACAAGCCTGTTACGCCAGCCGAGACAGGCTTGTCGCCCATCAACTATCGTGCAACAGACTATAACTATGCCACGACAGCCGAAGGGCAATATGCACAAGACCGTCTCACGGTAACGGACAAGGCATTGAAAGTTGCCAAGAATGGATATGCTCCGTCACTGTCTTTGTCACTCCGCAACCAACTTGTCATTTCCTCATGGAATCCCTATGACCAAGACCGAAGCAAGTTTAGTGGCGGTAACTTCATGGGCTTCGAGGTGGGCGTAGGCATCCCTCTTTTCTATGGTGCCACCAAGGCTAAGGTGAGGGCTGCGCAAAAGGACAGGGAAATCGCGGAACTGGAAATGAAGCAAGAGGAAAGCTCGCGCCAAAAGGAATATGCCACTTGCATGAACCAATATACTTCAGCTTTCAATCGCTTGAAGTATTATGAAAAAGAGGGCACCAAGCGTGCTTCTGAGTTAGCACGTCTTAGTACCCTCGAATATGAGAATGGTGAAATTTCTTACATTGAGTATGTCAATGCGTTGCAGGAGTCGATAGACATCAAGATGAAATATGCCACGGTGGTCAATGAATACAACCAAGCTGTCATCGCATTGCAACGGCTCAATGATGAATTGTAGATACTACTTGATACCTCTTTCGTTGAGTGCCTTTGAATACTTTGCGGCATTTTGCAAGTGCTCTTGGTAAGTCCTCGCGAAATTATGTGTGCCACTGAAATCCTCCTTGGCGCACATATAGAGGTAATCATGGTGTACATGGTTCAGCACGGCATCAATGCCAGCTACCGATGGGATGCGGATAGGACCAGGAGGAAGTCCCGCATTCTTGTATGTGTTGTATGGACTGTCGATGTGAAGCAAGTTGTTGTAGATACGTTTCAGCTCGAAACGCTTCCATGCAAACTTGATGGTTGGGTCGGCTTGCAGGGGCATACCATTAGGATATTCTGCATCACGAAGCATCAAACGATTATAGTACATACCAGCAATCATCGGCTTCTCGGCATTGTTAGCCGTTTCCTCGTCCACGATACTTGCCAAGGTTATCACTTGGTTAGGAGTAAGGTTCATCGCCTTTGCCTTCTGGGTACGCTCGAAATTCCAGAACTTCGTGCTTTCCTTCTTCATACGACTAAGGAACTTGTCGAGTGACACGTTCCAGTAAATATCATAAGTGTTAGGAATGAACATACAAGCGATGGTGGCGGTGTCGTAACCATACTTCTCACAAGTAGCCTCGTCGGTAAGAGCCTGATGGATGGCAGTACTGTCGATCATCAACTTCTTGCCAATCTCTGAAGCCAGTTTATTGACCGTGCGAACAGACGGAATAGTGAGATTGATTGGCTCCTGCAAGCCATTCTTAAAATGACGCCATGTCTTGAACGAGCCATCTCCGGGTTGGATGGCATAGCGACCCGTACGGATATGATCGGCATATCCCGAATGGCGTGTCAAGGTACAGAATGCTTGCATTGGTATCGTGTTGGCGAAAGGGCGAACTTTGTTATACACAGAATCAATGTTGTCATCATCGTCGATATAGACATACTGAGTCTTACTGCTCTTCGAGAAAGAGGAGAAACAGTAAAGGTAGCCGATGGCTAAGATAACCAATAAGCATACGACTGCTCCATAGGCATAGAGCTTACTAATTGCTTTCTTTTTCATTTCTTAATTTTAATTTTTAATACTCCGCTGCAAAAGTACTGCAAATCTACCAAATGGCAAAGCCCATGCAATTAAAATAGGTTAATTGTAGCATGAGGTGTACTCCATATTTATATTTTTGCTTACCTTTGCATCCTAAATAATAGAAAGGGAAAGGTCATGAACTTTAATTTTGATACATATATCTTTGACTTGGATGGCACGTTGCTTTCCACTTTGGACGACTTGGCAGCCAGTTGTAACTATGCCTTGAGACACAATGGCATGGCGGAGCGAACCCTTGACGAAGTTCGGCGGTTTGTAGGGAATGGAGTGAAGAAACTCATGGAACGAGCAATACCAGAGGGATTGGATAATCCGAAGTTTGAGAAGACCTATGCAGACTTCCGCCAGTATTATATGGAGCACAACCTTGATACCACTCAGCCTTATCCAGAAGTCATGGAAATGCTTACACAGTTGAAAGCCCGTGGTAAGAAGATAGCAGTAGTGAGCAACAAGTTCTATGCCGCCACCCAAGCCTTGTGCAAGCACTTCTTCGGCGACTTGGTGGATGTTGCCATAGGTGAACGTGAGGATATTAGGAAAAAGCCTGCACCCGATACTGTCAATGAAGCCTTGCGCCAGTTGGGAGCAGAACGCAACCGTGCAGTATATATAGGTGACAGTGATGTGGATGTTATGACGGCTCGCAATTCTGGTATGCCTTGCATCAGTGTCCTCTGGGGATTTCGAGACCTCGATTTCCTCATAGAGCACGATGCTTGCATCTTTGTTTCGTCACCACTACAAATCTTATAATAAGAGGACAAATCTGCATAAATCTACGTAATCTGCGGGAGGATATATCGGAGCAGGGGTAAACTTGATACGGAGTTGGTACGGAGATGGTACGGAGTTGATACGGACTTGGTACGGACCTGATGAAGAATTTAAAGTAAGTGGGAGTCTATGAATCCCTGTACTTTTTCCTTATACGAATCAGAGATAGGTACAATCGCCTTGAAGCAATCATAATGAATGCCATCACGGTCTATCGTATCCATGAGGTGCATATTGGCGATGAAAGAGCGATGGGTACGCATGAACACCTTTCCCGGCAGTTCGTCTTCCAACTGTTTCAGGTTGATGATGGTCATGATGGTACGCATATCTTTCAGATAAATTCTCACATAGTCTTTGATGCTCTCGATAAAGAGGATGTCAAGAATGTTGATGCGTATCATCTTGTATTGGTTCTTGACAAGAAAAAAGCCATCAGCCTTTATCCTGTCCTTGCCAGCCGTATTGGAGTATGACTCGAATACTTTCTTGCAGGAAGCCTGGAAATCACAAAACTTAATCGGTTTCAACAGATAGTCGATGGCATTGACCTTGAAGCCATCGAAAGCATATTCTTTATAGGCTGTGGTAAAGACAACACGTATCTTGTGGGGGAGAATCTTGGCAAAGTCAAGTCCATTGAGTGTCTGCATCTTGATGCAAAGGAATACGAGGTCTACATCATGGTCCTTGATGCTTTGGCTTGCGTCGATGACATTAGAGAATGCTCCTACAAGGTTTAGGGTTGGGGTTTTCTCCACATAGCTTTTCATGATTTCCAGATCACCTGGATCGCTCTCAATAATGATCGTGTTTAGTATCATAATGTAACTTTATAAATATAATTGTTTGTTGTGATAATACCGCTTACTTGCCCTTTATTAGGGTCTCATTTCTCTTTTAACGGAAATGATTGCGTTTTATTGTGTAAAATCCCATGAAAAAAGTCCATTCCGCAACCAAAATGCAGAATGGACTTTCCCTTATTCATATCTGATAGCCTCAATCGGGTCAAGCCGTGCCGCTTTCTTGGCTGGATACCACCCGAAAAATACGCCCGTAAACGTACATACGGCGAAACTCATGATGATGCTCCATGGCTCTATTTGTGTTGCGATATGGAGAAATTGGTTGAGACTTACAGAAAGTCCTACTCCTAACAGCACGCCGATGATGCCTCCAGTTACGCTTAGCAAGATTGCCTCAATGAGGAACTGGTTTAGGATGTCGATGCCACGGGCACCCACGCTCATGCGAAGACCTATCTCACGAGTGCGCTCGGTGACACTTACATACATGATGTTCATGATGCCGATGCCACCCACGAGCAATGAGATGCCAGCGACCGAACCCAAGAGGATGGTAATGGTGGACATGGTGGAATTCATCATGCTTGAGATTTCTTCCTGTGAGCGGATATTAAAGTCGTCATCATCCGCTTCCGTGGTGTCTGTCGCATCTTTCAACTTATGGTTACGTCGCAAGATCTGGGTTATCTGGTCTTGCGCAGGTTGTGAAGCCTCCTCGGTGATGGCTGAGCAAACGATGCCTCCAAGGTAAGTTTGCGCCAAGATACGTTTCATCACCGTAGTATAAGGAGCTAAGACCAAATCGTCTTGGTCCATGCCCATACTGTTGTAACCTTTCTTTTGGAGAACACCTATTACTCGAAATGGAATGCTATTGAACCGCACCACTTTTCCGATAGGGTCACTACCGTCTGGGAAAAGGTAATCCACAACGGTCTGTCCGAGGATGCACACCTTGGAAGCCGTCTTGATGTCAGTATCGGTAAACATTTCTCCATCGGCAACCTTCAACTGGCGAATGGACAGATAGTCTTGGTTGACACCATAGATGGTACTCTGGGTATTGTTGTTGCCATTGATCCATTGACCACTGCTGTTCACGGTAGGCGAGATGGCAGAGATGTAGTTGCATTCCTCCTTGATGCTCTGGTAGTCGGCTTGCTTCAACGTTTCCATCGAAGAAGCATCCTGTCGTACACCGCCACGCATATCCGCACCGGGTGAAATCATAATCATGTTGGAACCCATTTCAGCGATATTTGCCTTGATGCTCGCCTTACTTCCTTGTCCGATGGCAAGCATCGTGATGACGGCGGCAATACCAATGATGATGCCGAGTGCCGTAAGGAAAGAGCGCATCTTGTTGGCAGCTATCGCACGAAGGGCTATTTTAAATAGATTCTGATAGTTCATATTGCTTAACTTTGAAATTATTCGTCCGTATTGGCAGGCAAGGCTGCCAAGCCCTCTGCTGCTGAAAGGATATGGTCGTTGTAGGAGTCACTGATGATGTGTCCGTCACGCAGCTCGATGTTACGGCTGGAGTAATTGGCTATGTCTGGATTATGGGTTACGAATATAATCGTCCTGCCCTGTGCATACAACTTCTGAAAGAGTACAAGGATCTCGAAACTCGTTCTCGTATCCAAGTTACCCGTAGCTTCGTCGGCAAGGATGACCGCAGGGTTGTTTACCAAGGCACGGGCTATTGCCACACGTTGCATTTGTCCACCCGACATTTGGTTGCTCTTATGGTAAAGTCGCTCACCCAACCCCACAGCCTTAAGTGCCTCGATAGCCCTTTCCTTGCGCTCAACGGCACTTACCGATGGGTTATACATCAAAGGCAGCTCTACGTTCTCCACACTCGTTGTCTTAGGCAACAAATTATAGTTTTGGAAGATAAAGCCTATCTTTCTGTTGCGCAAGATGGCACGGTCGGAGCGTGACATGGTTCGCACAGACACACCGTCAAGATAGTATTCTCCACTCGATGGAGTGTCAAGACAGCCAAGCTGGTTCAACAAGGTAGACTTGCCCGAACCCGACTTACCCATGATGGTAACGAACTCACCTTCGTAAATCTTGAAGCTCACTCCCTTGAGGGCGTGAACCGTCTCGTCACCCACAAGGAAGTCACGCCTTACGTTGTCAAGCTCAATGACGACTTTCTTGTTATCATTATTCTTTTTGTTATCTGTCATAATGCCAAAATCTGTGTCTAACGATGAAAACAGTAGACAGTTATTACTTTTTCTTACCTCGTGGACCAGGACCACCAATCAGTCCTTTGCTCTGCTCTGGAGCATCGGCGTCATCCTGAGGTGTGTTGACGACTATCTCGGTCACAATACTCTGACCAGCTTTCAAGCCCTTGGTAATTTCGGTGTGAATACCATCGGTTTGTCCAATGCTGACCGCATGGGCAGTAAGCGTATTGCCATTGAGTGTCCAAACTTTATTTTTGCCTTTGCAATCAACAATCTTGGTCTTCTTGCCTACAGTCTCTTTGGTAGGGGTGAAGCGCAAAGCCTTGTTTGGCACACTCAACACACCCTGTCGTTCTTGGGTGAAGATGGTGACATTGGCTGTCAGACCGGGTTTCAGTTTGAGATCGGCATTGGGCGCACTGATTACTACCTCGTAGGTAACCACATTATTGGTGGTGGTAGCTTGGAGACGAACTTGCTTTACAGAACCTTGGAAAGTATCATCTGGGTAAGCATCTACGGTGAAGTTCACACGGTCACCTACCTTTACGCCACCTATGTCAGCTTCATCAACATCGGCAACAACCTGCATATTTGTTAGGTCCTTGGCGATGGTGAACAACTCTGGCGTATTGAAACTTGCAGCCACAGTCTGACCTTCCTCAACACTCTTTGAGATCACTGTTCCATCAATAGGAGAAGTGATGGTAGCATAGCCAAGGTTGGTCTGTGCTTTCTGGACATTCTCTCTGGAAGAAGCAACTTGCTCCTTTGCCTGACGATAGGTGAGAAGTGCGTTCTCATAGTCGTCCGCACTCACAAGACCTTTCTTATAAAGGGTCTGATAACGCTTGAGATTGGCACTCTGGTAACTTAGACTGCTCTGTGCGCTGGCAAGATTGGCTTTGGCAGTGTTCAATTCACTGATAAGGTTGGTCTTGTCGAGTTCTGCTATAATCTGTCCTTTCTTGACAACAGAGTTATAATCAACATACAGTTTATTTACGATACCAGAAACTTGGGTACCCACGGTAACACTTGTCACAGCCTCGATAGTACCTGTGGCTGTAACACTATTTTGGAGTGTTTGAGGAGTAACTTTCTCTTGCTTAAAGTTAATCTGCTCCTCATCCTTGCCTCCAGAAAGGAGCCATGCCACGACAGCAATGACTATCACGGCAATGACAGCAATCCATACTTTACTGAAAATCTTTTTCTTCATTTGTATCTATTAATTTATTTTTCCGTTTTTATAGAATTCCAACATATTGATGTTCAAGATAGTAAGATACTTAGCTTGAAGCTCGTTTTGCCTTGCCTTGAGCAAGTTGTCCTTACCTGTGCGAAGTTCAACGATGTTCTTGAGTCCGAGCTTGAATTGCTCACTCAACAAGTCATAACTGGTTTGGGCACTCTCGCTACTTACTTTCGCTGCCTTGAACTGACTTTGGTTAGTTGTGGCTTGCAACCAATAGTTCTCTATGGTAGAGTAGAGCTGTGTTTCCTCATTCTTCAAGTCAAGAAGAATTTCCTGTTGCTGAATGCAAGCCTTGTTGACGGCTGTTCTGGTCTGGCGATTGTCAAAGAGAGGTACGCTGACACTGATACCGCCACCTACGTTGAAATTGGTCTTGATTTGGTTAGCCCAACCATTGCTGTTCATTGAAGTAGAGCTTGTTGCAAGACCAGCATTAGCACTGATAGTCGGCAACTTACCAGCTTTGGCTATTTTGATGCTTAAGCTATTTTGGTCTAATTTGTTCTGATAAGTTTTCAATTCAGGACGACTTGCCAAAGCAGCCGTATATACTCCTTGCAAGGCAGGGATTTCAACAAGTGCCATGGCATCGGTAGTGGTAGGTATCACTATGTCGAAGACTTCATCGGTAGTGATTTGGAGCAGTTCTTTCAATTGTCGCTTATAGTTCTTGACATTGTTCTCCGCTTGTACGATGTCATATTCATCTTGTGCTCGTTGTGCGGTAAGTTGCGCCAAGTCTGCTTTGCTCATCTTACCGATGTTTACCATCTCCTTGCCACGTTCCTCGTTCTTAAGACTTGATTGGTAACTTTCCTTGTTTACCTTGATAGCTTCGGTAGAATAGAGGATTTGTACATAAAGTTGTGCTATCTGTTCTTGCAACTTGGCAGCTTGCGTAGCCGAGTCAAGGGCAGCAGATTCGGTTACGAGTTTGTTGAGTGCCACTTGGTTGCGGTTCTTGTTTCCATTCCAGATGACATAGTTGCCAGATACACTGTAAGTACCATTATAATACACTTTGTCGATAGATGCCTTGGAATAGCCATCACCACTAATGCCGCTCGACACCCAAGGAGTATAGTTCACACTCTGGTTTGTGCTGGCACTAAGCGAAGGCAACAAGGCAGCCTTGGACTGGAGATAATCTTCTTGTGCGCTCATCTTCTGGAGTTGAGTCTTTTGCAGTGAAATGTTGTTCTGCAACGCATAGTTGATGCAGTCTTTCAAGCTCCATTGCTTAGCCTCGGCACCAAATGGTGCGAGAGCAATGAGACTACTCACCATGGTAATTCTCAATGATTTTTTCATTTCCATCTTTATGTTACTTGTTTTTGACAATCTTTTTATGAATGGTTTACAGTAATATAGATAGAAATGGAGGGAAATAGTTTATTTAGTGGCTACGTTTTTAACATATTTTTTCCTCCCGATGGAACAAAAGGCATCGGGAGGAAATATGACCTTACTTCTTCTCAGTCTCCTTGATGAAACCATGACGGTAAGCATAAAGAAGTTCTTCCAAGTCGGCGACTTGTTTACGTAACTCGATACCTATGTCAGTGTCGGCTACCAACATACGGCGATTTGACATTTCTACAATCTGTGTAGTACTCTTGATGTCGGTACCTCGCTTGATGGCATCTTCCGTACTTGTGAATGGCTCATGCTGAACCAACTGGAACCCACGGGAGTGATATACCAAGGTGTAACCTGCTATTCCTGTCTCATTGTGGTAAGCCTTGGAAAAGCCACCGTCTATCACCATCAACTTGCCATTTGCCTTAATTGGGTTCTCTCCCTTGGTAGTCCTTACTGGCACGTGACCGTTAATGATGTGACGGTTAGGACCTGTAACACCAAACTCATCCATGATATGGTCGATGACTTCTTCTTTGTCACGTAACTTGAAGTAATATCCCTTTTCTTCTTTGTGGGTTTCCTTGTCTGCGATAAAATACCGCTCGAATGTTGCCATCTTGCTCTTGTCGAAAAGTGGACTGTCTGGTCCACACCACAAATACAAGAAGTAATCAATGGCATATTGACGTTCGGCAGGGTCGGAATCACTTTGGAAAGCAGTACGTATCTGCATACCAGTATGGTGCATCAAGTCGCGTCCCTTATATCTCTGTCCTGGATAAATCTCAACTTCTTTTAGCGTTCCGTCCTCATTGAGAGGGCAAGAAGCATGAAAGAGCAGATTGTTGTTGAAGATGGCGTACATACAACCATGTTGAAGCATCACCCTGATATGTTTGTGCAATTTCTCACATATCATGAAAGAATGGTGCAATTTCTGCATCAATACCTTTTCCTCATTGGACAATGTGGATGGATGCTTAGGGTTGATGGTGGGGAAGTGGCAAGAGGTCATGGGATATACCTTGCCATCTATGGTGATGGACTTTTGTTGGTAATCCACGTGCTCAAAGAGTCGCCTGTCATTCATCTTCCATTCAGGATGTTGCTGAATGATTTGACTTTCTATCTTAAACTGGATAACAGCTATCGCCTTGTGCATCTGGGCAGTAAGTCGCTTTGTCTTTTCATCCATTACGGTTGCGCCTCCACTCATCTTGGGTATGAATTCCGTGCAAGGATCATCATCGTATGTTTCCATGGCGAATGTAGCCAAAGGAACGAGATTGATGCCATATCCTTCTTCCAATGTAGAAAGGTTGGCATACCTAAGACAGAGACGGATGACATTGCAGATGCAAGCATCGTTGCCTGCTGCAGCACCCATCCAGAGCACATCATGGTTACCCCATTGCATATCCCAACTATGGTAACGGCGCATCTTGTCCAGGATGATATGGGCACCGGGACCACGATCATAAATATCACCTAAGATATGAAGTTGGTCAATGGCAAGGCGCTGTATCACATTGGCAATGGCAATGATGAAGTCATCGGCACGCCCTGTCGAGATAATGGTATCGACTATGACATTGACATACGCCGTCTTGTCATGGTCCTCGGTATGCTCATGCAACAGCTCTTGTATGATATAAGAGAAATCACATGGAAGTGACTTGCGCACTTTGGAGCGAGTATATTTGCTGGAGACATCACGGCATACGGCAACCAACTGATGGAGCGTGATATGATACCAGTCGTCAATGTCAGTCTCATTCTGCTTTACTTGCTCCAACTTTTGCTCAGGGTAATAGATTAAAGTGCAAAGCTCCCGTTTCTCCGCTTCACGAAGCGTATTACCAAAGAGTTCATTGACCTTGCGCTTGATATTTCCAGAAGCATTTTTCAACACATGGAGAAATGCCTCATACTCACCGTGGATGTCAGCAAGGAAATGCTCGGTACCCTTTGGCAAGTTCAAGATAGCTTGTAGATTGATAATTTCCGTACTCGCCTCGGCGACGGTAGGGAATGATTGAGCCAACAACTGCAAGTACCTCATGTCTTGAGCGATATTGTATTGTTTCATAGGCTTGTCCATTAACTTGTCTATTTATTCGATTATAATTTAGTAACTAAATGCAAAGTTATATCAAATTGAGGGAATTACAAAATATTTTAACTATATTCTTTTGAAGTTTTTGTCATTTTCTTTTGCCGTTTCAGAAAATAGCATTACTTTTGCACTCACAGAGCATGAAAAGCTCCGAAAAGGACTGATCAACATTAATTTTTCTTCAATAAAGACTATAAATATGAAACAAACTATTTTGGTAACAGGTGGTACGGGTTTTATTGGAAGCCATACTACGGTGGAGTTGCAGCAAGCTGGTTACAACGTAGTCATCGTTGACGATCTTTCTAACTCTAAGATCGAAGTGCTGGACGGTATAGAGAAGATTACTGGTATCCGTCCTGCTTTCGAGCAAGTAGACTTACGTGACAAGGATGCAGCGGAAGCTGTATTTCAGAAATATCCTGCCATTGAAGGCATCATCCATTTCGCTGCCAGCAAGGCTGTAGGTGAGAGCGTGCAGAAACCTTTGCTTTATTATCGCAACAACATAGTTTCGCTTATTAATCTCTTGGAATTGATGCCTAAGTATCAGGTGAAAGGCATTATTTTCTCATCAAGTTGTACTGTCTATGGTCAGCCAAAGCCAGAGAACTTGCCTGTAACGGAGAACGCACCTCACCAAAAAGCTACTTCTCCATACGGTAACACCAAGGAAATCAATGAGCAAATCATAGCTGACTATATCCATAGTGGTGCTAACATCAAGAGCATCATCCTCAGATACTTCAACCCTATTGGCGCTCATCCATCTGCAGAGATTGGCGAGTTGCCTAATGGCGTTCCAAACAACCTCATTCCTTTTGTTACCCAGACAGCTATGGGTATCCGTAAGGAATTGACTATCTTTGGCAATGATTACGATACTCCTGACGGAACTTGTATCCGTGACTATATCTATGTCGTAGACCTTGCCAAGGCTCATGTTGCTGCCATGGCTCGTGTACTCGACAAGGAAACAGATCCTGTTGAATACTTCAATATCGGTACAGGAAAAGGCAACTCCACATTGGAGATTGTCGAGACCTTTGAAAAGGCTACTGGCGTAAAGCTAAACTGGAAGTATGGTCCTCGTCGTGAGGGAGATATAGAGAAGATTTGGGGTGACTGTTCCAAGGCTAACAATGTATTGGGCTGGAAAG
>CAKQXI010000039.1 GCA_934281565.1 uncultured Prevotella sp.
AGAAGTGTTTTTCTCAAAAGCGAGTGCAAAAGTACTGACTATTTCTCAAACCACCAAATCTTTTCCGGAAAAAGTTCGAAATTTAACAGTATTTTAACAATTAAGGGGCGTTTTAGGTGTTTTCTGTGGGGCAACACTTTATTTTATACACGTATGCGTGGGTGGGTATGTGTCGCCCGCTGATCTCGCGGATTTACGCGGATTTTTGGGTTTCTCTCGCTGATTGTTTTTTATCCTCTCGCAAATTTCGCAAATTACGCAGATTTTTTATTGCTGTGTTAATTTATCTAACTCGTAGTTTCTTGGGGAGGGAAGCTATGGGATTGTGGGCGGGAAGATATGGGATAGTGGCGGGAAAATTGGCGGAGGAAATGTACAGAGCTCTGACAATTACAGTTCTGACAGTTTTTCTGGAGGGGGTATGAAAAATCAGGGAGCGGTCTCAAATCTCAGTAATCTCAGTTTTTTTGTGACCATTGCATGGAAAATTAGGTTACAGATTGTAAGTATTAAAATTATATTATATATTATTATATATATATTAATATATATATAATAATATATAATATCTATCTAAATTAGGCCTTGGGAATGGCAAGATAAAAACTGAGATTACTGAGATTTGAGACTGTTATTAGGGTTCTGATGCTTGGCTCTTAAAAGCATTAACTTGCTATTAATCAGCAAGTTAAGCCACATAATACCGTAAAACGCGGTATAAGGGTACCTTGGGAGATGAAAGTCGCTTGAGAGATACATATTTACACTTCAAAAGTACCTCCTCTGAAAAAACTGTCAGAACTGTAATTGTCAGAGCACCATGAAAAGAGGGATTAAATATACCTCATCAGAATATCCCAAACGGCTATAATATGGCAAACGCTACCAGCAAGTACGAAGAAATGGAATACCGAGTGCATATATTTTTTCTTGTTGATGCTATAAAACACTGCACCTGTGATATAGCTTATCCCCTCCGCCACTATCCAAATGACCGTAGCGGAAGAAACAGAGTCTACAAGGGGCTTGAAAGCAACCAACACAGACAGTCCCATGCCGACAAAACACAGTGTCTCCAGATTGCTATGGTCCTTGAGACGAACAAAGCTCATCACAGTACCAGCAATGGCACAAGCCCAGATAAAGATAAAAAGGCTCCAGCCCCAATAACCTTGGTCGCGTAGGGCAATCAAGGTAATCGGAGAATAAGACCCTGCTATGTGCCAATAGATGGCTGCATGATCCCACTTTCTCAATCGCTCTTTCCACTTGCTCCAAGCTGAAAGGGCATGATATGTGGTAGAGGCTATATACGACATCAACATACCGAAAAGATAAAGGATGACGCCTGCCGTAGCCCATCCATTATGCTCGGTAAAACACCAATAAAGGAAAATAAAGCCAAATATGGCACCCAACAGGATGCCTCCTGCATGAGACCATGAGTTCCAGAGTTCCTCTTTATGGCTAAAGTGTATTTTGAGTTTCATATCTTGCTATCTTCTAAAATTTACGTGGGCAAAGGTACTAAGAATAACCAAGAAGTGGGGTGCGTAACGAGAAAGAATACACCCCATTTATGTTAGTTTAACACTACTATTCGACTACTGTATCGAATAATTCTGTATCTTTGGGGCGTGAACAAGATTGTCTAACAAAAAACAGTGAATTATGACAAAGAAAAGAGAAGTATATCGTTGTACCACATGTGGTAACATCGTAGAAGTATTAAATCCTGGAGCAGCCATGTCTTGCTGCGGTAATCCAATGACTTTATTAAAAGAAAACACGACAGATGGCGCACTTGAGAAACACGTTCCCGTCATCGAGCCTATCGAGGGCGGCTATCGTGTAAAGGTTGGAAGCGTAGAGCATCCGATGCTCCCAGAGCACTATATCCAGTGGATAGAGTTGCTCACCGAGACAGACGTGCTTCGCCATGAGCTAAAGCCGGGTGACAAGCCTGAAGCAACATTCATGACAACAGCCAAAGAGGTGACCGCTCGTGAATACTGCAACTTGCACGGCTTGTGGAAAGCATAGGCAAATATTATAAGATGGTGTGCCTTGGCATGGCACACCATCATTCATTTATTATAAATTGAGATTGATGCTTGCACCAGCCATCACCCACAAACCAGGCTGTTTGACAGCCGTGAGGTCATAATAGCGATGACAAGTGATGTTATCAAACTTCACGTAAACATTGTATTTCTTCTCATCCCACATCACCTTACAGTCTACCTTCGTATAAGGATGGTATCCATTCATGCGCTGTTGCCATCGCAAAGCCCATGAAGCAGACAGTTTTTTCCATATCTGGTGGTCGATGCCCAAGACTATTTTATGGCGCAAGTACTCCAAGGCATAGAGCGACTTGACAATATCCTCGCCCAAATCATGGTTTTGGTGGATATAAGCATATCCCACCTTGACACGAGTGATGAATGAATGAGGAACCAGCTCTTGCATATAAATCGTGGCATCAAGATTATATCCCATGTTATTCAACTTTCCGATGTTAAGGGCATGATACTTGCCATTGGCGTTCTCCTCGGCAGTCTGCACCCAGTCTATCATATCCGTGCCATGGGCATAGAACCCGCTCAATGTCGCAGACAAACCTTGTTGACGATAACGAGCACCAATCTTGAAAGTAGAATTCTTCTCAGGCTTCAAGTTGAGGTCACCTTGCTGAACAACGTTGCTGATATACAAGTCGGTATAAGTAGGCATACGGAGAGCCTTGTCCCACGAAGCATAGAATTTCCAGTTATCATTAGGGCGATAACTGAGGTCAACGCCAGGATAGAAGCGGAAATCATTGTCAAGCCCAGTGTTCCTATTGGCAAGGACACCAGCGGAAAGGGTAAATCCTCCGAAGATGAAGTTATGTTCCAGCATGATATTCGTGTTGGTACGCTCGCCTTTTCGCGTATACTGACGGTCGCTGCCATGAATGTTCTTATAGTCATTCTGGGCAAGTTCCTCACCAAGGGCAGTGGAATAGATACGCTCCTTGCTGATGTCAAGCCCAAGGGCAGTCTTGCCCAAGAACCAAGAGACATTGGCATTCAAGGAACCTCCCCAGACATCAAGGTCATGATAATTCTCTCCAGCCTTGGCACCCTCCTTGCCACGTATCAACTGGTAATGGTCCTTGAAGTTATTATAATATAAGGTAGGAGTTACCTCCCAAGTATGTTGCTCATCGTGCAAACTAAGGTTAAGGGAAGCGATGCCATGCTTGGTTTTCTCGTACTGGTCATTATACTTGGCACTATAAAAAGTATTGGCACCATAACTTTGTGTAGCAATGCCCAGTTGCGCCCCAATGTCGAAACGGTTGTCATAGCTGATGGCGAAATTGCCATAGCCTTGTCCTTTCTCGAAGTCACTGTTCTCAGTACCTCCATCCGAGCGTTTATAACCACCACTCACCGAGTAAGTTTGCTTCCATTTACCCTTGCCAAAGGAAGTCTGGATGCGTCCCTGCGTACCCAAGCTACCAAACGAGCCACCTTCCACACTTGCCTGCACAGCGTTATGTTGTGCTTTTCTCGTGACAATGTTAATGGCACCATTAAAAGCCGAGGTACCAAAAACACGTGAGGCAGCCCCCTCGAGCACTTCAATGTGATCAATGTCGGCTAAAGCAACAGGAAAATCAGAAGCATTGTGACCAGTCTGAGGATTTGAGATATTGACACCATTCAAGAGAATGGTAATCTGGTCAAAGGTTCCACCATTGATGGAGATATCCGTCTGAACACCAAAGCCACCACGCTGACGGACATCCACGCCAGTAGCTAATTTAAGAACATCGTTGATAGTCTGTGCCGACGCACGATGAATGTCATCGCGAGTAATGACAGACACAATCTTTGGTGACTGTTCCACAGTCATTGGCGCACGTGAAGCGGTAATGCTCACCGCATCCAGCTCATAAGCCTTGCCACCCTTGTAAAAAGAAGAATCAGCCTTGGCTGCCTCAACGCTCACGCCCTCAGCCTTGGCATAGCTGAGCGTAGCGACACTGAGTGTGCCAACGAGCACTTCCCTTCCCAAGACGGCAAAGAGAGCATAACCTTTGTTCGAGAAACGCTTGAACTTAAGGTTGCTGCGCTTGTTGAAAATTGATTTGTACATTTATTATTATAAATAGTTAATACTGATGCCCCATGCACTCCTTGCTCGGGCATTCGGGGTGCAAAGGTAAGGCTATTCAAGGACATGACAAACTATTTATCTTTATATTTGTACTAAAATAGGTTAATTCTACTGTTTCTATCGTCACAAACTTACCCTTTATTGCGTATAAGAGCATAAAAGCCTGCATTGGCAAGGCTATCACAACACATTTCAACTTAATAATTAAAGACAGCAATCATGGTAAAAGTTCTTATTAATCTAAGCTGGATGCTCCTCTGTGTAGCCGCATCCTCTTTCTCTGCAGAGAAAAATGATACTACTACCTTGGACTCCACCATTTGGTCAAAAAACTTGGAAGCAGTGACAGTCGTGGCAAAAAAGCCCTTGGTGAAAACAGACATCGACAAGCTGACATACGATGTGGCATCTGACCCACAAGCCCAGACCAACAACGTGCTTGAGATACTCCGCAAAGTTCCTATGGTTACCGTAGATGGGCAAGACAACATCAAGGTAAACAACAGTTCATCATTCAAGGTGTACATGAACGGGAAACCTAACAACATGATGAGCAACAATCCAAGCGAAGTGCTCAAGAGCATACCTGCCAACAGCATCAAGAAGATAGAAGTGATTACCAATCCCGGTCCTAAGTATGATGCCGAAGGCGTGGGTGGCATCCTGAACATCGTCACATTAGGACATGGCATGGAAGGCTATACGGCAACCGTAGGAACTTCCGTCAATAGTCAAGGTGGCGTAGGTGGCAATCTCTTCGGGACAATACAACAAGGAGAACTTACCGTAAGCGGTAATTATAGCTACAACTATTCTAACCAACCTACGAAATGGAGTGGAAGCAACAACAATGTAACAGGAGATGTCAATGCTTCTTCTGCCAATATAACAACAGACAAGACGACCAAGTCGCATAGCAGATACCAATGGAGCAGCTTGGAAGCCAGCTATGAGATAGATACCCTACATCTCGTCACCGCTTCATTTGGACTTTGGGGTGGCAATGGCAGAGGAGACATAGAGAATACGACTTCGGGCGTTTATCCTACAGATGGTCGGTTTCTCTATCGATACTCAAACTTTATAAATACCAATCAAAGCAGATACTCCATTGATGGCAGTTTCGACTATCAACGCTCATTCAGGCAAAAAGGTCGCTTGCTGACATTCTCTTACAAAATTAATACAAATCCAAATAAAACGGACGACTATAATACTTATTACGATATGAGGGCAGCCAATGCTTGGACAACTTATCTGCACCGCTTGAAAAATCAACACCATAACCAAAGTGCTCATACTACGGAACAAACATTCCAGATAGACTATACAACGCCTATTGGCAAACTGCATACCTTAGAGGCAGGAATTAAGTATATCATGCGTAATAATAAAAGTATAGATAATCGCTATATAAAAGAAAATCAAGATGATATAAATTATACGCATGATGAAAAGAACAGTTCACACTACAAGCATATCAACAATATACTTGGTACTTATTTTGGTTATGGGCTAATGTGGAAGAAATTTTCTGGTCGACTTGGTTTCCGCTATGAGCACACCATCCAGAATGTAAAGTATCTCTTAGGGCGTGGCGATGATTTCCATAAAAATCTTGATGATTTCGTACCCTCGGCAAGTGTAGGCTTGCATATATCAGATGCCGTCAACTTCCGCTTAGGATATAACTTGCGTGTCTATCGCCCTGGTATCTGGTATCTTAACCCTTATATCGACGATAGTAATCCCACAAATATCAACCAAGGCAACTCCAACTTAAAGAGTGAGAAAAGCCATATTTTCACCTTGGGTTTCAATGTGAACACCTATAAGTTTAGCTTAAACATGAACTCATACACCTCGTTCACCAATAATAGCATCGAGGAGAAAACTTCGCTCATCAACGACAAAGAAATCATAGGCTTGGGAAATCCAACAGGCAAGGATGTATTTTACACGACATACCAAAACATAGGAAAGACAAAGGAAACAGGCATGAGTGCCTACATAAACTGGAACATCCTGAAAGACACTCGTATCTACTCCAGTCTCAATGGCAGCTATAATGACTATTCGGACGGTATGACACTCAAGAACCATGGCTGGCAAGCCTCGACATTCACAGGAATAGAACAAGTCTTGCCTAAGGACTGGCGCATCAGCATCAACTATTATGGTAGGACACCTTGGATTGCGCTTCAGGGCAAAGGACAGTCTTACAGCAGTTATAGCATCACCATCAATAAATCGTTTCTTGACAAACGCTTGAACTTCTCGCTCTACGTAGGAAGTTTCTTGAGGAAATACAATTATCGCGAGGGAAAAATAGAAAGTCAGAACTTCAGCCAAGTATCATGGTCGAAGAGCACAGACCGTCGCATATCTTTCTCGGTTAGCTATCGCATCGGCTCCTTGAAAGCAACCGTAAAGAAAGTGGAACGTTCCATCGAAAACACAGACATAAAGGAAAACAAGGAAAAATAACGACAAAGTTCGAGCTCTTTTTATTCTTATTCTATACAATAAAAAGTTTTTGCGCCTAATTGTTTCCCTTTTATCAAATAAAATTGTATCTTTGCAACTGAAAGTGTCACCCTAAAAACGATGACAATGAATTTATAAATATTATGGCACAAAAACAAACAGCTGTCAAAGAACGTCAGAGGACTCGACTTAAAGAGCCCAGACAATATAAAGTCGTGATTTTCAATGACGACTTCACACCGATGGAATTCGTGGTATATATCCTCGAAAACATCTTTTTCAAGTCGGCGGAAGACGCAAAGACTATCATGCTGAAAGCCCACCATGAAAAGAAAGCCGTGGTGGGCGTTTACAGTTATGACATCGCCAAGAGCAAAGTGGAAAAGGCCATGGAGATGTCTCGCTTACAGGAATATCCACTAAAATTAACTTATATGCCCGAATAAAATAGGAGAGAGAAAAAATGAATGACAATAATGTAGGACTTACAAGAAATATGACCAGTGCGGTGAACGGAGCCGTGGAATACGTACATTTCTTCAAGCATGAGTTTATCATGCCTGAGCATATGCTTATGGCTCTTTTAAGCCAACAAGGATTCAAGAAGGCTTTGACTGCGGAGGGAGTGGACCACAAAAAGATGAACGCGGAATTGGTAGAGTGGCTCTCCAAGCAAGAAAAGGTCCCTAAAAGAACCAGAGGCATACCCGAACCATCCACACTCTTCAAGAAAATGTTCACCATTGCTTGTTCTTTGTCTCTTAGCAAGGGCAACGCCAATATCAACATTTCCTGTTTTGTACGGGCAATACTAAAATTGCAGAACTCCGAGGCTGCTTTTTTGCTCAACAATGCCATTGGTGACCGACTGGAGGATTTCATCAAACAGATATATAAAAGTTACCCTGCCTATGATGATGAAATCGATGCCAATGTCAATAACAATGAAGAGGAGGAAGAAGACGAAGATGAAGAAGATGAGGACGATTATTTCTATGATGAAGAAGAAGACTTGCCACAAGACTGGCATGAACTGGTAACTTGCATCTCTGACTTGGTAGATCAGCATAATCCACTCATCGGACGTGAGAATGAGCTTGAACGTACCATCCAAGTGCTTTGTCGTGCCGAGAAGAACAACCCATTGCATATAGGCGAACCCGGTGTGGGTAAAACAGCATTGGTCTATGGGCTTGCCAGACTTATCAACGATGACCTTGTGCCCAAACGACTCAAGGGAGCACGAATATACAGCATGGACATCTCGCAGATGTTGGCAGGCGCACAGTATCGTGGCGACTTTGAGAAACGTATCCAGATGGTCATGGATGGTGCCGCAGAAGAAGGCAATGCCATCATCTATCTGGACGAGATACATAATATAATAGGTGCAGGACGTGGCTCAGACGGTGGTCCTGATGCTTCCAATATGCTCAAGAAATACTTGGAAAGTGGCGACATCCGCTTCATCGGTTCCACCACCTACGAGGAATACAATCGACATATCGCCCAAAGCAAAGGCATAGTACGCCGTTTCCAGCAGATAGACATCAAGGAGCCTACCGAGAAAGAAGCTGTCAAGATATTGGAGGGCTTGCAAAAAAGGTTCCAGCAGTTTCATGGTGTCACCTATCGAAAGGAAGCCTTGGAATATGCCGTCCATGCCAGTGCCAAGTATATTGCCAATCGCTTCTTGCCAGACAAAGCCATCGATTTGATAGACGAAGCTGGTGCTTATCTCGAACTTCATCCAACCCAACATTCGCGCTCCTATGTAACCAAGGCACTCATTCAACAGATGCTTACCAAGGTATGCAAGATAGAGGCAATAGCCATCAAAGATGAGGAAAACGAGGCGTTGAGAACTCTCCATGAACGTATTCTTGATAAGATTTATGGTCAAGACAAGGCAGTGGACAAGGTTGTCGAAGCCGTGATGATGGCAAAGGCAGGGCTTGTGGACGATGACAAGCCTATGGCTTCGCTCCTGTTCGTTGGTCCTACTGGAGTCGGAAAGACTGAAGTTGCCCGTGTCTTGGCAAAGGAACTTGGCATTGAGCTTGTACGCTTCGATATGTCTGAATATACCGAGAAGCATACCGTGGCAAAACTGATTGGTTCTCCTGCTGGATATGTGGGATATGAAGACGGTGGTCTCTTGACCGATGCCATCCGAAAGACCCCGAACTGCGTTCTCTTGCTTGATGAAATAGAGAAAGCACATAGCAACATCTACAACATCCTCTTACAGGTGATGGACTATGCGCGACTTACCGACAGTCATGGTCAGAAAGCAGACTTCCGCAACGTGATACTTATCATGACCTCAAACGCTGGTGCTCAATATGCTTCCCAAGCCAACGTTGGCTTCAATGGCAACGTTTCCCGTGGAGAAGCGATGTTGCAACAAGTGAAAAAGACTTTCAAGCCAGAGTTCATCAACCGCCTCTCCGATACCGTTGTCTTCAACGACATGAATGAAAAGATGGCAGAGCTAATCCTTCAGAAAAAACTGAATGAACTAAACACTAAGCTGAATGCCAAGAAAGTACGGATGAAACTAACTGATGCTGCACAAAAGCAGTTGCTTAAATGGGGATTTACGAAGGAATATGGTGCTCGTGAGATGGACCGTGTCATCAACAATCGCCTGAAACCAGTCTTGATGAAAGAAATCCTCTTTGGACAACTCAAGAAAGGCGGCAAGGCAACCATTGATTCCAATGGAAAGGAACTTATTTTAGAATAAGGCTAAAAATATGAAAAAAGACATCATCATTCTCATGCTCACAGCTCTTGTAACCGTTAGCTGCGGATACAAGAGCCGTCCATCTTCCTTTGACGAACAAGAAGTTGGCAAGGATGCCCTCCCAAGGAATGTACAGCTAATCAGCTATACTCCCATCAAGAGCCAAGGTGAGAGCGACCTTTGCTGGGCATACGGTATGCTTGCCACCATTGAGAGTGAACACATCATGAAAGGCGACTCCATCAACCTCTCCGTTGCCTACATCGCCCGAATGATGCTCCATGAAAAAGCCTTTGAGTATTACTTTTCACAGGGAAAGAAATCTATCAGCCTAAAAGGCACTGGCTCTACACTTATTTATTATATACAGAAATATGGTGCCGAGCCATACGACAGCTACGAGGACCCCAAGAACCTCAACTACAAGGTGCTCTGCCGAAAGATAGAGCAAGTATGTAACAGTGCTCTCGCCAAGAAAGTGGGCTTGACCAAGTTCCACGAGCAACTGGACGAACTCCTAAACCAAGAAATAGGCATCTTGCCTGCCAAGATAGTCCACATGCTTGGCGCAGAATATACTCCGCTTGAGTTTGCCCACAGCGTATGCTATCCCGAAGAATATGTGTCGTTGACCAGTTTCACGCATCATCCTTTCCGTGAATACTTCGCCTTGGAAGTGCCAGACAACCAACTGCATGACCAATTCCTCAATATTCCACTCGACGAAATGATATTCCATATACAGAAAGCAATAGAACGAGGACATCCCGTATGCTGGGAAGGTGACATTAGTGAAGCTGGCTTCACCAATAACAAGACAAGCTATGTGGATATCCAGCCCTCAGAACGCCCTGTAACGGAGGAATCCCGACAAAGAGAGTTCGAGCAGTTGCGTACCACAGATGATCATGTGATGGAAATCATTGGTATGTTCCGTCATGGCAAGCAAAACTACTATGTATGCAAGAACTCATGGGGAAAAGACTGGGGAAACAATGGACTGGTATATCTTTCCGAAGACTATATCCGCTTAAAGACAATCGCCGTTTACATGAGTGAGAATGCCTTTATTCCATATAGTCCTGCAAAACCTTGATATAGGTCAATTATATGCTACAAAACACTTGTGTGCGCACACACCACGTTGATTTATATCAAGAAATAAGCATTTTCGGCATCTTTTTCTTCAAAAGATTTGGATGGTACTGAAAAACATCGTACCTTTGCATCGTCAATAAGACAAAAGGTTATTAGGTTTTTAGGTTAAGATTGTTAGTTGTTTTTAGGTTATTAGTTAATTGAAGGATAAATAAAAAGATTGTTATTTCAAGGACAACAGGTATTAGAAAATAAGGTAAATAAAAGATTGTTATTTCAAGGACGACAAATTAGAGAATGGATAACTTCAATAGGAATTAGGAAAGAAAGGTAAAAAGAAATGGGATTAACAATGATGATTGCCTGGGTAGCAGCTTTTACTGCTTCAGGCTACGTGGTGGAGAAGAACTTGCAAAAGTAAAACTCCAAGAGTTATGAAAAATTTGAGAATACAATATCAAGGGTACGCAATTCCGAATGAACTTCGGAGTTGCGTATTTTTTTATATAAAATAATGTCACATTTATTTTGCATTATCATTGAAAAGTCGTATTTTTGCACTAATATTATTGATAAAGAAAGATATGACTCAGAAACTCATTCAGACACAGGCACAGAAGCTACAACAGCTACAAAGACTCTCCGCCCAACAGATGTTGCAGGTGAAGCTTTTGGAAATGCCCCTCACCGAACTTGAGGACAGCATCAATGCCGAACTGGACGATAACCCTGCCTTGGAAAGTGAGAACCCAGACGACTTACTGAACGACAATGGAAACGAGGATGACATTGTCATGGACGACAATTCTGGAAACAACAACGAGGAAGAAGACGCTTTTGATGCCGAAACTGAAAAAGAAGAACGAGAGGACGCACTCGACTCTGCACTTGAAGACATTGGCAGGGATGACCAGATGCCCGACTACAACACGGAGCGTCGTAATGCCCAAAGTGCCGACTATGAGGAAATGGTATATGGTGACACCACCTCTTTCTATGACAAGCTAAAAGAACAAATGGATATGCAGGTGCTCAGCGACAAGGAAAAGGAAATCATGGAATATCTCATCGGTTCACTTGATGACGATGGACTCCTGCGCAAAGACATCGGCAGCATAAGTGACGAACTTGCCATCTACCAAAATGTCGATACCAATGAGAAAGAAATAGAACACGTGTTGCATATCCTCCAGACTTTTGACCCTGCTGGTGTCGGGGCAAGGAGCTTACAAGAATGTCTGCTTCTCCAGATCGCAAGAATGCCCAAGGGTAAGCTGAGAGGCGCCATGAGAGAGGTCATTGAAGACTACTTCGAGGAATTCACCAAGAAACATTGGGACAAGATCAAAAGCGGCATGAGCCTCAACGAGACACAAGTGGAAACCCTACAAGAAGAAATACATAGACTAAACCCAAAGCCCGGTGCATCCATGGGTGAGACGGAAGGTAGGAGTATACAACAAATTACTCCTGACTTCATCATTGATACTACCGATGATGGCACCGTCACCTTTAGCCTCAACCGTGGCAACATCCCCGAACTTACCGTATCCACGTCTTTCACCAACATGATTGACACTTATAAAAAGAACAAGGACAAGATGAGCCGACAAGACAAGGAGGCTTTGCTCTATGCCAAGGAGAAAGTGGACAAGGCACAAGGATTTATCGAAGCTATCAAGCAACGGCGACATACACTTTTTGTTACGATGAAAGCTATCATAGACATACAGAAGAAATTCTTCCTGGATGGTGACGAAGCTGACCTCAAGCCTATGATACTCAAGGATGTCGCTGACCGAACAGGGCTTGACGTCAGTACCATCTCACGAGTAAGCAGCATAAAGTATGCACAGACCAAATGGGGAACTTTCCCACTAAAGTTCTTTTTCACCGACAGCTATGTGACCGAGGACGGTGAAGAAATGTCCACCCGAAAGATAAAGATTGCCCTTCAAGAACTCATCAGCAAAGAAGATAAGAAGAAACCACTGAGTGACGAGATACTCGCTAAGCTATTGAAAGAGAAAGGTTTCCCGATAGCTCGCCGTACTGTTGCCAAATACAGGGAACAACTGGGGCTTCCTGTGGCTCGACTTCGCCGATAAGTTAGGATTATGAGAGAAGAAATGTTTTACAAGTTAGTATGAAAGAGAAGAATATTATATTGGCAGCACAAATCATGAGTATGCTTTTCACGCCGTTCTATCTACCACTGATAGGATTGGTGGCATTGTTCATGTTCAGCTATATGTCGCTGTTGCCGATGTCATATAAGTTACCGATGTTGCTTACGGTGTACTTGTTCACCATCCTGATACCAACGTTGCTGATACACTTGTATCGCCGCTACCAAGGATGGTCATCCACCGAACTGGGCAAGAAAGAACGCCGCATCGTACCCTATATCATTTCCATGGTATGTTATTTCGGTTGCTTCTTCCTCATGGAGTATCGCAATACCCCTCGTGTAATCAGCATTATCTTGGTGGCAGCACTGGTTATCCAGATGGTATGTGCTTTCATCAATGTATGGTGGAAGATATCTACCCATACGGCAGCCATTGGCGGAGTGACAGGAGCCTTGCTCGCTTATTCGATAGGCTTCTCGTTCAATCCCTTGTGGTGGCTATGCTTTGTGTTGATATTGGCAGGAATGGTAGGCACGGCACGCATGATTTTACGCCAACACTCACTCTCACAAGTCGTCGCTGGGTTCTTCGTCGGGCTTATCTGTGCGTTCCTTATCATATAAGAAGAAATATATTCATATATAAAAAATATAAGAAGAAATGAAACCATTAGTAAGCATTATTATGGGCAGTACAAGCGATCTGCCTGTTATGGAAAAAGCATGTAAGTGGTTGAACGACAACCAAATTCCTTTTGAAGTAAATGCTCTTTCCGCTCATCGTACTCCAGATGCAGTGGAAGCCTTTGCCAAAGGAGCCAAGGAGCGTGGCGTGAAAGTTATCATCGCAGCAGCTGGTATGGCTGCAGCTCTCCCTGGTGTTATCGCTGCATCTACTCCATTGCCTGTCATCGGTGTGCCAATCAAAGGTATGCTCGATGGTCTTGATGCCATGCTCAGCATCATACAGATGCCTCCTGGCATACCTGTTGCCACTGTTGGCGTAAACGGTGCCCAGAACGCTGCCATCCTTGCTGCTGAAATGATTGCTCTTGGTGACGAGGATATTGCCAAGAAAGTTGATGCTTGGAAAGCTGGACTCGGCGCAAAGATTGAGAAAGCCAACAAAGACTTGGCGGAAGTTAAATACGATTATAAGTGTAATTAATCATGATAGACTTATTCAACTATAACCGACGTGCATCATCGGTCGTACACATTGGTGCCATTGACATGGGAGGCGAGAACCCTATCCGTATCCAGTCCATGACCACTACCAACACCAATGACACTGAAGCCTGTGTCAAGCAAGCCGAGGAAATCATCAAGGCTGGTGGCGAACTGGTACGTTTCACTACACAAGGGTCTCGCGAAGCCGAGAACATGAAGAACATCAATGCTGGCATCCGTGCCGATGGATACCAGACTCCACTTGTCGCCGATGTCCACTTCAACCCTAATGTTGCCGATGTCGCTGCCCTTTATTGTGAGAAAGTACGTGTCAATCCAGGCAACTATGTAGACCCTGCACGTAAGTTCATCAAGCAAGAATATACCGACGAGGAATATGCCAAGGAACTGCAAAAGATAGAAGACCGCTTCGTGCCTTTCCTCAACATCTGCAAGGAAAATCACACGGCAATCCGTATTGGTGTCAACCATGGTTCTCTTTCCGATCGTATCCGTAACCGCTATGGTGATACACCAGAAGGCATCGTGGAAAGTTGCATGGAATTCCTCCGCATTTGTAAGAAAGAGAATTTCAATGATGTAGTTATCAGCATCAAGGCTTCCAACACGGTAGTAATGGTTCGTTCCATGCGTCTCTTGGTGAACGAAATGGAGAAAGAAGGCATGAGCTATCCGCTCCATCTTGGTGTGACGGAGGCTGGAGAAGGCGAAGATGGTCGCATCAAGAGTGCCGTTGGTATCGGTGCTCTATTGGCTGATGGTATCGGTGATACGGTACGTGTTAGTTTGAGTGAGGAACCTGCTGCCGAAATACCTGTTGCCCGTCATTTGGTAGATTATATTGGCAAGAAACAAGGTCAGCTCATAATTCCTGGCGAGGCTTGCCCTTCATTCGACTGGCTGCGCCCTACTCGCCGTGAGACTACTGCCGTTGGCAACATTGGTGATGATAATGTGCCTGTTGTCATCAGCAATCGTATCAATGGTGAGAGCACTGTCTGCGACAACATTGATGCCAAGCCCGACTATATATATATAGGTGGAAAGATGCCAAAGCAGTTTGTGCCTGGGCAAAGTTATATCGTGGATTACAACATCTACGAGCAACTCAACAGCAAGCCAGAGACCACTGGTGCCAAACTCTATCCTATCTTCCCTGCCATGGTTATGCCTCTCATTGCCAGTATCCAGGCACCTATCAAGTTCCTCACTCTACAGTTTGGAACTCCTGCCGATGAATACATTGCTTGCCTAAAGATGCACCCTGAGGTGGTTGTGGTTTGTGTAAGCAACCACCAGAACCGCTTAGGTGACCAACGTGCCTTGGTTCACGAGATGATGAATGCTGGTGTAAAGAACCCTGTTGTCTTTGCACAGATGTATCAGCACTCCAAGAATGAAAAGAGTGACTTCCAATTGGAAGCTGCCGCAGACATGGGAGCCTTGATGATTGATGGTTTAACGGATGGTATCTGGCTCATGAACAATGGTGACATTCCTATGGAAGCTATTGATGAGACATCGTTTGGTATTCTTCAAGCAGCTCGTCTCCGCACTTCCAAGACCGAATATATCAGTTGTCCGGGTTGTGGACGTACTCTCTATGACCTCCGTGAAACCATTGCCAAGATTCGTGAGGCAACAAAAGGAATGAAAGGCTTGAAGATTGGTATCATGGGCTGTATTGTGAATGGTCCTGGCGAGATGGCAGATGCCGATTATGGCTATGTCGGTGCAGGTCCTAACAAGGTAAGTCTCTATCGCAAGCAAGTTTGTGTTGAGAAGAACATTCCTCAAGAGGTGGCAGTAGAGCATCTACTCGCTCTTATCCAGTCAGACAAGTAGACTATCTTTTGAAGAAAATCTTTAGAATTCTTGCTGCTTTGAATTCTTTTTACTATTTTTGCACAGTCATTCCATGGATAATCGGCAATGAGATGCTGACATAAGTCCGTAGTTTGGCTCTATTTATTAAGAAACGGCGTTTGCTACGTTTACTTCTGACTCATTGAAACTTAGGAACTTTCAAATCGAAATTCAGAGGAAAATGGCAGTAGATGTCTGCAAAAGCGTGTATATATCACGGCACAAGTATGCCCTTTCGCAAGGAGGGGTATACTATGTGTTTATATATATATTCTGTTGGCGTAGGCGTGTATTCTTGCTTCTTGTCCTTAATTTCGAAGGTTTCCTAAGACCGCAATGAGTAAGGTAAAAGGAGCAAGGACTTCTACGCCAATTTCTTTTGAATAGATTGAGCCTGTTTTAGTAATCATCTGCTTTGGGAGTCGGCGGAACATAATAGCTATCAAGCAATGATATACATTAAAAGGCAAAGTACAAGTTTATTATTGGCATTGGCATCATTATCAGTAGTATCATCATTCTTAATTTCATGTTCAGAAAGTATGGGAATGTCTGGTGTCACTCTTTCCGACAAGAAGATTTCATTTACTGCAACAGAAGTGAATGGTTGGACACCAAATTCTAACAGCAGTAGCAGTAGTAATGATGAAAGTTCTCGTGCAGTTGGTTCTTATCACCCTTTAACCGTAAAAAGTGACTTAGGGAAACCGTTGTATCTTCACCCAGTGGAGCAAGTAGGTACTTACTTCTATAATGACAAGGACGAGTTGGTTACTCGCTCTGGCATTCCTCTGTCTGAAGTTGATAATCAGAATAGCGTATCTACCAGAGGAACCAAGGTAACGGAGGTTGGTGATGAAATCTTTGTTAGTGCAGTATCTAAAAAGAACAATGTAGAAGCAGGGTATTTTCCTTTTGAAAAGGCAACAAAGAGTGGCAATATTTGGCATATTTCCAGTGACAAGTATTGGACTACCGATGCCACCTTATCATTCTATGCTTATGCCCCGACTAATGCCAGTATGCTGTCCACAAGTGACAGTGGACTGTCGGGATATAGGACAGTCCACTATCTCGCAGGAACAGGAGACGATATTAAGTCACAACCAGACTTTATTGTGGCAAAGAGTGAGGGCAACGAACACAAGGCAACAGACACACCAAGTACTGTGGATTTACATTTCTCCCATGCCTTGACTGCCATCACCTTTGCCATTGGTTCTGATATGTTGCCAGGAACTATCAAGAACATTACCATCAAAGGTGTAAAGAACAGTGGTGATATGGATATTTCAAAGATAGATGCTTCCGACCCACTTAGTGCATGGACTTATGACGATACAACAGACGATTATGTTTTCACACTTAACACCAAGGTTAATAGTGACGGAGAAACTGGTACGGCTCTTACAAAGGATGAGAATACATTATTGATGCTACCACAGTCGTTTGCAAGTGATAGCAAGGCAGAGGTGGAAGTTGTGTTTAATAATGGTCAGTCCAAAGACCATGTTCTCACTGCATCATTGGCAGGTACATCATGGTTACCGGGTATTACCATTATCTATAAGCTGTCAACCTCTGAACTGAACACGCTTAGCATGGGAACGGTCACTTTATCTGAAACAGCAAAAACTTGGAACACAAAGTGCTCTGCCTTGATGACAAACTATGATGGCAAGTCTGCTGGGCTTTATATTGTAGATAATGCCAACAAAGTAAGAAAAGCCAATGTAAAGGTTACTTGCTCTGGAAACACTTGGAGCTTTTCAGACGGTTCTTCCTCTGCAACGCTGAAAAGTTTATTTTCTCCAAGTTACCATTATTTCCTTTATTATCCTTACCAAGAGAGCAGTGATGCTGTCCTTGCCAATCTTCCAAC
>CAKQXI010000040.1 GCA_934281565.1 uncultured Prevotella sp.
GTTACGGACTACTCGCTGGCAAGTTACAGGCAAGTTACGGACTACTCGCTGGCAAGTTACAGGCAAGTTACGGACTAGTTAAATCTATGCCCAACTTGGAATATATCTCATATATCGTGGGGCTGTCTCGGGGTCAACAAGCTTTATCATTTTTTTGCCTTGCACCTCTTTTATCAATCGAGACACCATACTTGATGAAGATACCTTGAGACCAAAACGCTCTCTCAGTGATGAGTTTGAGAGAGCTTCCCCCTCAATATATTTGACGCAAGCATGCAAATAAGTAGACCATATACGATCGTCTATCTGAATATTGACAAAATTCAAATAGGCAAACAGAGACACACGAGTAGATTCTTGATAGACATTAATGCGCGGAGCTGGCAAGCACTTGCTTTCGCAAGTGATGACCATTCTGTCCCATCCGCGTCCTAGCTCCTCGCACATACCAAAACGACGCATAATAGAGGCAAGTTTCTCATTGCGTGATTTAGGAGGATTGTCTATAATACGCATTACATCTACTAAGGGGACACCAGGGTTAGTCACTTCCACACGATTTTCAAACAGTTCTACGATAGGACCTGCTCCTGTTATGTAAAAATCTTGATGTATCACAGCATTTGCTATACATTCCCTTATAGCAGGGAGTGGAAATGCACTTTCTGTACGCAACTGTATCTCATCAGGCTCTTCTCTTGAAGGAAGAAGCGTATAGACATACTTTACAGTTTTCTCCAAACCAGTAGCATATCCTTCATCGAAAGTTTCCTCTTTGAGAATTGTTAAGCGATTATGCTTGTCATATTGCACCACACGAATGGCTTTGCGTCCCAACCTTGGAAACTCCGACAGTTTCTTTGCCAAAAGAACCGCCCCAAGGTTAGTGATGGCATAAAGTCCATCGTCTTGGCGAACAAGAAGGTCATCTTCAAGCATATAATGTATTATCTGCTCCATTTCATCAGGCACAGGAATATGCAAAAGGGTAAAATAAGCCTCATAATTCAACAAACGAAGTGCTTTTTTATCGGTCAAACCAATCTTGGAATAAGTATCCTCAAATTGATTATGCCGTAGTTTATCCCACAGCAATGCTTGGAGCGTAGGAAATTCCACCAGCTTCTTTGTATAACTACCAGAACGAATGTAATCAACTTTTTCAAAGGTCACAGGCAAGCCTTCCGCCCGTGTCATCACAATCAGTTCAACATGCTTGCCATCAATGTCTACACCGTAGAACTCGAAGTTGGCATTCTTCGATAGCAAATAGCGCAACCAGTTTTCTAGTTCTTGATTACCTTTCTTCTCACTTTTCAACCTTACCGAAGTACCAACAATCTCGTGCGTACTATCATCCACTCCCCATATCATATAGGCATGGCTACGATCAACAAGCACAGCACTGTTGGCTAGAGCACTGATATCTTCACCTATCATCTGTGGCGACCAATTGTTGTGTTTGAATTCAACCCAACCCGATTCATTAGGCTGCTTACATAATTCTTTTACAAGTATATCTAAATTCTCCATCGTCTTTAAACTTTTATACTTATTCCATTTTTAGTTTATCTTCAACCATCTTGATGGCGATAGGTTCCTTTTGACTGAACAGATGACCATTGCATGAGTTTCACGAACTGAACAGTCCATCTCTTACATAATAGCATCTTTCAGACAAATCACCATAATATTTAAACTACTAAGACACAAAGATAAGAAAAAATCATAAATAATAGCACAAGAATATACTTTTTATGTTTCCAAGACCTTATTTTATTGTATTTTATGCAAATATTTGGATAAATCATTACATTTGCAACAAATTCAAACAAGATATGATACTTTTATACCTATCAAGTATCATACCATCAAGATTGACAGCACTCAATGTACTGGGACTTTCTACATAAGCACAACTCTGTGGAAAAACTTTGAGATTAAAGCAATGCACAATCAAGAAACTTATTGCTAAATATTTACGGCTTAGAGAGGTGACCAAAAATTCTCCGCATCAATCTTAAACAATTTCATTTGTACTCTCTAACCTCAATCAACAGCACGTTAAAAGAGAACCACTGAAAAAATTGCCAGAAAGTTTCATCTATTACGAGCCTTTGTCATTTAAGAGACTACTTAACAGAAAATCTGGAGTGTAAGAAAGATTCAGAGTATTATATACAGAAGTATCCATTTAACATAACTATCTAAGTGCAGCCTTACCGTTTCATCCAATCTTCTCATTCAACCTTGCAAACAGACAGAAAAGGACGGGGACAAAGAACAACAGTGCCAATGTTCCTGCTATCATACCTCCCAACACACCTGTACCGATGGATAAATCACCTTTCGCTCCTGCTCCTGTAGAGAACAACAAAGGAAGCATACCGAATACCATTACGGTGGCTGTCATGACGATGGGACGGAAACGTATCTTTGCGGCATAGAGCGCCGCTGCCGCTATAGACAAACCATCTTTTCGCCTGCGCTCGGTCGCTACCTCCGTAAGTAGGATGGCGGTCTTTGCCAACATACCTATCAACATGATAAGACCTGTCTGCATATAGATGTTGTTCTCTATCCCAAAGACACCAGAGAGGAGGAAGCTGCCCAAGAGTCCGAAAGGTATCACAAGGAGAATGGCAAACGGAATGAACAGACTCTCGTAGAGGGAACTCAGGATGATGTATATGAAGACGACACTCAACAAAAGTACGATTGCCGTGATATTACCCTGAGAAGATTCCTCTCTCGACATTCCACTTAACTCGTAACTATAACCCACAGGAAGCGTTTGGGCAGCAACCTCACTGATGGCTTGGATAGCTTGCCCTGAACTGTATCCACTGGCTGGCGTTCCGTTGATACGGATACTTGGAAAGAGGTTGAAGTGCGTCAGATATTCCGCTCCGTTTATCTTCTTCAGCACGACATACTCGCTCAACGGCGACAGATTACCATCACTACTCCTTACATACATATTGGCAAGCGAATGTTCATTGAGCCTATATTGCGAAGATGCCTGTACCATAACACGGTATATCTTCGTGTATTTGTTCAGATTGGAGGCATAGTCTCCACCTACATAGTCGGCAAGCGCCGTCAATACATCTTTAGGCGAAATGTTATCCATCATGCACTTGGCAGCATCCACGCTCACCTCGTATTGTGGATAACTTGTATCGAACGTAGAGTGCTGCTGCCATGGTAAGTCCAAACTCCTTATAGAAGATACCTGTTGTGCCACTGATGAAACTGACAGGGACAAACACCGCCATAAAAACAACTGTCGTTGTCACCAAGGCAGACTTCAGTTCTTTCATCGTTTCTACAGTCGCCTCATACACGCTTTTATTGCTTTCAGCCAATTTAGCTTGCACTGCCTCCACCACGATGATAGAATCGTCCACCACTGTTCCTATGACAAGTACCAAGGCAAAGAGCGTAAGGAGGTTGAGCGTAAAGCCCACAACATACATAAAGATGAAAGTTCCAATCAACGACACGATAATGGCGATGGCAGGAATGAGCATTGAACGCCAGTCACGAAGAAACAATCCCACGACAACGATAACCAACACGAGGGCTACCAACAAGGTCTCGACAACATTTTGGATAGAAGCATTGAGGAAATCCATCACACTCGCCTGGTCCTCCAGCACCATGCCAGGAGGCAATGTTTTCCTTACTTGGTTCTCCACTTGGTCTATCTGCTTAACGATGTTGGCTGCATTGGAGCCAGCAATCTGGGTGATGCTGGCAGAAGCACCAGGCAACCCTTTCGTGGTACTCCTCAAGTCATAGTTGACAGTACCCATCTCTATCCGTGCCACATCTCGCAGTCGCAGGACATTACCATCTGACGATGCCTTGACGACTATGTTCTCATAATCAGAAATCTCGCTGTATCTACCACGATACTTCAGCACATACTGATAGGTATTGGCAGACTCAGCCCCCAACGCTCCCGTTGGCGACTCCAAGCTCTGTGCTGCCAGCGCATTGTCAATATCAGTGGGAACGAGACCGTATGCCTTCATCTTGTCAGGGTTGAGCCAGATACGGAGCGAATAGTCGGCACCGAAGACATTGACCTCCCCTACTCCCGGGATACGGGAAAGCTGTGGTTCTATATTGATTTTCAGATAGTTGGTCAAGAACTTGGCGTCATATCGTCCATCAGGACTATACAGCGTGATGAACTTCAAGTTTGAGTTTTGTGTCTTCTTCACGGTGATACCACCCTTGATGACTTCGGCAGGTAATTGCCCCTGAGCCGAAGCCACACGGTTCTGCACATTCACCACAGCCATGTTAGGGTCAGAGCCTTGCTTGAAGTTAATGGTAATCGTACAGGTACCATTGTTGGATGCCGTGGAGGTCATATACTGCATATTCTCGACACCATTGATGGAAGCCTCCAAGGGAACGACGACACTTTTCATGACCGTCTCCGCACTGGCACCCGTATAGGTTGCCGACACCTTTACCGTAGGTGGAGCAATATCGGGATACTGCTCAATGGGCAATGCTATCAATCCTATGATACCGACAATGACGATGGTAACGGCTATCATCACCGATGTGACGGGCCTGTTTATAAAAGTCTTTACATTCATTTCTCTCTTACTTTTGCTATTGAATTCTTTTTCGCCTGCAAAAGTAGCATTCGATTTTGTAGACAATTTGAATCACCGAGAGACAATGTATTAAACTGTGTTATTTTCACATACAAAAAGGCTTTGCAATCCTACAGATTAATGGAATTGGCATGAAGCTGATACGGATTTAGGACGGAGAGGGGGTAAACCTGATACGGAGTTGGTACGGACTTGATACGGAGATGGTACGGACTTGGTACGGAGAAAGACAAGTCTTTTTAACAATCGTTTCTGGAATATACTTGATTTTTTTCGAGTATTCCAAGAAAATTGATTATCTTTGCACCCAAATAAGAAACAGAAAGGATATGAATATGAAAAGAATGATCTTATCAATGATGGTTATGGTCAGCTGCGCCTTGGGCATCCATGCACAGACGACACAAGACCCAGACTCGCTCTACACAAAAGGGCTATTGACCGTTGGCACAGAAGCTCCAGCCTTCCCTGCCCTAAAGAATGGCAAATGGACAGTCGTTGATTTTTGGGCTACATGGTGTCCCGACTGCCGCAAGGAGATACCTACCGTAAAAAGCCTCTATGAGAAATATGGCAAGGAGGTGAAGTTCATCGGCGTTTCTTTTGATACCCAGAAAGCCAACCTTGATAAGTATGTAGAGGCAAACGGAATAAAATGGGAGCAATACAGCGAGTTCAAGAAGTGGAAAGAAACCAATATTTCCAAGGCTTATAACATCCAATGGCTGCCATCTATGTATCTCATTGACCCACAGGGAAAAGTGGCATACGTAACAGTCCTTGCAGAACGTATGGGACAGAAATTGGCAGATATTTTCGGTGAAAAGTAATTTTTCATCGAAAATATTTGGTGAATTCATAAATTTACCCTACCTTTGCATTTAGTTGAATCGGGGTTGACTGGATTTGACGGCGAGATGAGATGGTACGTAAGCACGCGGAGACTCGTTGGCTATCTCCTTAATCATAGTGAACAAAAAATTAATTGGCGAAAGAAATTACGCTCTCGCAGCCTAGTCGAAGCACAGTAGACCGGCTTTATTCCGTCACAAGGTGATGGAACGGGACATCGCTCAACGGATGTTGTTCCGAATCTTGTTGATCAAGCGGTGCAGGTAAATCGGAAATAGCTCTTGCAAGCCTCGATGCAAGGGTGAAGATTTAGAGGATAAGGGTATGATTGGTGGTCCAGGTCTTGCCATACCTCGAAAACCAAAGGCTGGAATAAGCGTGTAGAAAGCGTATGGTTTCCTTGTGCGGACGAGGGTTCGAATCCCTCCAGCTCCACTCTGAAACATAAAAAAGACCTGCTTGGAACGATGTTCTGAGCAGGTCTTTTTTATGCCTTTACTTTCTTAGGTTCTCACGATATTTCAAGGGCGACATACGCAGGTGCTCCCTCACGTACTTGCCGAAGAAAGAAGTATTGGAGAAGCCCAAGATACCTGATATTTCCTTGATGGACTTGCTCGTGGAACGCAAGTAATACGTGATGTCGGAGAGAGTGTATTCCGTAATCCACTCGATAGCAGTCTTGCCTGAATGGCGTTTGCACACGATGGACAGGTACTTAGGGGTGATACATAGCTGCTGGGCAAAGTATTCAACAGGCAGATGCTTGACGGCACTCTGCTGAAGCATCTCCAGAAAACGGTCAAAGAGGTCACTCGTGGTGGTACTGGCATGGCTCCGTCCACCCATCTGCTGGGCAAAGGCATTGCAGACACCCAACAAGCCACTTTTGAGCAAAGTCTCCACTATCTCGTGACGATAAGGGTTCCATGTCGATGTCTCGGTACCAGGATGCCCAAGGCACAAACGAACCAACTCGGTGAATTTCTGATAGAACTCCATATCCACCTCCGTCATCTTGACAACCGACACCTTATCCACATACATTGCACGATTCCATACGCTAATATGGGAATGCAAGATGTTCTGGATGCCACGATTGGTGACACACAAAGCACGACAAGAGAAGTCGGGCGACACCTCCAAGATGTCAAGAACCGTATTAGGAGGACAAGCAAAAATCTCGTTCTTATTTATCTGGACAATCCTACCATTGATGTCAGTTCTCAGGTAACCATTCAAGCAAGAGGCAATCATATTCATCTGCAATCTCACGGGGTCGGGATTAGCCAACACCTTGACATTGTCAATAATCATAATGTCATCATCGAGATAACTGGCACTAATCTCCGCACTCTGAGAGAACTCTCCGTCCTCAATACGTTGCTTGATGTCCTTAGTTTGTTTTTCCTTTGCCATTTCTATCTAACCTCCTTTAACTACTTATCCATTTCTACTGCTTAAAATGCCTCACGATACTTGTTCTCGTCCTTGTCTTCGAGCATGGAGAGATAACTCTGGTAACGACTGGCCGCAATATAATGTTCTTCCACTGCCTTGATGACAGCACATCCCGGTTCATGGGTATGTGTACAGTTGGAGAACTTGCAATCCTGAGAGAAATGGAAGATTTCCTTGAAATAACTTGTAAGTTCCTCTTTCTCTATATCGAAAGTACCAAAGCCTTTGATACCCGGTGTATCAATCAGGTAACCACCATCTGGCAACTCTATCATCTCACTAAACGTGGTGGTGTGCATACCTGTGTTATGGGCATCGCTGATTTCTGCGGTACGCTGGTCGGCATCAGGCACCAACTGATTGATCAAGGTAGACTTACCCACTCCACTATTACCACTCAGGAGCGAAATCTTGTCTTTGACCAATGGTCGCAACTGTTCTATCCCCTCGCCTGTGGCAGCAGAGATCTCGATACATTTATATCCGATGGTCTCATACAGTTTGCACATCATTTCCTCATAATGAACTTCTTCCTCAGAGAGAATATCACGTTTGTTGAATACCAAGATGACAGGTACCCGATACGCCTCGGCACTCGCCAAGAAGCGGTCTATAAAAGTGGTAGAAGTTTGCGGATAGTTCACCGTAACAATAAGCAACGCCTGGTCGACATTGGCAGCCAAGATATGGCTTTGCTTACTCAAATTAGGTGACTTGCGAATGATATAGTTGCGACGGTCTTCTATCGAGGAGATAAAAGCCGTTCCCTCTTGATTGGTTATCAGTTCCACATGATCGCCCACAGCCACAGGATTGGTGCTGCGGATGCCTTTCAAGCGGAAATTGCCCTTTATCTTGCTTTCAATAAGCTGGCCATCGTCAGTCTTGACGGTGTACCAGCTTCCTGTATTTTTGATGACAAGTCCTTTCATTAGACAGTCAAGATTTCCTTAGTCTTCTCAGCCATCAAGTCATCGAGCTGCTTGATGTACTTGTCATGAAGTTTCTGCAAGTCGTTCTCAGCATCTTTCTCCAAGTCTTCGGAAAGACCATCCTTAATGGCTTTCTTCAGCTTCTCCTTGATTTCGCCACGTACATTGCGCACCTCAATCTTTGCACGTTCTGCAATCTTGTTGCACTGCTTGACAAGTTCCTTACGACGTTCCTCGGTAGGCTGAGGGATACCCAAGCGGATAACCTCACCATTATTCTCTGGTGTGATGCCAACATCGCTGTCCATGATACCCTTCTCAATATCCTTGATGGCTTTCTTGTCCCAAGGACGGATGGCGATGGTGCGTGCATCAGGTGTAGTCACCGTAGCCACTTGGTTCAGAGGCACCATACTGCCATAGCTGTTTACCTTTACACCATCGAGGATAGCTACATTTGCACGCCCCGCACGAATATGAGAGAGCTCTTCTGCGAGGTACATCGCAGCCATTTCCATACGCTCTCCTGCTGCACTTAAAGTTTCTTTTACGTCTATCATACTTATTTATTTTTTAATTAATTCCAATCTTTCCAATTCCTCTCCTACATAATTGGTCAGTTCTATGAACTGCTGGATGGTAAGCTGTTCAGGTCGCTTCGTCATCACGTCCGTCGTGTAGAAATCCTCACGAGGGGTAACACCCGGGAACATCTGCCTAAGACTGACACGGAGCATTTTGCGGCGTTGGTTGAATACCGTCTTCACCAGTCGCTTAAACAGCTTCTCATCACAACCCAGCTCAGTCACGCCATTGCGTGTCATACGTATCACGGCACTTTTTACCTTTGGTGGAGGATTGAACACTCCTTCGTCTACCGTAAAGAGATATTCCACATCATACCATGCCTGAATGAGCACACTGAGGATGCCATACGCCTTGTTTCCCGGCTCCGATGCCATGCGTAGTGCCACCTCTCGCTGAATCATGCCCGTACAACAAGGAATGAGTTCCTTGTAATCAAGCATCTTGAAGAATATCTGTGAAGATATATCGTATGGATAGTTACCTGTGAGCACAAACTGCTTGCCATCAAAGATTTTATTGAGATCCATCAACAAGAAGTCCTCCCCGATGATGTTGTCCTTGAGCTTAGGAAAGTTCTCGTGCAAATAGGCAACCGACTCCGCATCGATTTCCACCGCCTTGACAGGTCGAGGCTTTTCCACTAAGTATTGCGTGAGCACCCCCATGCCTGGTCCTATCTCCAATACAGGAATATCAGGACAGGCATCCACCGTGTCGGCAATGCGCTTGGCTATATTAAGGTCGGTCAGGAAGTGCTGACCAAGATTTTTCTTTGGCTTAACCGCTTTCATGAATGCAACGTTAATAGTTTGATTTTGCAAAAATACTATTATTTTTTGAGAAATCTATCTTTGTTGGGAATAAAAAAGTATATAAAGTAGTAAAATTATTAACTTTTCACTAAATAATACGGAAACGGGTCTCAACTATTAATAGTCAAGACCCGAATCTTATTTATAATCTCTCCAAAATGTTCACTTTAAAGAGTGGAGGAAATAGCTTAGTTAAGCTTATTCTCCACGTTTACTGCCTGTGCAATCATGATTGCTACTACGGCGAAAGTCATTAATGTTACCATAATCTTTTTACCTTTTATTCAATTAATACTTATTGATTATCCTTTTTGTTTTTGATACTGCAAAGGTACTACTTTTTTAGTGTGTACGCAAACAATTATGCTAAAAAACATATTTTAGGCTCATTTTTTTGACTTGCATCAATCATCCGACACGAAAGAAGCGTTTATTTATGCTAAAAAACAACTCTTTCGTGCACTATTGCAGATAAAAAATAGTATCTTTGCATCAGTTATGGATATAAAGAAGATTGCAAACAATATATTTAAGGTGGTGCTCTCGCTTTTTCTGGGCGGTGCGATACTTTACTGGATGTATCGTAAGTTTGACTTCAAACAAGTGGAATACGTGTTGTTCCATGGAATGGACTGGGGATGGATGCTCCTGTCATTTCCCTTTGGCATCACCGCACAGATGTTTCGCGGATGGCGATGGAAGCAGACACTGGAGCCTATGGGCGAGCACCCTCGGGCAAGTGTGAGCATCAATTCCATCTTTCTCTCATACGCCTTGAGCTTAGTGATACCTCGTGCAGGTGAGTTCGCCAGATGCGGTGTATTGAAACGTTGGGACGGCATATCATTCCCGAAATCATTAGGAACCGTGGTCACGGAGCGTGCCATTGACTCGCTTCTGGTATTGCTTATCACTGGTGTTGTTTTCTTGATGCAGATACCCGTATTCCTCAACTTCTTCGACAAGACAGGCACCAGCATAGACGGCATCTTGCGACAGTTCTCGCTCATGGGTTACATCGTAACGGTCATCTGCGGTATCGCTGTACTCATCCTCTTGCATTTTCTGCTCAAAAAGCTCGCCATATATAATAAGGTAAAGGCTACATTGAGAGGATTATGGCAAGGAGTAATATCATTGAAGGATGTAAAGAACGTTCCGCTATTCATAGCTTTCACCATCGGCATCTGGCTGAGTTACTTCCTGCACTACTATCTCACATTCAACTGCTTTGAAGGCACTTCCCATTTAGGATTGATGTGCGGACTGGTAACATTCATTGTGGGTAGCATCGCTGTCATCGTACCAACCCCAAACGGTGCAGGTCCTTGGCATTTCGCCGTAAAGACCATGCTCATCCTCTATGGCATCCAAGCCAACGATGCTCTGTTCTTTGTACTCATCGTACATTCGGTACAAACCTTGCTCGTCGTACTGTTGGGCATCTATGGCTGGATTGCGCTGGCTTTCACGAAGAAAGTGAAGAATGAAGAATTTTAATAGCTATTCAAGAATAAACATTAACTATTTCAAAAAAATACAACTATGGCTGACATTAAAAATCTGAAGCCAGCAGAAATCTGGCGTAATTTCGATGCACTGACACAAGTGCCACGTCCATCAGGTCATCTTGAGAAAATCCAAGCATTCTTGCTCGACTTTGCTAAAAAAGCTGGTGTCGAGGTATTCCAGGACACTGCAGGCAACATCGTCATGCGCAAACCTGCCACTCCTGGCATGGAAAACCGCAAGGGAGTCATCTTACAGGCACACATGGACATGGTGCCCCAGAAGTCACCAGATAGCAAGCATAACTTCGAGACCGACCCTATCGAAACTATCATTGATGGCGATTGGGTTCATGCAAACAACACAACGTTGGGTAGCGACGATGGTCTGGGCGTTGCAACTATCATGGCAGTGATGGAAGCTAAAGACTTACAGCATGGTCCTATCGAAGCACTGATTACCGCCGATGAGGAAACAGGTATGTATGGTGCCAACGACTTACCTGAAAACGAGCTAAACGGTGACATTCTCTTAAATCTCGACTCAGAGACTTGGGGCAACTTCGTCATCGGTAGTGCTGGTGGCATTGATGTTACCGCAACCCTCGACTACAAGGAAGTTGAGACCGACAAGGACGATGTTGCCGTCAAAGTAACCTTGAAAGGTTTGAAAGGCGGTCACTCTGGTTTGGAAATCAACGAAGGTCGTGCCAACGCCAACAAGTGCATGGTACGTTTCGTACGTGAGGCTATCGCACAGTTGGATGCTCGCTTGGCATCTTGGAACGGTGGCAATATGCGCAACGCCATCCCATTCAAGGCAGAAGTAGTACTTACCTTACCTCAAGAGAACGTTGAGGCACTGAATGACTTGGTAGCCGATTGGAAAGAAGAATGGCAAGAGGAGTTCAAAGGCATCGAGAGCCCTGAGAACATCGAGTTCTTTACAGAAAACGTCGAGACTCCAAAGACTCAAATTCCTCAAGAAATCCAAGACAACCTCATTGACGCCATCTATGCTTGCCACAACGGCGTGGTTCGTATGATCCCAGCCATCCCTACCGTAGTAGAGACTTCATCCAACCTTGCCATCATCACCATTGGCGACGGAAAAGCCGCCATCAAGATTTTGGCTCGTTCTTCCCATGAGGAAATGAAGATGTACGTAGCTACCATGTTGGAAAGCTGTTTCTCCATGGCAGGCATGAAAGTTGAGTTCAGCGGCAGCTACGGCGGTTGGGACCCTAACCCAGACAGTGAAATTCTCAATCTCTTGTTGAAGATCTATAAAGAGCAGAACAACGAGGATGGTATCGTGAAAGTAGACCACGCTGGCTTGGAATGTTCTGTCATCCTTGGCAAGTATCCTCACCTTGATGTTGTCTCCATGGGTCCTACGCTCCGTAGTCCACACACTACCACCGAGCGTTGCCAGATCAGCACTATTGCTCCTTTCTGGAATCTCATGAAGCAGGTTCTTAAAGAAGTACCAGCTAAGTAAATCTATAGAATAAAGCTTTTCTACCACAGACGACACGGATTTACACAGATATTTTTACGATGCCCAACGCATGATGATGTGATATGCTATTGGAACATTTGTGTAAATCTGTGTCATCCGTGGGAGAATAAAAACCAATGTAATTTCACGAAATCTGCGAAAGATAACAATATTTCTCAGTTTTTTGTTCTTTGTTTCAATTAAAATCGTTACCTTTGCAGACGATTTTGTAGAGCTTTTATCTGAACTCTGCGCAAGTTTAATTAAATTTCAATCAAAATGGACGATTATCACGCGGAAAATAACAATCTGTAGGCGTGAAGATTTGCACCATTCCAACATCGGAATCCAATGCTAATCTTCATACCTTAGACTTTATTTGTGGAGATTAGCAACAATGAAAACATTCTGGAATATTGACAAGAAACTGACTGCACTCAGAGAATGGCAGCCAAACTGTTGGATACAAGTAACTTGTCCAACGGATGAAGACCAGCGTTTGCTGGAAGAAGAATTCAAGATACCTGATTATTTCCTCTCGGACATCAGCGATACCGATGAGCGTGCCCGCTATGAATATGACGATGGTTGGATGCTCATCATCCTACGTATCCCATACGTCAAGGAAATACGCAGTCGCACGCCCTACACGACCGTGCCACTTGGTATTATCCACAAACGTGATGTCACCATCACCGTCTGCTACTACGAGACAAACATGATGATAGACTTCGTGAGTTTTCAGCAAAAACGTGGCGTAGGCTTCACCGATTACGTAGATATGATATTCCGACTTTTCCTATCTTCCGCCGTATGGTACCTAAAGAGATTGAAACAAATCAACTCCCTGATAGAAAAGGCGAAACGTAACCTTGACCATGGGGTGAACAACGAGAGCCTGATAGGATTGAGCCGTTTACAAGACTCGCTCACCTATTTCATCACTTCCATCCGTGGCAACGAGAACTTGTTGTCAAAGTTAAAGTTCAAGCTACAAGTAGACGAGTTGGACGCCGACCTCATTGAGGACGTCAACATCGAGATGACACAGGCACGAGAGACAACAAGCATCTATTCCGACATCTTGGAATCTACGATGGATACCTATTCGAGCATCATCAACAACAACATGAATACCACGATGCGTACCTTGACCTCCATCAGTATCGTGATGATGCTACCAACGCTAATATCCTCGTTGTTTGGCATGAACCTCATCAACGGCATGGAGAACAGTCCATGGGGATTTGGCTTCGCATTATTGATATCATTCGTTGTATCAGGACTCTCATGGGGTTTCCTCAGATACAAGCGACTCTTATAAAAAAGATTAAAAAATCGAATATCATGCTCGATATTCGATTTTTTTATTTAAGTTTGCAACTTATTAATGACATTATTGTGGTTGCATTGCTCCCCAACCATGAGGAACCCTGCTACCAAAGAAACTCGAATCATAAACTAAACAAGTGAAATGATGGACTCTCAAGAAACTGCCCTGAACCAGGGAACCATGGAAGAGCTTGCTAAGAAAGTGTATAACACAAAGCAGGAAGTACTCGAAAGAGTTAAAGAAATCGCCCACAGTGACGAAGCACCCAACAAAGAGGAGCTTGATCATCTGAAGACAACGTTTTACAAACTTCACCTCGCAGAAAGAGATGCTCAGACAAAAGAGTACCTCGCTGGTGGTGGTGACCCTGAAAAGTTTATTCTCTTGCCAGACGACACAGAGGAAGCATTCAAGGCTGAAATGCAAATCATCAAAGAAAAAAGAGCAAGAATCTTCCTGGCACTTGAGGAGGAAAAGCAAGCCAACCTCCAGAAGAAACTTGAGATCATCGAAAAGATTAAGGCGATGGTTACGTCTCCTGACGAAGCCAACAAAGCATATCAGGACTTCAAGGCACTTCAACAAGAATGGAAAGAAATTGGTATCGTGCCTGCCGACCAGACCAATGCCATCTGGCGCAACTACCAACTTTACGTAGAGCAGTTTTACGACTTGCTGAAGCTCAACAGTGAGGCACGTGAGTATGACTTCAAGAAGAACCTTGAAGCAAAGACCAAGCTCTGTGAAGCTGCAGAGAAACTTAATGAAGAAACAGATGTCATCTCTGCTTTCCACCAACTGCAAGACCTTCACCAGCAATACCGTGAAATAGGTCCTGTGGCAAAGGAACTACGTGAGAAAATCTGGTCTCGGTTTAAAGCAGCAAGCACTGTCATCAACAAGAAGCATCAACAATACTTCGAGGACTTGCGTGCCAAGGAAGAGGAAAACTTGACGAAGAAGACTGCCCTCTGCGAAAAAGTAGAGGAAATCAGTGAGCAGAAATATGCACAAGCCTCTGAATGGGAAAAAGCTACCAAGGCTATCATTGACATACAAGGCGAATGGAAGAAAATTGGTTTCGCTCCCCAGAAGATGAACGTTAAGATATTCGAGCGTTTCCGCACTGCCAATGATGTGTTCTTCGGTAAAAAAGCAGAGTTCTTCAAGGCTCTCAAGGAACAATATGCCATCAACGCAGAGAAAAAGAGGGAACTTGTAGAGAAAGCCCAAGCACTCGCCGACAGTACCGATTGGAAGAAAACTGGTGACAAGCTCATCGCATTACAAAAGGAATGGAAGAAGATTGGCATTGTTCCTCGCAAGATAGGCGACCAGTTGTGGAAAGACTTCCTTGAGGCGTGCAACAAGTTCTTTGAGGCTCGCAACAAACAAAATGCCGGTGCTCGCAACGAAGAACATACTAATCTCGACAAGAAACGTGAGGTTATCGCTCAGTTAAAAGCCTTGTTGGAAAATCCAACGGAGAATATTCAACAAGAGTTACAGAAACTCACCGAGCAGTATAACGCCATTGGTCATGTTCCTTTCAAGGAGAAAGACAACATCTACAAGGAATATCATGAGGTCCTTGACAAGATATACAAAGACTTGCATATCTCCAATGCCAAGCGTCGTTTAGACAACTTCAAAAGTAGCCTCAAGAATGTTGCAGAAAAAGGCACTGATGCCTTGGACATTGAGCGTGGCAAACTCTTACGCCGTTACGACCAGTTACGCAATGAGATAACAACGTACGAGAACAACCTTGGCTTCCTCAATGCAGCAAGCAAGAAAGGCAACAGTCTCGTTGAAGAAATGAACCGCAAGGTACAGAAGCTCAAGGATGACTTGGAGCTTGTGAAGCAAAAGATAAAGGCGATTGATGCCCAGAACAAATAATTAAGCAACTCCCTTGCCTAACCATCCACTTGGCTTAGACAAGGGAGTTTTGAAGATTAAACAGGAATGATTGACGTACAAAAGATTATACAGACGAAGGCTTTTGCTCGCCAAGACGGTGCCATACTGGGCATCGTATGGATAGCAGGCTTCATATGCACGATGCTGGCATTAAACCCTGGCTATAATTTTCTGGGGCTACTTGCGAACATTCTCACAATCAGCACACCTTTCGTGGTGGCAAGACGGCTAAAGAGCTTTAGGGATTACGCATTAGACGGACACATATCTTTTCGTCGAGGATTATTTTATTGCATCCAGACATTTTTCAATGCTACGCTCCTGCTCACCATCACCCAATACCTCTGGTTCAGATTTATGGACACAGGGGCTTTCATGCTCCAATTACAGACAAACTACCAGATGATCATTGAGGCATATACATTGACAGCCGAACAATCCAAGGCGTTGTTCGATGCCATCGTCATGATGAAGCCTATCGCATGGGCTTCGATGTTCATGATAACCGACCTAATCGTAGGTGCCATCCTCAGCCCCATCATCGCAGCATTGATGACACGCAACATTAAGAAACAACAAATTACAAACCAACAATAGAAAATGGATATATCAGTAATAGTGCCTCTATTCAATGAGGAAGAATCATTGCCAGAGCTTTATGCCTGGATAAATCGTGTAATGACAGAAAACGATTTCAACTATGAGGTAATATTTGTCAATGATGGTTCTACCGATAATTCTTGGAATGTCATTGAAGAACTGGCAGCAAAGTCTGAGAATGTAAAAGGCATCAAGTTCCGTCGCAACTATGGGAAAAGTCCTGCCCTATACTGTGGCTTCAAGGAAGCACAAGGAAATGTGGTCATCACCATGGATGCAGACTTACAAGACTCACCTGACGAAATTCCCGAACTATATCGCATGATTACCAAAGAAGGATATGACTTGGTTTCTGGATATAAACAAAATCGCAAACAGGGTGACCCTCTCTCAAAGACCATACCTACCAAACTTTTCAATGCTACGGCACGAAAAGTAAGTGGCATACATAATTTGCACGACTTCAACTGCGGTCTTAAAGCATATCGCAGGGATGTGGTAAAGAACATCGAAGTATATGGTGAGATGCACCGCTATATCCCATACCTCGCCAAAAACGCTGGTTTCAACAAGATTGGCGAGAAACCCGTACACCACCAAGCACGTAAGTTTGGCAAATCAAAGTTCATGGGTTGGAACCGCTTCGTGAATGGTTACCTCGACTTGATAACCCTTTGGTTTCTAAGCAATTTTGGAAAGAAGCCAATGCACGTGTTCGGTTTCTTGGGAAGTGTCGTGTTCTTTATCGGTTTCCTGGCACTCATCGGTCTTGGCATCGACAAAATCATAGAACTAAATAATGGCGTATATGGTCACCTCATCACGGACTCGCCATATTTCTTCATTGCCCTGACAGCCATGTTGCTGGGTAGCCAGTTCTTCTTGGCAGGCTTCATCGGTGACCTTGTGAGTCGGCAAAACCCTAACAGAAATGATTATCAAATAGAAAAAGAGATAAGATGCGGAAAATAATTCCTATAATACTCATTGTCGTCGCAGTGATGGTAAGTTGCACAACACTCGACTGTCCACTGAACAACACGGTATATGCCAAGTACAAGCTCAAAGGTAGTATCGCCAAATTGTCGGACACATTGACAATATCCACTACCCGACTGGCAGGAACAGACAGCGTGCTCATCAACAAAGACGTAAACATCGATAGCTTCATACTACCGATGAGTTACACGCAACCAGAAGACGTG
>CAKQXI010000041.1 GCA_934281565.1 uncultured Prevotella sp.
GGTACTTCCTCTGCAACGCTGAAAAGTCTCTTTTCTCCAAGTTACCATTATTTCCTTTATTATCCTTACCAAGAGAGTAGTGATGCTGTCCTTGCCAATCTTCCAACAGTTGGCACAACATTGGATGCCAGCAAGATAGCTTCTGCCAAAGCCTTCTTTGAAAGTTTGCAATCCGCTTGGACACCATCTTCCAACCAAGGAACTCAAGCTAACTTGAATGCCAATGACTTGCAGATAAGCAAAGGCTATGTCAGTGATGATGCCAGCAGCATTAACTTCGACATGGATCATACGATGGTATTGGCAGACCTTACTTTAGGTACAACCAAGTCCGTAACAGCTTACCATCTTTCCACTGACAAGAGTTATACATGGACAGGAGCACCTATTGATGTTACTGCCAGCAATATAGTTGATGGACGAACCATGTGTGAGATTTCATCTACCCATTATGCTATGGTGGTGAAACCGAATGACTTGACTTTTAAATGTAGTGGTAATCGTGCTTGGGACTTATCTTTGTCATTGGATAATACGACTAACATAGCAAATGGTACTGCATACACAGATGCTTATCCTTTTGTGCTAAAACCTGGTGACATTTATTATTCCGACGGTTCTCTTACTCATCAGAGCGAGGACTTATCATCCGGCAGGACACCAATAGGTGTCGTTGGATATATAGGCAATAATTATTGGACAGAGAAAGATACCAAAGAAAAAGGCATAGGTGGTCATGGCTTGGTAATAGGCTTAAAAACTATTGGTTCCAAAGGAACGAATGACAATGGTACTCTTTATGCTTGGTGTTCTTTTAGTGGGACAACGGATCATATAAAGCAAACTGCCCAGATGGCAACAACATCTTCAGATAAAGATTATGGCTCTGGCTATCTAATGACAAAAGACTGGTGGGATAAGTCTTCTTATCCTGCCTTTGTTGCCATAAAAGATTATAGAGATGGTAAAATAGACAATGCGCTTCCTTTCCCTGCAGATAAAAGCACAGGTTGGTTTATGCCTACAATAGGGCAATACTATGCCATTCTTACGCAATTAGGAGAATTCACTGGTGATCCATGGGGATGGCACATTACCCTGCCTGCAACTGTTGGCAATAAGATAAATACCGCATTGAGCAAAGTTGGTCTAAACAATTACACCCATTACTTTCAAGTAACAAATAAGGTGTATATTGAGTGGGCATCTTCAGAGACAAATACAACATCAGCCTTATGGCTTGGAAAGCAAAACAGTACTGCCGGGGCAATTTTAGTAGACTATAACTCTGCCCAGAATAGATACGGGGCACCAGGAAATGTCCGTCCTTTCCTTGCTTTCTAATCAACGCTTAGGACAAAGCATATCAAACAAGACACCCTTGCTAAATCATTTATTTAGCAAGGGTGTTTGTATGATCAAAATATGCTCCTATTCATAAAAGTCTGATATGCAAGTACTTCCGTTGTAAAATTACACTTTTTCGAGGATAAGGGCAAATTATAGGGACTATTATCCGAACTTTTAATCACCTCTTTTACGGTTTTTATACCTTCTTGAGCCTCTGAACCATTTGGATAAAACTTGGTACAAGGATGCAGAGCGAGAAGCCAACGGCATAATAGACTGTATGCTCATTGCCTCCAAACAAGTCGATGAGCTTGCCATTACTCTGGGGCACGATATTCGCCAAGATATATGCCACGGTATTATTGACCCAATGCAACAAGATACCAGGGACCAAACTCTTGGTACGATAATACATCCAACCTAAGAGCAAGCCCATCAACAAAGCATTGATGAACTGGGCTACATTGCCATGTGCCAATCCAAAAAAGACTGCTGAGATCATAATTGCCACCCAATGGTTCTTCTTGCTCATCATACCAAGCAAAGTACGAAGGATAGCACCACGGAACACTACCTCCTCTACCAATGGGGCAAGGATGCCTATGGCAACATATCCCCAAGGCTCTTTCATCAATCCCTCGAAATATTGCTGGGTACTTGCATCCATCTCTATGCCCAACTGCTCATAAACGAACTCCAGTGGAATGATTGCACCTAAGGTAAACAACGCCACCCACAGGAGAGTGAACCAAGGCTTGGAGCGCAAGTAATCCCTCGTCACTGGTGTCCACTTTGCCTTGAGGAAGATAACGAAAGCTATCATATTGCTAAACACCGATGCCAATGCCAACAACACGGCGTTCTTGCCTGTTGACAACGCATTCATCGTACTCATAAAGCTCTCGTGCTTGATGCCTGCCCAGATACCTGCACTGGCATACATCACCACGAATTGTACCAAGACGAATACTATCACATAAAGTATTACATCCAATATTCCTTTTGTTGTCTTATTCATTTCTTATCTGATTAATTTTCTAACTTATCGCTCTGAACTTTCTTCAAACAATTCCAAAATGACCCTTTCATCTTCTTGCAACTGTGTCGCCAGTTCTTCTGGTGTATCAAACTTACGTTCCTCCCGAATGCGCTGTTCAAAACTTACCAACAGCATCTGGTCATAAATATCGTCATCAAAGTTGAATATATGGGTCTCCAACGTAAGCCGTTTGCCATTGAATGTCGGACGAGTGCCAATGTTCATCATGCCACGTTTCATCTCCATAGATTGCTCCAATCGAACCTTGACGGCATAAACACCAGGAGCTGGCAACATCTGACCAAAATGGGAAATGTCTATATTGGCTGTGGGATAGCCCAGTTTACGCCCCTCATGAAAGCCATTCACCACCTTGCCTACGATGGTATAAGGATAACCTAAGCATTGGTTTGCCATCCCTACCTCTCCCTCGTTCAAGAATGAACGGATGACCGACGAGGATATATGCACACCATTCAGTACAAAGGCTTGGCTCTGGACAACTTCTATGCCCATCTCCTTGCCATAACGAACATAATCATCGAATGTCTCCGCACGATTATGACCGAAACGATGATCATAGCCAATGAACAGTTTCTTTACATTGAGACGGTCATGAAGCACTTGTTGCATAAACTCTTTTGCCGAGAGAGAAGCCATCGCTTTGTCAAAATGCAAGACCACGACATTGTCCACCTCTGTCTTTGAGAGCAGCAACAACTTGGAACTGAGCGTACTCAACATCTCTGGCTGGTAATCGCTCCGCAACACTCGCCGAGGATGCTCATCAAACGTTATCACCGTTGATTCCATTCCTTCGTCACGTGCCGTTTCTACCAAATGACGGATTAGGAACTGATGACCACGATGCACACCATCGAAGAACCCTATGGTGGCTACACAAGGCGACAGATTGGTATCCGCAACGACACCGTCTTTTTCTCTCGAATAATATATCGTCTTCATCCCTTATATATCTTTATCTTTTATAGTTCTTGCATTATCTACGGCTCATGGCACGTTTCAGTCCTCTCCACAACTCTCCTACCCATAACACAATGGAAGTAGAAGCAATGATAATCCCCCATTCCTCGAGAGATAAAGGCACCGTGCGGAACATCTCACCACCAAAGGTAACGATAAGCCATTGTCCTACAAGCACGAGAACAAGCACCAATATCATTCCCTTGTCTTTCAAGAAATAACGGAAAGCCGTGCGATTGCTTCCCAGTGCCTTGGCATTGAAAAGGTTCCAGAACTGAAGCATCACGAATGTAGTGAAGAACCAAGTCAACTCATGGGTATCCACACCACCCTTGCCCCTTCGCTCACAATAAACCAAGAAAGCGAACATCACAAGGAAGAACACAATGCCACAGAACAAAATGCCCCTGCCCATACTCTTGGTGACAATGAAAGCGGATGCCTTACGTGGTGCTTCCTTCATCACCTCATGAGACGGAGGCAAAGAAGCCAATGCCAATGCCGCAAAAGTATCCATAATGAGATTTACCCATAAGATCTGCGTTACTGTAAGAGGCATTTCCGTGCCTATAAACGCTCCGCCCAGCACCAAAAGCAAAGCTGCTACGTTCACCACTAACTGGAAGAAAAGGAAACGCTGCAGATTGCGATACAAAGAGCGTCCCCACATAACAGCATTGGCAATGGACTTGAACGAATCGTCAAGCAAGGTCATGTCTGATGCTTCCTTTGCCACCGAGGTTCCAGAACCTAACGAAAGACCTACATGGGCATAATGGAGAGCTGGCGCATCATTGGTACCGTCACCTGTCACTGCAACAACTTCTCCACGTTTCTGAAGCATCGCTACCAGCCTTTGCTTATCAGTAGGTCGAGCACGACTCATCACTCGAATGTCCTTGGCACGCTCGTATGCTTCTTCATCGGAAAGAGCTTCCCATTCCTCGCCAGTTATCATCTGCTCGTCCAGTGATGTCATCTCACCATCTGCACCGATATTCTTGTTCTCATCCTCGAAGATACCCATCTGCTTGCCTATTTCCAAAGCGGTAGCAGCAGTATCGCCTGTCACAATTTTCACCTCTATGCCAGCATTACGACATTCCTTCACCGCCGCTGGCACTTCCTTACGCAAAGGGTCATTGATGGCTACAATGGCTTGCAAGACCATACAGCCCTCAGCCTCATCTTTATAAGCAAAGGCTAAGGTACGCATTGCCTTACGCTGGAAGTCGAAAAGTTCTTCTTGGAGCTTCTTTTGTTCTTTCTCTGGAATATCACACATCGCCATCACGATCTCTGGCGCACCTTTTATGAACTGATATTCCTTACCATCCAAGATTGCCTTTGTTGCCATATATTTTTTCTCTGTAGAGAAAGGTCGCTGCTCTATAATGGTAGCTTGGCTCCTCAATACTTCATAGTCTTTACCTTGGTCTCTCAACCAAAACAACAACGCCGATTCCGTAGGATTTCCAATGCCTTTGTCCTCATCCAATTCTGCCGTTGAATTGATGGCTATCGCTACATCCAATAGGCTTTCCGAACCCTGCTTTAGCAAGAGAGTATCTACTTGCATCCTGTTTTGAGTCAAGGTTCCTGTCTTATCGGTGCAAATCACTGTTACTGCTCCCATCGTCTCACAGGCATGGAGCTTACGCACCAGATTGTTAGACTTTAACATTCTTCGCATATTAAGTGCTAAGGAAAGTGTCACAGCCATTGGCAACCCCTCCGGAACAGCCATCACGATAAGGGTCACCGCCATCATGAAGTAACTCAATACCTGTTCTGCCATGTAGAAATAATCCTTTCCTCCCCATGCAGGATTAGTGAATATGTCGTGTGCAAGGAAGATGACAAAAGTTGCGACAGACACTACTGAGCCTACTTTGGAGATCATCTTGGCGAGCTTGTCCAACTGTACGTAAAGTGGGGTCTTCACCATTGTTTGCTCGGAAGATTTCTGTGCCACCTTTCCTATCTCGGTAGCATCACCCACCGCTGTAACCACCATTTCGCCACGCCCATTCATCACCATCGTTGAGCGAAGTACCACATTACAAGGGTATGCACCATCACCACCACTTTCTAATGATTTCTCTGTCATTGGCTCACCAGTAAGTGCCGACTCATTGATTTGTAAGTCGGTAGAAACTATCAGTTTTCCATCTGCAGGTACTTCATCACCAATCTCTATCAATAGGACATCGCCCACAACAACATCATGCCGTGGGATTTCCATTACCCTGCCGTTACGGCGTACCTTGACAGGCTGTTCCTCGCTCATGGCTGTAAGCACATAAAACTTCTTGGCTGCATCCCGCTCAAAATAAAAGCCTACGGTAGTAGCCAAGAACACGGCGACGAAGATGCCGATAGTCTCCATAAAGTTTTGTTCGATAAAAGCGAGCACTAAAGAAATGAATGCCGCTACTAAAAGAATCTGGATAATCGGATCGCGATACTTATCCAGATACAATTTCCATAATGATGTACGATGCGGAGGGGTCAAGACATTCTGACCATGCTTCTCTCTGCTTAGCTTAACTTGTTCGTCGGTTAAACCGAATTTTATGCTTTTGTCTTTGTTCATTTTATTATTAAGCACGTATACGTGCGAAGATGATGGTGCAAAGATACGGTAAAAATCTGATTAAGCGAAAATTTTCATGAAAATATTTGGTTATTTGCCAAAAACCTAGTATCTTTGCACTCGAATTGCAAAATTCTCGGACTTGTAGCTCAGTTGGTTAGAGCAACAGACTCATAATCTGGAGGTCCTAGGTTCAAGCCCTAGCTGGTCCACAGAAAACAAGAATAATCGCTGTAAAACTTTGATTTTACAGCGATTATTCTTATTTAACCCATACCCCTTTGACCGACAAACATCATTCATTAGCAGCCATAATGCTTTTTGTTATGTCAGCAAAAGCATCAAGCGAGCTTCCAGTATAAGGCAACGACTCTGGCTGCGTGATATTCCAGTGATATAAAGCAGGAAATGGATAACTCTTTTTATCTGCCTGCATTACATATACCATGGCGATAGCATTGCCGTTCAACAATATACGGTCTACGCAAAGTATGCGTTTCTTACTACGTGAGATTATAAGGTTACGCCAACATATATTCTTTGGCAAAGCTTGGTTACTTCTCCATTTTTCCCCAAATAATTCACCATAGGTCTCACCAGTAACGTTTATTGTATGATGGGGTGCCCAAGTTCGATAGTCGCTGTCTAATCTGAGTACAATACACTTGTCTGCATAGACGAATTCTACCATCTTATGTTTGAATGGAAGTTGTTTTATACAGTCTTTTATCAAGTCGTATGCGACATAATGATTGTTGAAATTAGTCTTTGTTATGAAATTCAGATCATATCCACCAGTATAGTTAGGAGAGAAGATGTCTTCACGCAAAGGATATTTCACCTTTGTTTTGCTATTAACCACCTGCAACGGCTGCTTACTGATACTCAATGCTGAGGGGTCTGCAAACTCGAAATGTGACACAGCACATCCCGTCATAGTGAATACGATTGACATTGCTACGATACTTTTTTTCATAATGATATATTTTAATGAGTCATTATCATAATTACTATGTTGCAAAATTAATCTTTCTTATTGAAAATACCAATAAAAATAAAATGTTTCTTATATTTTTATTTCGGTGCGAGGTATTTACCATTCACTTTTATCGGCTCTAAATGGATACCAACATGAGTATCAGCGCCAAAACGTTCTTTCAAGTGCTGTTCAATGACCGTGGCGTGTTGATGAGCTTCATAAAGCGAAGTAGCTCCCGGCATACGGATGTGCATTTCAATAGCAATACGGTTTCCTATACGACGAGTACGAAGATTGTGTACTTCTCTCACTCCTTTTTCCGCATTGGCAATATCCATGATCTCACTCTCAATATTATCAGGAAGACTGGCATCCGTCAATTCCTTTACTGATTGCGATACCAGTCCCCATGCTGCCTTGACGATGAATACACTCACAACAATTGCTGCAATTGGATCAAGGACAGCCCATTCCTCTCCTAAAAGTATTGCTCCTCCTATTCCAAACATTGTTCCTATTGATGAGAGAGCATCACTGCGATGATGCCAAGCATTTGCCACAACAGCTTCTGATTGGCATTTCTTTCCTACACGCACGGTGAATTGATAAGCCCATTCTTTCAAGACAACGCTTACAATAGCTGCCACTAACGCTACTATACCCGGTTGTTGAAGTACCTCACCACAAATAGCACGATAAGTCTTGGTAATACCCGAATAGCATATCATTACACCTACTACAAAGAGTGACACGCCAATAATTGCCGTTGCCAAGGTTTCATACTTTCCATGTCCATAGTCATGGTCCTTGTCTTTCGGTTTGTTTCCTAACTTGACAAAGACCAACACAACCACATCTGTCGCAAAGTCAGTAAGCGAGTGAATGGCATCCGCTATCATTGCCGAAGAATGTCCGAGGATTCCTGCGGCAAATTTCAGCACAAGCAGCACCACATTGATGATACTACCTGCTATTGTAACCCTATATACTTCCTTTACTCTATCCATAACTGTTTTTGTATAACGGCTTCCTTTCGAGCCTATGTTTTTGTATAATAAATGACAAAGGTAAAGGATTTTTCTTAAAGCGAATAAGAAAGGCGATTAAAAAAGTATAAAAAACAGTAACCATATTAATAAAATAAAATGGTAATATGGTCATTCTTCAATAATGTAATACGCATTAATTTAATGGTCATTACATTACTGAGATATTACTATAAAATGAAGAATTCCCTCATTAAGGGACAAAAAACATCAAATTCATCCCTCAATGAGGGAACTTTTCTCTTAAATTCATCCCTCATTGAGGGATTTTTCGTATATTTGCAGCAGTATTTCTATTTATTAATATTAAATAAACGAAGTATGATAGACAATAAACTATACGAATACATGGAGGAACTGCTCAAACGAACTCCCTTGGAATTCATCAGATACAAGTATAATGAAATCAATTGGGATAGCCGTTTGATCGGTATCGTGGGACCAAGAGGTGTGGGCAAATCCACGATGATTCTCCAACGCATCAAGCAAGCTACAAAAGGACTTCATCTATATGTGGCTGCCGACAACATTTATTTCACTACCCATACTTTGATAGACTTTACCGACGAGTTTATCAAGGAAGGGGGCACACATCTTTATATAGATGAGATCCACAAGTATCAAGGATGGAGCAGAGAGCTAAAGCAAATCTATGATATGCACCCATCTTTGAAGATCATCTTCACTGGTTCTTCTGTCTTGGACATCAAACGAGGAGAAGCAGACCTCAGTCGCCGAGCACTCATGTATATGATGCAAGGACTGTCGTTTAGGGAATACCTACAACTATTCCATGGCATTAAGAGCCGTGCTTTCACTTTTGAGGAGATATTAAACCATCAGGTAGAGATACCAGAAATAGAACACCCTTTGCCACTCTTTAGAGATTACTTAAGTCGTGGGTATTATCCTTTCGCCATCGAGGGAGATTTTACTCAAAGGATGTTGCAGGTGGTTGACCAAACCATCGAAGTGGATATTCCACAATATGCTGATATGAAAGCCTCAACAGCAAGAAAGCTCAAACGAATGCTTGTCATCCTCTCCGAACTTGCTCCTTACAAGCCAAGCATAGAAAATCTCGCCACAGAGATAGGAGTAAGCAAGAACAATGTGCCCGATTATCTCGTTTACTTGGAACGTGCAGGAATGATAGGACTTTTGAGAGATGATACTTCTGGTATGCGTAACTTGGGAAAAGTAGAAAAAGTATATGTGGATAATCCAAGCCTCATGTCAATACTCACCCCTAATCCCAATATAGGAAATGTAAGGGAAACATTCTTCTACAACCAGATGAGAGAAAAGCAGAATATCACCTCGTCTAAAGTTTCCGATTTCACCATTAATGGATATACCTTTGAGATTGGCGGTAAGAAGAAAGGCAAGAAGCAGATAGAAGATGTAAAAGACGGACGCATCGTCAAGGATGACATAGAGACTGGGCATGGCATCATCATTCCTCTGTGGTACTTCGGAATGAACTACTAAAAGAGGGTTTTGATAGAAATATTGGCACAAAACACGATAAAATCACAAGAGAAACAACTCCATGCGAGATTTTTATTGTAATTTTGCACCCGAAAAATAAAGAATAGAAAAACAATGGTTTTGAATTACATTTGGATTGCATTCTTCGTAGTAGCATTCGTCTTTGCACTCATCGGACTTGCAATGGGAGATGCCACCATCTTTCAAAAGATTGTGGACTCCACTTTCGACTCATCAAAGAATGCTTTCGAGATCTCTTTGGGATTAACTGGCGTGCTGGCACTCTGGCTTGGCATCATGAAGATAGGTGAAAAAGCAGGAGTGGTGAATATCTTGGCAAGGATATTAAGCCCAATCTTCACTAAACTCTTTCCCGATATTCCTAAGAACCATCCTGTGATGGGAAGCATTTTTATGAACATCGCCTCAAATATGTTAGGACTTGACAATGCGGCAACTCCTACAGGCTTGAAAGCTATGCAACAGATGCAGGAATTGAACCCAAAGAAAGACACGGCAACAAATCCTATGATTATGTTCCTCGTGCTCAACACTTCGGGACTTACTATCATTCCTACTACTATTCTGGCATTCCGAGCATCATATGGAGCAGCACAGCCTACGGATATTTTTATTCCTATACTTATGGCAACCACCGTTGCTACTCTTGCTGGCATTATCATCACAGCCTTGTGGCAACGCATCAATATCTTCCAGCCTATCCTCCTTGCCACTCTCATCAGTATGTGTGCTTTCGTAGGCATCATCATTTGGGGATTTGGGCAGATGGACAAGGACACGATGAACTTGGTAACGACACTTGTTTCCAACCTCATATTACTTGGTATTATACTCTGCTTTATCTTGGCTGGTTTCCTTAAGAAAGTGAATGTATACGATGCTTTCATCGAGGGTGCCAAAGAAGGCTTCACCACAGCCGTAAAGATTATCCCTTATCTCGTGGCAATCCTCGTTGGTATCGGCGTATTCCGTGCTTCAGGAGCAATGGACATGCTTATCAAAGGTGTATCTTGGAGTGTGGAGCAATGTGGACTCAACGCAGACTTCGTGGGTGCCTTACCTACTGCCATCATGAAACCATTGTCTGGCAGTGGTGCCCGTGGCATGATGCTGGAAGCAATGAAAAACTATGGACCAGACTCATTCGTTGGTCGACTGAGCTGTATCTTCCAAGGTTCCACCGACACAACTTTCTATATCTTAGCAGTATATTTCGGAAGCGTGAGCATCAAGAACACTCGCCATGCCGTGGCTTGTGGATTGCTCGCTGACTTGGCCGGTGTTATTGCAGCAATAGCCATCGCCTACTTATTCTTCGGATAATGAATTGGAATTAAAGATGTAAACTTCTTAACTCCTCCCCAAACAATAATTGAAATTATGGCAAGTTTAAAATCACTCGCAAAGGATACCGCCATTTATGGCATGAGCAGTATCATCGGCAGATTCTTGAACTATCTGCTTGTGCCACTTTACACGGCTAAGATCAGTGCCGCCAGTGGTGGTTATGGTGTCATTACCAATATGTATGCCTATACGGCATTACTTCTCGTCATCCTCACTTATGGCATGGAGACAACTTTCTTCCGCTTTGTCAACAAAGAGGGAGAAAATTCTCACAAGGTTTACACCACCGTCTTGGGTATGGTGGGATGTACATCCCTATTGTTCATAGCCTTGGTATTCATATTCATCCATCCATTAAGTAGTGCGATGGGGTATGCCGACCATCCTGCGTATGTCTGGACTATGTTCGTGACCGTGGCTATTGATGCATTCCAATGTATTCCTTTCGCTTATTTAAGATACCAAAAACGACCATTGAAGTTTGCTGCATTGAAGCTGCTTTTTATCATGCTCAACATAGTACTTAACATCATTTATTATGTAGGTTTGGATGGTCATGATGTAGGTTATGCTTTCTATATCAATTTAGCTTGCACAGGCTCTATCACTTTCTGTTTCTACAAGGAGTTGAAAGACGGTTTCTCGGGCGAATTTGCCTCTTGGACAGAAACCAAGGTGCTTATCCGCAAGATGATGAGTTACAGTTGGCCTATTCTTGTACTCGGTATCGCAGGTATATTAAACCAGACCGCTGACAAGATTCTCTTTCCTTATATCTATGAGAAAGGCGATGCACATGCCCAGCTCGGCATCTATGGTGCAGCCAGCAAGATTGCCATGATCATGGCAATGATTACCCAGGCTTTCCGCTATGCCTACGAACCATTCGTATTCGGAAAGGCGAAAGACAAGGACAACCGTCAGACTTATGCTTCAGCCATGAAATATTTCGTAGTATTCACATTGCTCGCTTTCCTTGTCGTGGTTGGTTACATGGATATACTGCGCCATATCATTGGACGTGATTATTGGGACGGTCTACAAGTTGTCCCTATTGTTATGGCAGCAGAAATCATGATGGGAGTATATTTCAACCTCAGTTTCTGGTATAAGTTGATAGACAAGACTATCTGGGGAGCTTACTTCTCTGGCATCGGATGTGCCGTATTGATAGCCATCAATATCATCTTTGTGCCTATGTATGGTTATATCGCCTGTGCATGGGCAGGTTTCGCAGGATATGGCACAGCCATGTTGCTCTCTTATTTCGTTGGACAAAAGAAGTATCCCATTAACTATCCAGTGAAAGAAATCTTGGTGTATGTACTTCTCGCCCTCATCCTTTTCTTTGGGATGACAGAGACTAACAAGTTCTTCAATACTGGTTTAGCTTGCGCCATCAACACAGTTCTCATACTTATCTTCGCCATATATCTCGTGAAGAAAGACTTCCCCTTGGGTAGTCTGCCCATCGTGGGAAAGTATTTTAGGAAGTAAAGTCTCTCCAAGGCTTATCTTTCTCTTTGATCGGCACCCCACATCAACTTCTCTCTCAACGTTGAGAAATAGCGTTGGTTACGATGCTTTACAATCTTTATAGAATGGGAAGCCTTACGGATGATGAGCTTTGTTCCCTCGGTCATACGCTCACTTCGTCCGTCGATTGCCACCAGGTAATTGTGGCTTCTACTTTCCACATCCAACGTTATCTCTGCCGTATCATTAATGACTATCGGGCGGATGTTCAAGCTATGCGGAGCAACTGGTGTCAAGCACAAGCTGCCACTCTGTGGAATAATGATAGGACCACCATTGGAAAGGTTATAGGCAGTAGAGCCCGTAGGTGTCGTAACGATAAGACCATCCGCCTGATAAGTTACCAAGAACTCACCATCCACATGAGTTCGGATAGAAATCATGGAGGCGTCATCACGCTTCAATACGGCAATGTCATTGAGGGCGAAAGGATTGCCTGCCAAGACTCCCCCTGTAGCCTCAACTTGTATCACGGCATGGTCTTCTATCAAGCAATCGCCCGCATAAAGACTATCCAATGCCATTTCTATCTCACTGGGCAACACATCAGCAAGGAAACCTAATCGTCCCATGTTAACACCTATGATGGGCGTTCCTTTGGCTCCTACTCTACTTGCTGCTTTCAGGAAAGTACCATCACCTCCCATTGAAATAACATAATCAACATCAAAGTTATAATCCTCAAACACACCAGCAGCTTTCACCTCTAAATGCTGGTCACGAGTGAGAAAATCATAAAAGGCACTTTCCACATAGACTTCGGCATCACGCTTTGCCAAATAAGACAATATTTTCTGAATGGAAGCCGATTTCTTTGCTTGGTACTCATTGCCAAATATCGCAAATTTCAAATGTTGTTGTATCATTTGTTTTGTAGTTTCAATTATTATTCTTACTTTTGCAAAGGTAATGGAAATAATTGAATAATACGATATAAATATCATAAAAATTATGGCTAAAGTATATGAATTTCTTGCTAATGGCTTCGAGGAAATCGAAGGTTTGGCACCAGTAGATATTCTCCGTAGAGGTGGTGTGGACATCAAGACTGTCAGCATAACTGGCAATGAGTTTGTTGAGACTTCTCATGGTATTACCATAAAGGCAGACTTGAAATTTGAGGACATCAAAGACTTTAACGAGGCTGATATGCTTCTCTTGCCTGGTGGACTGCCAGGCAGTACCAACCTAAATGAACATGAGGGTGTCCGCCAAGCCTTGATAGCACAGAACAAGGCTGGTAAGAAAATCGGTGCCATCTGTGCGGCACCAATGGTATTGGCAAGCACAGGTATTCTTAATAACAAGAAAGCAACTTGCTCTCCTGGCTTTGAACGTTATTTCAACGATAGTACAGAATATACTGGAGAACTTTTCCAAGAGGATGGCAACATCATTACAGGTGAAGGACCTGCTGCAACTTTGCCATACGCCTATAAGATATTGAGTTACTTTATTGGTGAAGAAGCAGTTGCCGACTTGCAACAAAAAATGCAATATGCTCACTTAATGTCTAACAAGTAAGTCACAAGGAATTTATTAGTGATGATTTATCATTTGTAAAATGGATTATGTAATTATAGTGGCAGGAGGCAAAGGCCTCCGCATGGGAAGTGAGATTCCCAAACAGTTTCTCCCTATTGCAGGCAAACCGATTTTGATGCGTACCATTGAGCGCTTTCACGAGTATGACAAGGACTTGAACATCATCCTTGTCTTACCAGAATCACAACAAAGTTATTGGCACCAGCTTTGCGAGGAGCATCATTTCGACATCAAGCATCAGATTGCCAATGGTGGTGACACTCGTTTCCAATCTTCCAAGAACGGTTTGGCAATGATACCAGACGATGAAGACGGTGTGGTAGGCATCCATGATGGTGTCCGTCCATTTGTGTCAAAGAAAGTCATTGAGGAGTGTTATGAAACGGCTCGTGAGGAATATGCAGCTATCCCTGTGTATGCCGTAACCGATACTTTGCGATACATAGATAAGCAAGGCGGTGGCAAGAATGTGCTTCGTGATGATTATCGCATCGTACAAACTCCTCAGACTTTCGATATTGGTTTAGCCAAACAAGCATTCAACCAGAGCTATAAAGAAAACTTCACTGATGATGCCTCTGTGGTGGAAAGCCTCGGTTGTCAAGTGGCTATGGTGGAAGGTAATCGTGAGAACATCAAGATTACTACTCCTTTCGACATCAAGGTTGCAGAAGCATTGTTGGCTGAATAAGTTAAATGGCATAGAGGAAAGTACGGATGAACCAATAACATACGATACCAACGATATAACCTACAAAAGCTATCCAAGAAATATGTTTCATATACCATCCGAATGTTATCTTCTCCAAGCCCATCACAACGACACCTGCGGCACTACCGATAATCAGCATCGAGCCTCCAACTCCAGCACAGTAAGCCAATAATTGCCAGAAGATACCATCCACTGCCATATCACCCGTAGGAGTCACTGGATACATTCCCATACATCCTGCCACAAGAGGAACATTGTCCACAATGCTGGAAAGTACGCCGATGATACCTGTCACAAGATAATGATTGCCATCGAATACCTCATTCAGTCCTTTCCCCAAGGCTTGAAGGACACCGATTTCTGATAAGCAAGATACTGCCATCAAGATACCCAGGAAGAAAAGAATGGTACTCATGTCTACACGAGAAAGCAACTTAGTTACTCGCTTCTGTGTGCCTTCAGCATCCTGTCCACGATGAAGTCTACGATAGAAGATTTCCGTAGCAGTCCAAAGTACACCTAAGACCAAAAGGATGCCCACAAATGGAGGCAAATGTGTTATGCTCTTGAAGATAGGAACAAATATCAAGCCACCCACACCAAGCCAGAATACAGCCTTGCGTTGTCCTTCTGTAAAATCACTAACTGCAACATTCTGTTGGACAGAAGTCTCTGGCATAACCAATTCGCCCTTGAGCATCGTTTGGAGAATGAGGGCTGGGATAACCATTGAAACCAACGATGGGATGAATATCTCTGCAATGACACCTGCGGCAGTTATCAATCCTTTGTTCCAAAGCATGATGGTAGTCACATCGCCAATAGGAGAAAAAGCTCCACCTGAATTTGCCGCTATGATCACCAAAGAGGCATATACGATGCGGTCCTTATGGTCAATAACCAATTTGCGAAGAATCATAATCATCACAATACTCGTAGTCAAATTATCAAGGATAGCTGAAAGGATGAAAGTCATGAAAGCAATGCGCCAAAGGAGTGCGTGCTTCGATTTTGTTTTCATCACCTTGCGAACCCAGTTGAATCCGCCGTTCTGGTCAACGATTTCCACAATGGTCATCGCTCCCATCAAAAAGAACAAGGTTGTGGCAGTATCGCCCAGATGTTCTTGGATAATGGATGTAGCCTGTTCTACCATCCCTGAGACACCTCCCGTATAATCGGGATGCATCAATTGGATATACTGCATTGGGTCGACCATATAAAGGGTCCAACATCCTACGAGCATCAACAAGGCTATTGCCGCCTTATTGATTTTTGTTAAACTTTCGGTGGCTATCAACGCATAGCCGAGTACGAAAACGACAATAATAGAAATTGTTAATGTAGTCATTACTTATATTTTAATTGTTTTTTGCCTATATAGAGTGCAAAGATACAAAAAGAAAAAGAATATCCTACCTTTTTACACAATTATCATATAAAAGTTTACTTTTTCTAAAAATATTTTATGGTTGAGCACACAAGATAAAACAACAGCATTAAAGAAAGATGTTTTAACCTCAAATCATTGGTTTAATGAAATTAATTTCTTAATTTTGCATTTTTAAACAAAGCATTACATCTATGGATAAAGAACACCAAGATTTTTCTTCCTTCGATGAGTATCTTCGACAAGGAGAACCGACACAGAAAGAAAGTGCTTCCAACTGGAAGACTGCTATCGGATTGCAGGCTGTGGATGGACTGCAGCCATCAGCTTATCTCATAGATGTCGCCAAGCGAAACATTGAGGGGGAAATCACCATTGACGAAACAAAGAAACTTATCGACTCTTACTACCAAAGCAAGACTGCTCGTACTCCAAAAAGAGGAAGAGGAGGAAGAAGCTGATAAGGTTTCTGCCAACATCGCAAAAATTTTATCCACTCGAACCTTTGCATTCAATACCAATGGATATGTGTCCTTGCATCGCAGAATATTCGAGGGAGTATTCAAGCATGCTGGTAAAATCCGCACATACGATATTGCCAAGAAAGAATGGGTATTGGAAGGAGATAGCGTAAACTATCTCAACTGGGAGGACTTGCGCCGTGCCTTGGATTGGGACATCGAACAAGAAAAGAACTTCCAATACAAAGATTTATCAGATGATGAGAAGATAGAGCATATCACCAAGTTCGTCTCTGGCATCTGGCAAATCCATGCCTTTTGTGAGGGTAATACTCGTACCACAGCTGTCTTTACCATCCAGTATCTTCGCTCTATGGGTTACAAAATAAACCATGAAATGTTTGCCAAACATTCATGGTATTTCCGTAATGCTTTGGTTCGTGCTAACTATCGTAATGTTCGTAAAGGTATAGAATATACTCCTATCTACTTGGTTCATTTCTTTAGAAACCTACTATTAGATGATGGTTGGGTGCTCAAGAACAGATACTTGCATATTAACCCTACGGATGATTGGAAAGTACAACCAGGGCAGACGCATTAAATATTTCACTTATTAACATATGTGTTGTATTATTATAACTTATTGAATATTAACATTAT
>CAKQXI010000042.1 GCA_934281565.1 uncultured Prevotella sp.
TCAACGATATAAAGTCCGGCAGACTTGCCATCATAGTTTGTCATTAGTGCAGAGCACTTCGTGTTCCAAGTCTTTGCGGTTTCTGATAAGGCGACTGTTCCCATGCTAAGCGTGTTAAGCTCAGAGGCTGATAACTTATAGATAATGGTAACACCCGGCAACCATGATGTACCTGCCAATGATGCAGTAAGAACATGGTCTTTGGATTGACCATTATTAAACACAACTTCCACTTCTGCCTTGCTATCACTTGCAAATGATTGTGGTAGCATCAATAATGTATTCTCATCCTTTGTTAAAGCCGTTCCAGTTTCTCCATCACTATTAACCTTGGTGTTAAGTGTGAAAGCATAATCATCTGTTGTGTCATCATAAGTCCATGCACTAAGTGGGTCGGCAGCATCTATCTTTGAAATATCCATATCACCACTGTTCTTTACACCTTTGATAGTAATGCTCTTGATAGTTCCTGGCAACATATCAGAACCAACGGCAAATGTGATGGCAGTCAAGGCATGGGAGAAATGCAAGTCCACGGCACTTGGTGTATCTGTTGCCTTATGCTCATTGTCCTCACTCTTTGCCACTATGAAGTCGGGGTGTGACTTAATATCATCCCCTGTTCCTGCTACATAATGCACTGTCCTATATCCCGACAGCTCACTGTCACTTGTGGACAGCATACTGGCATTAGTTGGGGCATAAGCATAGAATGATAAGGAAGCATTGGTAATCCAATACTCGTCATTTAAAATATGCCAAATATCGCCACTCCTTTTTGTCCTTTCAAAGGAGAAGTACCCTGCTTCAACATTGTCTTTCTTGGATACTGCACTAACAAGGATTTCATCACCAACCTCCGTTACCTTGGTTCCTCTGGTGGATACACTATTCTTGTTGCTGATTCCAGACAGAGGAACACCAGAGCGAGTAACCAACTCGTCCTTGTCATTATAGAAATAAGTACCTACTTGTTCCACAGGATGAAGATACAATGGCTTCCCTAAGTCACTCTTTACGATTAATGGATGATAAGAACCAACTGCACGAGAACTTTCATCATTACTACTGCTGCCTGAATTTGACATCCATTCATTCACTTCTGTTGCAGTAAATAAAATCTTCTTGTCGGAAAGAGTGACACTAGATAATCCATTATTTTCAGAACACGACATTAGGGATGATGATACTACTGATAATGATGCCAGTGCCAACAATAAACTTGTACTTTGCCTTTTAATGTATATCATTGCTTGATAGCTATTATGTTCCGCCGAACTCCCAAAAGCAGATGATTATTAATACAGGCTTAGTCCATTCAAAAGATATTGGCGTAGGAGTCCTCACTCTTTATTATCCTTGCACTTTTGAGGTATTAGGAGACCCTATAATAATCAAGGATAGAATAGAAGTAAGAGAACACACCTACGCCAACGAGGTATATATGTATGTAACACAGAGTACACCCCTTCCATACGAAAGGGCGTACTTGTGCCGTGATATATACACGCTATTGTAGACATCCACTATCATCTTCCTCTGATATATTATATGAAAGTTCCTAATTTTCAAAAGTGTCAGAAGTAAATGGAGCAAACGCCATTCTTTGTAAATAGAGCCAAGTCACAAATTAGCATCTACAACTCATTGTAGACAATTTGTAAAATGACGGTGCAAAAATAACAAAAATATTTGAAACATACAATAAACCTTGGTTATTTCATATAAAAAACATATCTTTGCAACAGTTTTAACCTATATTATAAACAAATGAAAAGATCATTATTAACCGTTGTTCTCTTTGTGACAACACTTGCATCCAGTGCGCAACAGCAACCTTTATGGATGCGCTACCCTGCCATTTCACCTGACGGCTCCACTATTGCCTTTGCCTACAAAGGTGACCTTTATCGTGTCTCTGCCAATGGTGGAGAAGCACGGCAGCTAACTACCAACGCCGCATACGACTCGCATCCTGTATGGAGTCCTGACGGCAAGAAGATTGCATTCACTTCCAACCGTGAAGGTAGCCTTGATGTTTATGTCATTGATGCCAATGGAGGCTCACCCACTCGCCTCACTACCCATAGTGGCGACGAACTTCCCATCACTTTCAGCGACAATGACCATGTGTTATTCTCCGCCAGTCTTATACCTACGGCACAATCTAACATCTACTCTACAAAGGCTTCCAATCAAGTTTATGAAGTAAGTACCAAGGGTGGTCGTGCCAAGCTCTATTCTGTCTTGCCGATGGAAGACTTGAGCATCAATAAGAAAGGGCAGGTTCTATACCATGACAAGAAAGGTTATGAGGACACATGGCGCAAGCATCACCAATCGCCTATCACCAGAGACATCTGGCTCAAGAGTGATGGTAAATACCAGAAGCTCACTTCTTTTAAAGGTGAAGACCGTACACCTGTATGGGCTGCCGACCAACAGTCTTTCTATTACTTGAGTGAGCAAGATGGTAGTTTTAACATCTACCATCGTAGCTTGGGGAGCAACAAGGACACACAGGTCACCCATCTCAAGACCAATCCTGTACGTTTCCTTACCGCATCCAACAACGACTTGCTTTGCTATGGGTATGACGGAGAAATATATACGGTTCGCGAAGGCAGTGAGCCACAGAAAGTAAACATCTCCATCAAGACTGATAACGATGAGAACAGTTTGATAAGAAGCATCAAGTATTCTGGTGCCACAGAGATAGCTCTCTCGCCAAGTGGCAAGGAGATTGCCTTTGTGATGCACGGCGATGTATATGTCACATCTACCCAGTACAGCACAACCAAGCGCATCACCGATACCCCTGAACAGGAGCGAAACATCAACTTCGCACCAGATGGAAGAAGTCTGGTATATGCCTCAGAGCGCAATGGTGTATGGCAAATCTATCGTGCCAAGATCAAAAACGAGAAAGAGAAGCAGTTCACCTATTGCACAGACATTGAGGAAGAACAGTTGGTGAAGACAGGTGCCACCTCTTTATATCCAGCGTTCAGTCCCGACGGCAAGGAAGTAGCTTTCTATGAGGACCGTGCCACACTGCGTGTCATCAACCTCAAGTCAAAAGCTATCCGCACAGTATTAGATGGTAAATACAACTACTCTTACGAAGACGGTGACATCTGGTTTGAATGGAGTCCTGACAGCAAGTGGCTCCTTTGCAGTTATATTGGAACATACGGATGGAACAACCTTGACATTGCATTGGTCAAGGCTGATGGCAAAGGAGAAATCCACAACCTGACCAACAGTGGATATAGTGACAAAAGGGGCAGATGGGCATTGGATGGCAAGGCCATGCTATTCAAGAGCGACCGTGCAGGCTACCGTAGTCATGGTAGTTGGGGTTCTGAGGACGATGCCTATCTGATGTTCTTCGACCTTGATGCTTACAACCGCTTCTATATGTCGAAAGAGGAAATAGAACTGGCTGATGCCACCAAGGATGAAAAGGAGAAAAAAGCTGACGAAAAGGAGGAAAAGAAGAAAGAAAAGAGCAAGAAAAAGGAGAAAAAGACTGGTAACATCGAGGTTGAGAAAGTCAAGCCTTTGGAGTTGGACCTTGACAACTGTCAAGACCGTATAGTACGCCTTACTGTCAATTCTTCCAAGATGGGGGATGTTATTCTCTCACCAGAGGGAGACAAAGTGTACTACCAAGCTTCTTTTGAAGGAGGATATGACTTATGGCGCAATGACCTCAAGGAACACAAGACTGAATTGATACTGAAAGGCATTGGTTCTGGCGGTTTCGTTGCCGACAAGGAAATGAAGAACCTATACCTATGCAATGGTAGCAGCATCAAGAAAGTTGACCTCAGCAACAACACTCCAAGCAACGTTGACTTCGAGGCTCCTTTCAACTATAAGCCTCTCAAGGAACGCCAATACCTCTTTGGGCATATCTGGCGACAGATTGCAGACAAGTTCTATAATCCTAATATGCACGGTGTAGACTGGGCAGGCTATCGCAAGACCTACGAGCGTTTCTTACCTTATATCAACAACAACTATGACTTCGCCGAGATGACGAGCGAAATGTTAGGCGAACTGAACGTTTCACATACAGGAACCAGATACTATGGTCCTGCAGCTTCCATGCAAACAGCATCACTCGGCGTATTCCTTGACCCTAACTATGAGGGAGACGGACTGAAGATACAAGAAATCATCAAGCGTGGACCTTTCGCAGTCAAAAAGAATGACGTAACGGCAGGTTGTATCATTGAGAAGATTGACGGTCATGCTATCAAGGCAGGTGAGGATTATTATCCACTACTGGATGGCAAAGCAAATAGAAATGTTCGCTTGTCTATCAAGAGCACTAAGGGTAAGCGTTTTGATGTTGATATTAAACCTATATCACAAGGAAAGCTACAAGAATTGCTATACAAGCGTTGGGTAGATCGTAACCGTGCCGTCGTGGATAGTCTTTCCCATGGTCGCATCGCATACGTTCACGTTAAGGCAATGAACAGCGAGAGTTTCCGCACGGTATATAGCGAACTGTTGAATGACAAGAACCGTAACTGTGATGCTGCCATCGTGGACGGACGACATAATGGTGGTGGTTGGTTGCATGATGACCTCTGCACTTTGCTCAGTGGTAAGGAATACCAAGAATTTGTTCCTCAGGGAAAGGTTATTGGTAAGGATCCATTCGGTAAATGGAACAAACCGTCTTGTGTTCTCATCTGTGAAGATGATTACAGCAATGGTCATGGTTTCCCATTGATATACAAAGAGCTAGGCATTGGTAAACTGATTGGTGCGCCTATTGCTGGAACGATGACTGCCGTATGGTGGGAGGCACTGATGGACCGCAGTCTTGTATTCGGTATACCACAAGTAGGATGCCGTGATATGAGGGGCAACTTCGAGGAGAATGCCCAACTCAATCCCGACATAGAAGTTTACAATACTCCAGAAGATTATATCAACGGTCATGACAGCCAGTTAGAAAGAGCCGTCAAGGAAATGATGGCGCAGACCAAGAAATAAAAGCATGACACTCATAATGAATGGGGGACTTCAAGAATGTTGAAGTCCCCCATTTTTATCACTAATTATACCAAATAGAATTATATCCTCTACGCTCATCTTCCTCATTATAGATGTTCTCATATTCAAGGTTCTTTGCCTCAAACGCTTCCAATGTCTGCTTCATAATATTATCTCCTATCGTTTTAAAGGGTTTATAACAAGTTTTATCACTGGCAAAGATAGCTAAAAACCCAATTCACTATGTCAATATTTAAGAAAACATTATAAAATATTTCTTGCGAATCCAATGTTTTCTCAGATATTTGTCGTACCTTTGCGGCACATAAGACAAATACACCTAAATTAAACATTAAAGATTATCAGACAATGACAGAAAAAAAGTATGGTCATTTTGATGACGCCAATCGCGAATACGTGATTACAGACCCTAAGACCCCTTGGCCTTGGATTAACTATCTGGGTAATGAGGACTTCTTCTCGCTTATCTCGAATACTGCTGGTGGCTATTCATTCTACAAGGATGCCAAGTTCCGCCGCATCACTCGCTACCGCTATAATGGCGTGCCAATGGACAATGGTGGTCGCTACTTCTACATCAAGGATGGCGATACTGTTTGGAACCCAGGATGGAAACCTTGCAAAACTTCACTGGACAGCTACGAGTGTAGACATGGCATGAACTATACTCGTATCACTGGTAGCAAGAACGGTGTGGAGGTTAGTGTACTTTTCTTCGTTCCTCTCCATACTTGGGCTGAAGTACAGAAGATGACACTTACTAATAACTCCAATCAAGTAAAGAGTCTCAAGGTATTTTCTTTCGCAGAGTGGTGCCTATGGAACGCTGCTACTGACATGGAGAACTTCCAACGCAACTTCTCTACTGGCGAGGTGGAGATAGAGGGCAGCACCATCTATCACAAGACCGAGTATCGCGAGCGTCGCAATCACTATGCTTTCTATACTGTCAATACAGAAATACAAGGTTATGATACCGACCGTGAGACTTTCGTGGGACTTTACAATGAGTTCTCCGAGCCAGAAGCTGTGATGGAGGGAAAGCCTCGCAACAGTTTTGCCCACGGATGGAGTCCTATTGCCTCTCACTATATCGAAGTGACATTGCAACCCGGCGAAAGCCGTGACCTTATCTTCCTCTTAGGTTACGTAGAGAACGAACAGGACAAGAAGTTCGCTGCCAAGAAAGTTATCAACAAAGAAAAAGCCCATGACTTGATGGCTCGTTTCAATACGACAGAGAAAGTAGATGCTGCCTTTGCCGAACTTGGCAAGTATTGGGACAATCTGCTCAACATCTTCACCGTAAGGAGTGGCAACGACAAGCTCGACCGCATGGTGAACATCTGGAACCAATATCAATGTATGATTACTTTCTGTATGTCTCGCTCCGCCAGTTTCTTCGAGAGTGGCATTGGTAGAGGTATGGGCTTCCGTGACTCAAACCAAGACTTGGTTGGCTTCGTTCATCAAATTCCAGAGCGTGCTCGCCAACGTATCATTGACATAGCAAGTACCCAGTTCCCAGATGGTGGTTGCTATCACCAATACCAACCATTGACCAAGCGTGGCAACAACGACATTGGCGGTGGCTTCAACGACGATCCATGTTGGTTGATATTCGGTACTGTGGCTTATATCAAGGAAACTGGCGACTTCTCCATTCTCGATGAGCAAGTTCCATTCGATAACCAACCGGGTAGTGAGGTTTCTCTCTTTGAGCATCTGAAGATTAGCATGAACCATGTCATCAACAACCTTGGTCCCCATAAGTTGCCTTTGATTGGTCGTGCCGACTGGAACGACTGCCTCAACCTCAACTGCTTCTCTTGGGATCCAAACGAGAGTTTCCAGACTACAGAGAACAAGGGTGAGGGGTCTAAGGCTGAGAGCTTGATGATTGCTGGTTTGTTCGTTGTGACAGGCAAGGACTATGTGACTCTTTGCCATCAACTCGCCAAGAATACTGGCAAGGCAGAGTATACTGCGGAAGCTGAGCGTATGCAGAAAGCTGTTGACGAAATGGACGGGGCTGTTAAACAACATGGCTGGGATGGAGAATGGTTCCTCCGTGCATACGATTTCTTCGGAAACAAGATTGGCAGTGATGAGAACGAGGAAGGCAAGATATTCATTGAGAGCCAAGGCTGGTGCACAATGGCTGGCATCGGCTTGGAAGAGGGTCTTTGCGACAAGGCTCTTGACAGTGCCAAGGAACGTTTGGAGTGCGAGCATGGTATGGTTCTCAACAACCCTGCTTATACGACATACCATGTGGAAATGGGTGAGATTTCTTCTTATCCAGAGGGTTATAAGGAGAACGCAGGTATCTTCTGCCACAACAATCCTTGGGTTATCATCGGTGAGACTGTCGCTGGTCGTGGTAACGATGCTTGGAAACATTATACCAAGATACTTCCCAGCTACGTAGAGGAAAAATACCAGACCTTGCACAAGGTCGAGCCATACGTTAACTGCCAGATGGTGGCTGGCAAGGATGCCGCTAAACCCGGTGAGGGCAAGAACTCTTGGCTGACTGGTACTGCTGCATGGATGTGGTATACCATCAGTGAGTTTATCCTTGGCATCAAGCCTGATTACGAGGGTTTGAACATCGACCCATGTCTACCAAGCACTGCCAAAGAATATGTGGTCAACCGCAAGTTCCGTGGTGGTGAATATCACATCATCGTGAGGAACCCAGACGGTAAGGAAAAAGGAGTCAAGCAGATTACCGTTGATGGCAAGGCTATCGCTGGCACCGTCATCTCTTGCTCTAATGGCAAGCACGAGGTAATCGTAGAGATGTAATCGTCTATTATAATATAAAGGCTTCCTTAGGGCTTTTGGAAGTTTAAATTTTGCTCTAAGGAAGCCTTTCACATAAGCACTAAAGACCTAATGTATATTTATACACACATTTAAGCTATTTAAACAAACCAAAACGGATATTCACATAAAATTACCCCAAAAGCTCGCTTTTCCACAAAATCAACAAAAGACTTGCTCCGTACCAAGTCCGTATCTTCTCCGTACCAACTCCGTACCAAGTCCGATAGTGCAAAGAAACGTTAATAACCTTTGTATATTTATGTAGAGTCAAATAAAAGATGTACTTTTGTAAAATATAACCAAAAACATAATTGAGACAATGAAGAAACTATTATATCTCGTGGCTGCGTTGATTGCCACCACAACAATCTCGACAACTACCAGTTGCAAGTTTGCACCTAACCAAAACGATGGCGACACGGTGGCAGCAAGTGAGTTTTATCCAGAGGACACCTCTGCACTCCATGCCAAGAAAGTGATTAAGCAAGACACTGTCCAGAAAGTGGTTGTGGACAGTGTGGATATATTCTATATCGGAAGTGGCTCCACTAAATCGATGTTGCAATTAGTTTCTTATCCATCTCGGCGCGACACCTTTATGTATGGCAAGACTCTGCATATCAAGATAAAGGGCAATGCCGACATCGACCATGTCGTAAGAGTACAATACTATCTCTTGAATGGCAAAGACTCATTGGTCAAGAGTGTGGAGGAAATTGGTCATCAATAATATGATATGGCATCCATCATTGCCCCCTCTTTCTCACAAATCTCATCCTTACAATAATTATGTTTTGCAAAAATAATGTTTTGAAAACATAATTTTTGCAAGAATCGACCCTGTTTCTTGTATTTAACTATGTTACAAACATTTATCCTTCACTTTTTATAAAATATCATTGATAATCATAGGATTACAGTGAAGGATAAATGAAGGAGAGGGATACTAAAGTCTTAGCTATAACGTATTATATGCTTTTTAGAGAAGAATACCTATTTTGAGCATCGTTTGTCTAGGGTCAAACATTTGTGTGACCATAGTCAAACGTATGTTTCACTATAGTCGAACATATGTTTGGCTATAGTGAAATGATTAAGTGAGTAAATTTTATTACCCTTTTCTTAGTTGATTATCACACTATTTCTAATAGATAATCACCCTATTCTTTAATAGTTAATCCATCTCTATGTACTTGTTTACAAAAAGTGAAGCATATTACAAACTTAATTATAATAAAGTTCCATTATCAATATCTACCCTTACTTCATAAGTCTCAGTATCCTTATTGAGGTCTTCGTATATGACTTTCACCTCATAGACATATACATTTTCTGACTCTTTTGATTTAAAGTTAACTCTCAAATAGTCTTTCTCACCAAGTTTCAAATTTAACTTTTGAACAATTTGAGAATTATCAATATACCATTTTTCAGGACCATATTGAGATAAATCTAATTTTATTAGAGCATCTTTTCTTATTCCACACTCTCTAGAAACTCCTATATAACAAGAAATTAAATCTCCATTAAAGCTAGTATATTGGTATTCCCCATCCATAGAATAACAATCAGCTCCTATAAACAAATAATCTCCATACCATTTTATCAATTTAGTATCATACCCAGAAAGATTCTTTATCGTTTTACCAGAAAGACCAAACGTTACACATCTCATACCAAAAGTTCTATCTTTTCCATTTTCTTTGGCAACCACATTATATTCAACAACAGGGTTGGAATTATTTATTAAAAGAGATATGCCAGAAAAAGAAGTCACAGTACCGACATGAAGATTCCCATCATAATCTTTATAACGCCACTCTTTATCAAATACAACATTATCTGTCCAAGAAACAGCTTTGGTATAAGTCATTGTTTTTATCTCATCAGAAGTAAATGAAGAATTTAACCAGTCTTTTCTATTTGATTTATATCCCTCAAGCCATAAATGTCCATTCTTTAGCCCTATAAAAACCAACATCGAGTCCTCACGCTCACTATGAAATTCATTATCCAAATAAACTGGCTGAGAATATAACATTCCTATATCTTCAGCTGATTGCTTAGATACTATTTGATATGCTTCTGAAGGCTCATAGTTTAGTATATTTCCATAATTCCACCCATTTGATGATTGATCCTCAGATCTACTACAAGAAATCATAATACTTGCAATCAATAACATAAAAAGCCATTTTACTTTTCCCATAACTTAAATTTTGTACATCTACCGACTCCCCAAAGTAGAAAGATTGATTATTAACATTTATCTATATACAGAAATGGCGTAGGAATTCTGTACTAACCATCCTTTGTCTGTTGAGGTATTAGGGGACCTAAGAGGTTAAAGGATATCAGTGCAGAAGTCTACGCCAAAAAGTATATAAGGATAACACAAGATGCACCCTCTCTTTACGAAAGGGCGCATTCGTGCCATAATATACACATAAAGTGTAGACGTCCACTTGGTTTTCATTATAACCTCTTGTCGAAAGTCCCTAATTTTCAACAAACTATAAGAAAATTGCAGCAAACGCCAAATCTTATAAATAGAACCAAATCACGGATTAACATCAACATCTCATTGTCGACTATCCACGAAATGATGTTGCAAAGATAATATTAAATTCCGAAAGAAACGAACGATTTGTACAAAAGTTACAGAAAACAATACAGACAATACTCATATCTTATAAAATTATTGTAACTTTGCAGTATGGAACAGAAAACACTTGCATATCCTCTCATCACAGCCTCATCTACATTTGATGCTGTGATACTTTGTGATGGCGATTATCCCTCACATCCCATTCCTCTATCCATTCTCAACAAGGCAAAGTACCTTGTTTGTTGCGATGGAGCAGGTATGAACCATATCCTACATGGTGGTACTCCCGATGCCATTGTAGGAGATGGCGACTCCTTGCCTACCGATTTCAAAAAACGGTATGCCGACATATTACACATCGTCCATGAACAAGAGGACAACGACCAGACCAAAGCCACTCGTTTCTGTATAGAACAAGGTTGCCATCGTATCGCTTATATAGGAAGCACTGGGAAACGAGAGGACCATACCTTGGGGAATATCTCGCTCCTGATAAGATACATGAAAGACTTCCACTTAGATGTAACCATGATTACAGATAATGGTTATTTCACACCAGCATCTAAGGAACAATCTTTTGAGAGTTTCGCTCGCCAACAGATTAGCATCTTCAACTTTGACAGCACCCAATTATCTGGCACAGGTTTCCGTTGGCAACCTTATCCTTACCGAGAGTTCTGGCAAGGAGCACTGAACGAAGCAATAGGTGACGAAGTATCTATAAAAGCGAATGGAAGCTATCTCCTTTTTCACACCTTTGAAGCGAAAAAGGAGAAATAACCTACATCAAAATCTAATATTCTGTCTTTGTCGTATCCTCACGCCACATACGGAATGCCCCCAAAGCCTCGTCTCTCATCAAGGCAATCATCGGCTTGTGTCTTTCATCTATCTTTCGCGAAATCTCCTGATAGATAAAGTCATCATCAAAGCCTATATCAGCTGCATCTTTCCGATTATTTGCATAATAGATACGTTCCAAATGTGCCCAATAGATAGCACCCAAACACATTGGACATGGCTCACATGAGGTATAGATCTCACATCCCTCTAAACTAAATGTATACAAAACACGAGTAGCCATACGGATGGCATTTACCTCGGCATGAGCCGTAGGATCGTTATCTATCGTCACACTATTGGAAGCCTCTGCTACTATCACACCATCCTTGGCGATAACTGCCCCAAAAGGTCCTCCACCCTTTTTCACACTATCTTTGGAGAGCTGAATAGCCCTACCCATCAATTCTTCTTTTGTCATAATTCATGCAATTTATTAGGAAGTTTATTAGGAAATTTATCAGGAAGTTTATTAGGAACTCCCATGAATGGTTCCCTTCATTAAAGTGAGCTTGCAAAGATAATAAAAATATCCATTTTAAACAAGATTGCTTAATACAAAGTTGCTTAAAATGGATATTTTTATATCAAAGAGGGTGGAGATGGGAAGTCTAATAGCCCTTATTCTGGCTTAACTTATTATTCAAATCTATACACTTCTGCGGAATAGGGAAGACAGTGGTATAGCCTGAAGACTCACCCTCAAGTGGTTCACGAAGATCGTAGGCTTCCGTAAACTTACCAAAGCGAATAAGGTCTTGACGACGCCAGCCCTCCCAAACCAATTCTAATAAACGTTCTTCTAAGATATTATCCAACGTAGCTGTACGATTGGGCATACCGACACGAGAACGGACAGCATTCAGTTCTGCACTTCCATCCTCACCATTGCGAACCTTAGCCTCTGCTTTCATCAACAGAGCATCAGCATAACGGAATAGAACGATGTCATTGCTTTGCAGTTTGCCATCCATATACGAAGTTCTGTCTACCTCATACTTTGCCATCCTTGCCCCAGCAGTCTTGATATACTTGCTGTCCGTAAGGTTCTGCTTCACTTCAAAAGGTTGATATTCCAATGGCTTTCCATCATCTTGCATCAACTCCTTGCCATCCACTTTCACGATACCAGTCACAAAGTTAACCTTGCAACGAGCATCCTCGTCTTTCTCGCCATAATGGTTGGCTTTCATGGTTGAGACAGTAGCACACGTTCCATTCTCCGAGCCCCAACCCAAAGCACCACCATGAATATAATGATAAGAACGGAAAAGGTAATGGAACTGAGCTGCATAGATATTCTTGTCCATCGGAATGGTAAAGATATTCTCGTCGGAATACTCATTAATCGTAGAGAAATTATGGGCATAGTCATGTTCCAGAGTATATCCTTCGCTTGCCAGTTTGTCGCAATAGTAAATACACGTTTGCCAAGCATTCAACTTCTGTCCATCCACTAAGAAGAATATGTTCTTGCCAGCAGGACGGTTCGCATAACCATCCGTCCAGTTATCATACATATAGATTTCGGCATTCAGTGCCAACTTCGCCAAGAGGAAGTTGACTACAGGCTGCGTAACTCTACCATAATAACTTCCTTCTCTATTGCTATGCTCATCTGGAAGTTCTGGCAAAACAGACTGTAATTCCTTGAATATGAATTGAAATACTTCGCTTCGCTCCGACTGGACGGAACCATCGTTGAGTGGAATTCTTCCATACATATCCATCAGATAATAATAGAAGATTGCACGAATAGCCCTCACTTCAGCACTATATGCCTGTTTTTGATTGGCAGTAAGCAAGGCAGACTTTTCCTCGATAATGCCAAGTGACTTATTGGCAAGCACTATCACCTTATAAAGATACTTCCATGTGTCATAAAGCGAGATGTCATTGGCACTCCACTTATGTTGATACATCGCATTCCATAAACCACCATCATACCAATCGCCACCCCTAATCGGGATGATAGCCTCATCAGTAGTCAGCGTATTATAGTCATATACACCTCGGCAAGTACCTTGCAAGCCCTCGCTCTCTTGAGTTCCACCTATATAATTATAAAGCGATGCTACGGCATTGACATAGATGTTCGATGCGGAATTATAAATTTGGCTTTCATCCAACTGATCCTTTGGATGCTCACTCAAGCAAGAAGTAAATGCGAGCGATGCCCCTAAGAGCATACCAAAAGAAACCCTATGCAAGTTTAATATATATCGTTTCATATTTATCTCATTAACATTAAATGAATAGAAAGATTTGTTAGAATTGAATACTCAGTCCAATGGAATAAGTCCTGTACAGAGGATAGGTTCTCTTATCATCAATGCCCATCGTACTGTTAACCACATAACTATTGACCATCGGAGTCAAACCGCTATAACTGGTTATCGTAGCCAGATTGCTCACACTTGCAGAAATCCTCAATGACTGAACCAACTTCTTCTTAATCGGTATGTCATATCCCAAAGTAAGATACTCGAAATTGAGATAATCACCTTTCTCCAGCCAGTAGTCAGAGACTCTTTGATCAACAATGTCTTTCTCAGGTGCATTCCTCAACACATTATAGTCGGGGAAGCTCGACATATTGGTATAAGCCAAACCTGTGCCATTGAATATCTTATGTCCAAAAGCACCATTCATCTGCAAGGAGAGATAGAAATCACGATAGCGGAAACTGATGTTAGAGCCAAGTGTCACCTTTGGAGTAGCTTGCCCTGCTATGTATCTATCACCACCATCACTCAGGTCTATATTGCCATCACCATCCAAATCTTCCAAGTCATAGCAATAATGCCCTTTTCCATCCTTTACGACTCCCTTGCAATGAGGAAGATAGAACACACCAAGAGGTTGACCGACAATTTGATATACCACATTGTTATATCCACCATGCTGTCCAGCTCCTGAGAGAGCACCCATTGCTGTAATATCGGCTGCCGACATATGCATTCCCTTATAGTCGCCACTCAAAGACAGCAACTTGTTCTTTTGCCAAGCAAGGTTCATATTGATATTAAGCTCCATATCTTTCTTGGCAATCGGAGTGACAGAAAGACCTATCTCCAAACCTTTGTTCAACATCGACCCAATGTTGGCGAGCAACTTATCGTATGCAAATGGAGGCACAGGCACATCATAGGCATAAAGCATATCGGTTGTCTTAGAGTAATAATACTCCGCCGTAAGAATCAGTCGATTGTTCCAAAATCCCATATCAGCACCGATATTGAAAGTAGAACGAGTTTCCCATTTTAAATCAGGATTATTGTTACGTACCATCCCCATTGTCACAGTAGGGGTACTGCCAACCGACACGATACCATTCTGGCGTACCATATTCATTGTGGTATAGGAAGAAATACCACCCAAATTGCCAGAACGACCGTATCCAGTACGCAACTTAAACATAGAAACCATCTTGGCATTTCTCAACCAAGACTCTTTTTTCATGTCCCATGAAGCAGAGACAGACGGAAAGAAGCCCCAAGTATGGTCGGAGCCAACCATAGAAGAACCATCACCACGTGCTGCCACCGACAAAGTATACTTGTCCATGAGCGTATAGCTGACATCTCCCATGACGGAAGCCATAGATGGATCCTCGTAATTGCTATCCGTTCCACCAAAAGGACGAGAAGCAGCCGCACCTATATTATTATAGCCAAAGTCGTTGGTAGTAATACCTTTTGCATGGGTCCAGAACGCAGTCTTCGTCTGCTTTTGGTATTCAGCTCCCAGCATTGCCTTGACGAGATGTATTCCCCAGCTATGTTGATAGTTGAGCGAGATATTGCCCAACCATTCCTCACTCTTAAACTCTCCCCTATAAATATTTCCTTGTGCCCAGACCCATGTAGGACAAAACTGATTGTTCTCGTTTGACGAATAGGAATAAGAACCAAAAGCAGATAAACTGAGTTGATTGTTAACACCACTACCATTCTGATGTTTCAGAATATCGTATGTCAACTTCAAATGAGCATTGAAGTTCATGTTCTTCGTATCGTCTCGCTCATAGAGCAAGGCACCGGGATGATTGATCTGTGATGCAGCTGAGTTCTTCGTCCAATTGCCATTCTCATCTTGTCCTGCAGGAAAAGTAGGGTTCATTGCCGCTGCAGAATAGAAAAGCATCTGGTTGTCAAAGATGTCATTGTTCTTGTAAGAAGAACCAAACACACCAAAGTCACCAGTAAGTCTATCACCAAAAGCCTTTTGCGATACATCAATCTTCGCCACTAAGTTCTGATAACCTTTGCTGCGAACAATGGTATTGCGGTCGATGTATCCAAAAGAAGCACGATAGTTGGATTGTGGATTTCCTCCACTGAACGCCAAGTAATGGTTTTGAATATTTCCAGTACGAGTTATCGCATGATGGAAATCAGTATCAAAGCCTTTGTCATTATAGCTTAGACCGAGCTTCTTTGCCGTAGTGACATATTGGGAGGCATTCAACATTTCCAGATGCTTATACATAGCCTCAATGCCAAAGTTGCCCTCATAAGATATTTGAAATCCCTTGCCAGTACCTTTCTTCGTCTTGACTTCAATGACACCAGAGGCACCACGAGAACCATACATAGCTGTCTCTGCCGCATTTTTCAACACGGTAAAACTCTCGATGTCGGCAGGATAAATAGTAGCAAGAGTGGCTATGTCGGCTGTAACGCCATCAATGATAACCAACGGATCGTTACCACCCATGATAGAAGTCGTACCGCGCACTCTCACAGAGTTGAGCATGGCAATTCGATCAAGACCATTGGTCGTAACATTCACACCTGCAGTCTTTCCACTCAACACATCCAAGGCATTGTTGACAACGCCTTTCTTAAGGAGTTGAGGCTCCACAATGCTTGCAGATCCCATAATATGCAAAGAATCTAAATCGACAAGATGTAATCCTTGGGCTTGTAAGCCCATAGGAGTAGTCAATAACAAGAGCCATATTGACCACCTCATTTTTCTCTTTGTTTGTACCATGAATTTTCGTGTTTTTGTTTTAGGTTATAACTTTGTTCGTTTGCAAATATATAAAAAAATACCGATACCCATACACAAAGATGCAAAAAACTATCATAAATTTTGCTGTTTCATATATTTGTCGTAACTTTGCACCCGGTTAGCAAAATGCTAACTAAGGGGTGCTACCGCCATTGCGGATGCTGAGATTAAACCCTCTGACCTGATCCAG